>NZ_RKRA01000001.1:3187126-3505839 GCF_003814705.1 Georgenia muralis | reverse complement strand
CGACGTCGCGGAGATGGTGCGGTCGGTGCGCGCCGCGCCGAGGCTCCTCGGACACCGGGGGCTGCCCGCCGCGGACGTGGCGGCCCTGGAGGACCTCCTCGCCCGGGTCTCGATGCTCGTCGACGACCTGCCCGAGGTGGCCGAGGTGGCGCTCAACCCCGTCATCGTGGGCGAGGACGGCCTGTGCGTGGCCTCCGCCGTCCTCGAGGTCGGCCACCCGGTGCGGCAGGACGCCGGGCGGCGTAGCCTGCCCACCCCCGCCGAGCCGGCGCCGGTCGGCGTCGTGGCGGACGGCCCCGGCACCCGGACGGCGGGGGGCCGGGGGTCGGAGGAGGACGACGGCGGTGCGAGGGTGGAACAATGACGGGGTGCCCGTGACCAACCTCGCCAAGCAGCTGCGCTCGGACCTCGACCACGCCGGGTACTACCCGGAGCTGGTTGCCGGCGTCATCGACGTCGCACTGGCCGACGAGCCGGTCGTCTCCTTCCTCGTCCACCCGGAGACCACGTTCGACAGCACCGAGGTCCGGCGCCACCTCACCGCCCTCGTGCTGACGCCCACGCGCCTGGTCGTCGCGCACGTGGACGACATGCCCGGCGCCGACGGCCGGCCCTCGGCCGCCGCGACCACCGAGTCGGTGCCGCTGCACCAGGTGCGCACCGTCTCGCTCACCCACGGTGTCAGCGAGCCCGCCCACGCCCGCGGCATGAGCACCCAGGAGCTGACCGTCGCGGTGAGCTGGGGGGCGGTCCTCAGCGTCGACCTCCAGCCGGCGACCTGCGGCGACCCCGACTGCGAGGCCGACCACGGCTACACCGGGATGCTCTCGCCGGACGACGTCGCGGTCCGGGTGAGCGTCGAGGCCGAGGGGAAGGGCGCCGTCGAGGGCGCCCTGTCCTTCGCCCGGACGCTGTCGGCGGCCACCGCGGCCCGGGCGTGAGTGCGGCGGTGCCGGTCGAGCACCCGCACCTGCGCTCGGTGATGCCCGCGGCGCTGGACGCCGTCGGGCTGGCCACGACCTCGGCCGGTCGCACCTCCGCGGAGGACCGGTCCCTCCTCGGCCTGCCCGCGGCCCCGAGGGTCTGCGTCGTCCTCGTCGACGGTCTGGGGGTGCGGATGCTCGCCGAGCGCGGCGGGCACGCACCCTTCCTGCGCTCGGCCGGCGCCCGGACCCTCACGACGACGTTCCCCTCGACCACGGCCGCGGCCATCACCACCCTCGGCACCGGCGAGCTGCCCGGCCGCACGGGCATGCTGGGCTACTCCGTGCGGGACCCCGGGCACGGCGGGGTCCTCAACCTCATCCAGTGGGACGGCGCGAGCGTCACCCCGCGGGAGTGGCAGCGCACCGACACCCTCTTCGAGCAGCTGGCGGGCCGGCGTGCCGCGGGCGAGGAGCTGCCCGAGGTCGTCAGCGTGGGCCCGGCCCGGTTCGTCGGCTCGGGGCTCACCGAGGCGGCGCTGCGAGGTGTGCGCAACGTCTCGGCGGAGCTCCTCCCCGAGCGGGTGGACGCCGCGGTCGCCCAGCTCCGCCGCGGCGCCGCCGCCGTGTACCTCTACTGGGGCGACGTCGACCACACCGGGCACGTGCACGGCTGGGGGTCGTGGCAGTGGGGGGAGGAGATGGAGTCCACCGACCGCGAGCTGCGCCGTCTCGAGCGGTCGCTCCCGCCGGGCACGCTCCTCGTCATCACCGCCGACCACGGCATGGTCGACGTCACCGACCGGGTCGACGTCGCCACCACCCCCGCCCTGGCGGCCGGGGTGGAGCTGGTCGCGGGGGAGCCGCGTGCCTGTCACGTCTACACCCGCCCCGGGGCCGCCCCCGACGTCGCCCGCCGGTGGCGCGAGGTGCTCGGCGAGCGGGCGTGGGTCGTGGATCGGGAGGAGCTCGTCGCCACGGGCCTGCTCGGCCCCGTGGCACCCGAGCGCGCCGCGGCCATCGGCGACGTCGTCGCGGTCATGACCGGGCGGCACGCGGTCGTGGACTCACGCACCCAGCCGGCCCGGTCGCTCGCCCTGGTCGGCATGCACGGGGCGCTGACGCCCGACGAGCTCGAGGTGCCCCTCGTCCAGGCGGTGGTCTAGGTGGCCCAGCTCGTCTTCTTCTCCGGGACCATGGACTCGGGCAAGTCCACCCTGGCCCTCCAGATGGACCACAACCACGCTGCCCGTGGCCGCGACGGCGTCCGCTTCTCCCGCAACGACCGCGCCGGCCAGGCGATGCTGTCCTCGCGCCTGGGCCTGGCGGTCCCCGCCGTGGAGGTCACCGACGACACCGACTTCTGGACCGAGGTGGTACGCCGGCGCACCCACGGTGCGCGGGTGGACTACCTCATCTGCGACGAGGTGCAGTTCTACACCCCCGGCCAGGTCGAGCAGCTCGCCCGTCTCGTCGACGAGATGGGGGTCGACGTCTTCGGCTTCGGGATCACCACCGACTTCCGCACGCGCCTCTTCCCGGGCTCGGCGCGCATGCTCGAGCTCGCCGACCGGGTGGAGGTCCTCCAGGTGGAGGCGCTGTGCTGGTGCGGCTCGCGCGCGACCCACAACGCCCGCACGGTCCGCGGGGTCATGGTCACCGAGGGCGAGCAGGTGGTGGTCGGCGACACCGCCGAGGCGCCCCGCCCCGACGGTGCCGACACCGCCGTGCCCGAGCGGGAGGACGAGGTGGGCTACGAGGTGCTGTGCCGCCGTCACCACATGCGCCACGTCACCTCCGCGGTCGCCCGGGCGGCGAGCCCGAGCCCGCAGACGCTGCCGCTGGGGTACTGAGCGCCCGGACCCGCGGACGCTGGGGGACCGAGCGCCCGGGCGCCGAGCGCGGCCTACTCCGGCCGCGCGCCGAAGACGATCTCGTCCCAGCTCGGGACGCTGCGGCGGGCGGAGCGACGCTGCCGCCGGGGCTGCCGGCCGGCGTGACCGCCGTCGGGCGCGGGTCCGGGCCCTCCCGAGGGCGGGCCGTCGACCTCGCGGTCGTCCGACGCGCCGGGCACGTCCTCACTGCCGGGCCGGTCGGTGGCCGGCAGGGCGGGCGTGGTCCCCGGGCCGGTCTCCACCTGCGTCACGGCACGGCGCGGCAGCGCCAGGACGTGGGCGTCGGTGGCCTCCTCGGGCCGGGAGGCCGGCGGGTGCGCCCCGGGGGCGTCCCACAGGGCGCCCCCCTCCTCGTCGTCCGCCTCGAGCTCGGGCTGCAGCTCCAGGCGCGTGCCGCGGTGGGCGGCGAGCTGGGCCAGGAGCGAGTCGGTCTCGGACCGCTCGGGGAGGGTCTCCTCGGCCGGCTCGACCGGCTTGACCGGCTCGACCGGCTCGACCGGCTCGTCGCGGCGCGGGCGCCGCTCAGGAGCGAGGTCCTGGACCCCGGCCCGGCCTGCGCCGACAGGGCTCAGGTGCCGGCGCGGGTGAGCCCCGGGACCGACCTCGGTCTCCGAGAGCCACCGTGCCTCGTCGTCGAGGGCGTGGACGCTCCGGGCCGGGAGGTCCACCTGCCAGCGGGCCTCACGTTCGCGACCGCCGGCGACGAACGTCACGACGACCTCCCACGCCTGTCCCTGGCGGCGGACCGCGTCCCAGGCGAGCGCGCCGGTGACGACGCCCCGGGCGGCGAGACGGTCGAGGACGAGGTCGCCCAGGCGCGGGGCGTCGCTCTCCCGGCCGACGCGGTGGCCCTGCGCCTGCTGGACCACCCACTCCCGCTCGGCCAGGACGGGGCCCTCGTACCGTCGGACGTGCTCGGGCGAGAGGCCTGAGACCTCGGCCACCTCCTCCGCGCTGGCACCGGCGCGCACGAGCGCCTGGATGTCCCTGGGGCGCAGGGGCGACTCCCCGGCGGCGCGCAGCGCCTCCAGGTGGGGTCGGTCGCGGCGGACGGCGGCGCGCAGCGTGTCGTCGATGGACAGGCGGTAGCGACGTCCGTCGTCGTCGGTCAGCGTCAGGTGCTCACCGTCGCCGTGCAGACCGAGGAGCTCGAGCTCAACCATGGGTCCTCCTTCGAGGTTCTCCACCCGAGGGTGCCATCCGCCCGCGCCCGGGCCGCGCATTGCCCCCGGTGTGTTCACCACGTGTCCCGGCCCGGGCCGCGGTGCGCCAACCGGGGGCCACCGTGGACGCGCGCCCCCGTCGCCCGCGAGACGGGCCGAGGGCCGTCGCGTGCCGGCGTCGAGCGGCACCGGGCCCGACGGCAGGCGCCTGTGAGTTCGGCCACGAACGGCACCGATGTGGCCCGCAAAGGGCTGCGCTCCCGGCCATGGTGGTTCATACTCCGGTGACCGCGGGAACAAAACGGCGACAACGGCGTTTTCCCGGGGTGTCCGGCCGATCGGCCGACCCGACCCACACCACCACGAGGAAACCGGAGCGTGACGCCGAGATGGCGACCGACTACGACGCACCGCGCAAGAACGAAGAGGACCTCTCCGAGGACTCCATCGAGGAGCTGAAGGCCCGCCGCGCCGAGAAGAACTCCGGAGCGGTGGACGAGGACGAGGCCGAGGCGGCGGAGGGCTTCGAGCTCCCCGGCGCGGATCTGTCCGGCGAGGAGCTCTCCGTGCGGGTGCTGCCGCGCCAGGCGGACGAGTTCACCTGCTCCAAGTGCTTCCTGGTCCACCACCGCAGCCAGCTCGCGTACGAGGAGAACGGACAGCTCGTCTGCTCCGAGTGCGCCGCCTGACCCGCTCAGCCCCCGCGCCGGCCCAGCGCAGCGATGAGCTGCGTGGGCCGGCGCGTGCACACCACCCACGACGGCGTCGGGTCCCGCGGGTCCACCACGGCCACCCGCACGCCGCCGCGCACCCACGAGCGGTGGCAGACGTGGTCGCGCACGTCGGCACCGGGCCCGATCGCCTCTCGCAGCCCGTCGGCGTCGAGCACCTGCACCTCGCCGAGGGCGTCGACCGGGATGACCGCACCGCCGGCGTGGAGCCGACGCGCGTCGGGGGCACCACCGTCGGCCGGGTCGCCCCCCTCGGTGACCCGGACCACCGGTGCCGTGGCGACGAGCAGCGCGGAGATCCCGACCGTCACGGCCACGCCCGCCACGACCGCGGCCGCCGTCCCGAAGAGGGAGACGGCCAGGGCCGTCCCCAGCCCGGCGAGCACCGACACCAGGTGCGTGCGGACCGAGGGGCTCAGCCGTTCGGAGTAGACCAGCGGTGCACGAGAGCTCACGGATCCCACTCTGCCACCTCGGCACGGACACCTCGCACCGGGCCCGCGCCCACGGGCCGTCAGCACGGGCACCGCGGGCGCGGGTACAGTCGAGGGCGCCCACCACACGGGCGACCACGGACCGAGGAGACGATCTGATGGGCCTGTTCTCGCGCCGCAGCCGGGACGAGGCGCCTGCCGACGGCGCTGACGCGCCGGAGACCGACGAGCGTGCCGACACGCCGGCGACCGCCACCGGTGCGCCGGCGACCGACCCGGTCCGCCGGGAGGACCCCACCGGCGCCTCCCGCGGTCCGTACGACGTCGCCGATCAGCCCGAGCTCGGTGCCCGGCTCGATCTCGGCGCGCTGCGCGTGCCGGCCCGCAGCGGTCTCCAGGTGCGCCTGGAGATGGAGAAGAAGTCGCGCAACGTCGTCGCGGTGACCCTGGGCCTCGAGGGCTCGGCCATGCAGCTGCAGGTCTTCGCCGCGCCCCGCACCGCCGGGATCTGGGACGAGCTCCGCGAGGAGATCTCCGCGTCCGTGGCCAAGCAGGGCGGGACGAGCGAGGAGGCCACCGGCCCGTTCGGCACCGAGCTCGTCACCCGGCTGCCCGTCAAGACCCCCGAGGGCGGCGTCGGGCACCGCCCGGCGCGGTTCCTCGGCGTCGACGGCCCCCGCTGGTTCCTCCGGGCCGTGCTCACCGGCCGGGCCGCCGTCGAGCCCGACGAGGCGGCGACGTTCGAGGCGCTGCTCGCCGACGTCGTCGTCGTCCGTGGGGGTGAGGCGCGGGCCCCGCGCGACGTGCTCCTCCTCCACGCCCCCGGCCGGGGGGCCGCCCCGCCGGCACCCGTGCCCGCGGACGCCCCGCTCGACCCGCTGCGGCGCGGCCCGGAGATCACGGAGGTGCGGTGATGGGCCGGCTCCTGGAGTCCGTGCACCGGCTCACCGCCTCACGCGAGGAGATCGACGCCGCAGAGCAGCTGCGAACCGCCCGGACCTCGGGCGCCACGCCCGTCGCCGAGTGCGTCGCGCGCCGGCCCGCCCGCGTGGCCGGGGTCATCTCCTCCCTCACCTACCGCCCGCGGGGCGAGACGCCCGCCCTCGTGGCCCGGCTGTACGACGGCTCGGGCTCGGTGGAGCTGATCTTCCTCGGGCGCCGGGACGTCCCGGGCATCGAGCCCGGGCGCCGTCTCGTCGCCGAGGGCGTGGTCTACGACGACCACGGCCGGCCGGCCATCTTCAACCCGGCCTACGAGCTCGGCGCCCGCGGGGACGACTGATGACCGAGCCCCAGGACGCCGAGGCGACGGAGCCGGGCCCGCTGCCCGAGGCCGCCGCACGCTCGAGCCTGCGTCAGCTCGTCGGCGAGGACTTCTCCGTGGCCGACTCCATCGGCGGGTGGCGCGGCGTGGCCGAGTCGATGGCCCCCGGCGCCGTGTTCCTGGCCGTGTTCGTCCCCACCCGCGACCTCGTCCCGGCCCTCGTGGCCTCCCTCGCCGTGGCGCTGACCGCCACGGTCCTGCGGCTCGTCCAGCGCACCCCGGTCACCCAGGCGGTCGGCGGCCTCCTCGGGGTCCTCGTCGGCGTCGTGTGGGCCTGGCAGTCCGGCCGCGCCGAGGACTACTTCGCGATGGGCCTGTGGACGAACGCGGCATACCTCGTCGCCCTCCTCGTGGCGCTCGCGCTGCGGTGGCCGGTCGTCGGGGTGGTGGTCGCGCTCCTGCGCGGTCACGACATGTCGTGGCGGACCGACCCGGGCCAGCGCGCCCGACGCTCCCGCTACACCGTCGCCACCTGGCTGTGGGTGGGGATGTTCGCGCTGCGCCTGCTCGTCCAGGTCCCGCTCTACCTCGACGCGGAGGTCGCCTGGCTCGGCACCGCCCGGATCGCCATGGGCCTGCCCCTGTGGGGGCTCACCCTGTGGCTCACGTGGCTCCTCGTGCGGGAGCCAGCATCTGCTGAAGCTCGCTGAGGTCGGACTCCAGCGCCGCCGCGGCGACGACGAAGAGCAGCTCGTCGCCGGCCTCGAGGGTGTCGTCCGGCGTCGGCGTGAAGGGCCGGTCCTCGCGGATGACCGCGGCGAGCACGGTGTCCGTGGGCCAGCGCAGGGACCCGACCAGCGCCCCGACCACCGGAGAGTCCGCCGGCAGGGTGAGCTCGTGCATGCTCGCCCCGGACTGGTGGAACCGGAAGATGCGCACGAGGTCGCCCACCGTGACCGCCTCCTCCACCAGGGAGGTCATGATCCGGGGGGTGGAGACCTGGACGTCGACGCCCCACGCCTCGTCGAACATCCACTCGTTCTTCGGGTTGTTCACCCGCGCCACGACCCGCGGGACCCCGAACTCGGTCTTGGCGAGCAGGGACACCACGAGGTTGACCTTGTCGTCGCCGGTGGCCGCCACCACGACGTCGGCGTCCTCGACCTGCGCCTCGGCCAGGGCGGACGGCTCGCACGCGTCGGCGAGGAGCCAGTCCGCCTCGGCGACGCTGGCGATGCGCATGGCCGCGGGGTTGCGGTCGATGAGGGCCACCTCGTGGCCGTGCCCGAGGAGCTCCCGGGCGATCGAGCGCCCGACCGAGCCCGCTCCCGCGATGAGGACGCGCATCACTCCTCCTCCGCCGGCGCGACGGCGAGGAGCCGCTGCACCGGTCCGATCCGGTCGGTCGCCACGACGAGGTGGACGACGTCGTGCTCCTGGAGCACCGTGCCCTCCTCGGGGATGATCCCGAGCCCGAGCCGGGTGAGGTAGGCCACCCGGGCCCCGGCCACCCGCTCCAGGCGCCGCATGTCCTCGCCGACCCACCGCCGGTGCAGGTCGAAGCTGGCCAGGGAGACCTGGGACGAGGCGTCCTGGAACTCCGCCACCGCACCCATCGGCACGAGCCGGCGGAGCACCTGGTCCGCGGTCCACCGCACGGTCGCCACCGTCGGGATGCCCAGCCGCTGGTAGACCTCGGCCCGCCGCGGGTCGTAGATGCGGGCGACGACGTTGGCGACGCCGAACGTCTCGCGCACGACGCGCGCGGCGATGATGTTGGAGTTGTCGCCGTTGGAGACCGCCGCGAAGGCGTAGGCCTCCTCGATGCCCGCCTGGGCGAGGGCGTCGCGGTCGAACCCCAGGCCGGTCACCCGCCGGCCCTGGAAGTCCTCGGGCAGACGCCGGAACGCGTCGGGGTTCTGGTCGACGACGGCGACGGAGTGCCCGCCCTCCTCCAGCTGCTCCGCCAACGTGGCGCCGACACGGCCGCAGCCCATGATCACGAAGTGCACGGGGCGACGCTACCGCGCGGGGCCTAGCATGGGCTCCCGTGCCGGACATCCCAGGGGCGTTCAAGCGCATGCTCGTCGGACGCCCGATGCGCAGCGACCGCCTGAGCCAGACCCTTCTGCCCAAACGGATCGCCCTGCCGGTCTTTGCCTCGGACGCGCTGTCGTCCGTGGCCTACGCCCCGGACGAGATCATCCTCACCCTCGCCCTCGCCGGGTTCGCGGCCACCGCGATCTCGCCGTGGGTCGGCCTGGCGGTGGTCGTCGTCATGCTCACGGTCGTCGCCTCCTACCGCCAGACCGTCCACGCCTACCCCTCCGGCGGCGGGGACTACGAGGTCGCCACGGAGAACCTGGGCCCGCGGGCGGGCCTGGGGGTGGCGAGCGCGCTGCTCGTCGACTACGTGCTGACGGTGGCGGTCTCGATCTCCTCCGGCGCCCAGTACCTCGCCGCCGCCCTCCCGGCCGCGATCGGGCTCGAGGTGCCGGTCGCCGTCGGCGTCATCGCGCTGCTGGCGCTGCTGAACCTGCGGGGCGTCCGCGAGTCCGGTACGGGCTTCGCCATCCCCACCTACCTGTACATGGGCTCGATCGGGCTCATGGCGGTCGTCGGGATGGTCCAGTCCGCCACCGGCACCCTGGCCCGTGCCGAGTCGGCCGGGCTGGAGGTCCTGCCGGAGGCGGCGCTGGACCAGGGCCTGGTCGGGCTGGCCGGGGCGTTCCTCGTGCTACGGGCCTTCTCCTCGGGCTCCGCCGCCCTCACCGGCGTCGAGGCGATCAGCAACGGCGTCCCGGCGTTCCGTCGACCCCGCTCCCGCAACGCCGCCACCACCCTGCTCCTCCTGGGGCTGATCTCCGCCACCATGCTCATGTCGGTGCTCCTGCTCGCCGGGGCCACCGGGGTGCGCTACGTCGAGGACCCCGGCACCCAGCTCCTGCGCGACGGGGTGCCGGTCGGGGACGACTACGAGCAGCACCCGGTCATCGGTCAGATCGCCGCAGCCGTCTTCACCGACGTGCCCGTCATGTACCTCGTCGTCACCGTGGTCACCGGCCTCATCCTCGTCCTGGCCGCCAACACCGCCTTCAACGGCTTCCCGGGTCTGGGCTCCATCCTCGCCCGGGACGGCTTCCTGCCGCGTCAGCTGCACACCCGCGGCGACCGCCTGGCGTACTCCAACGGCATCCTGCTCCTCGCGGCGGCGGCGGTCGTCCTCGTCGTCGCCTTCGACGCCCAGGTCACCCGCCTCATCCAGCTCTACATCGTCGGGGTGTTCATCTCCTTCACCGTCAGCCAGCTCGGCATGGTGCGGCACTGGACCAGCCGGCTGCGGGTGGAGACCTCGGGCCCGGTCCGCGCCCGCATGCGGCGCTCGCGGATGGTGAACACCTTCGGCCTGGCCATGACTGGCACGGTCCTGCTCATCGTCCTCGTCACGAAGTTCACCCACGGGGCGTGGATCACCCTGGTCCTCATGGCGGTGCTCTACGGGGCGATGAACGGCATCCGGCGCCACTACGACACGGTCGCGCGTGACCTCACCGTGCCCGACCTCGCCGCCGCCCGCGCGCTGCCCTCGCGCGTGCACGGCGTCGTCCTGGTCTCCAAGCTCCACCAGCCCGCCATGCGGGCGCTGGCCTACGCCCGGGCCACGCGGCCGTCGACCCTCGAGGCCGTGACGGTCAACGTCGACCCGGCCGACACGGCCGAGCTGCGCCGGGCGTGGGAGGAGGCCGAGATCCCCGTCCCGCTCACCGTGCTGGACTCCCCGTTCCGGGAGATCACCCGTCCGGTGGTCGAGCACGTCCGGGCGGTGCGGCGCGCCTCGCCGCGCGACCTCGTCGTCGTCTTCGTGCCCGAGTACGTCGTGAGCCACTGGTGGGAGCAGGTGCTGCACAACCAGAGCGCCCTGCGGCTCAAGGGCCGGCTGCTCTACACCCCGGGAGTCGTCATGGCGTCGGTGCCCTTCCAGCTGCACGAGGTCGACCACCTGGAGGAGAAGAAGTGAGCGAGGAACGCCCGGTCGTCACCGTCGGCCCGCCGGCGCACGGCGGCCACTGCGTGGCCCGGCTGGACGGCCGCGTGGTCTTCGTCCGCCACGCCATCGAGGGCGAGGAGGTCGTCCTGGACGTCACCGACCGCCGCTCGCGCTTCTGGCGGGCCGACGCCGTCGAGATCCTCACCCCGGCCGCCGAGCGCGTCCCCTCCGTGTGGCCCGAGGCCGGTCCCGGCGGCGTCGGCGGCGGCGAGCTGGCCCACGTGGCGCTGCCGGCCCAGCGGTCCTGGAAGGCCCGCGTCCTGGCCGACACGCTGCGCCGGATCGGCGGGGAGGAGGTCGCCGCCGACGTCGCCGCGGTGCGCCCGGAGGGGGTGGACGTCGAGGCCCTGCCCGGCGACGACGACGGTCTGGCCACCCGCACCCGCATCGAGCTGACCGTCGACCGGTCCGGCCAGGCCGGGATGCACCGCTCCCGCAGCCACGACGTGCTGGCCCTGGCGGCGATGCCCCTGGCGGCGGAGGGGATCACCGGGCTCGGGCTGCTCGGCCCGGGCTCGCCGTGGCGTTCGACGTGGGCGCCGGGTGCCCGCGTGCAGGCGGTCGCCCCGAGCGCCGGGGACCCGCTCGTCCTCGTCGACGGCGAGCCCGCCGCCCGGCGCCGCACCGGGCCGCCGCGGCGCAGCGTGCGTGAGCGGGTCGGCACGTCCCTCGGCGAGCTCACCTACCGGGTGGGCGGCGCCGGCTTCTGGCAGGTCCACCGAGCCGCCCCCGCCACCCTCGTCGACGCCGTCCTCGCCGCCGCCGCGCCCCGGGCGGGGGAGCGGGTGCTCGAGCTCTACGCCGGAGCCGGTCTGCTGACCCTGCCGCTGGCCCTCGCCGTGGGCCCGGCCGGCGGGGTCCTCACGGTCGAGGGGGCCGCCGACGCCGTCCGGGACGCCCGGCGCAACCTCCACGACCAGCGGTGGGCCACGCTCCACCACGGGCCCGTCGACCCGGCGGCCGTCGCGGCCGGGGCGGGGGCCGACGTCGTGGTCCTGGACCCGCCGCGCACCGGCGCCGGCCCCGGCGTCATGGCGGCGGTGGCCGCGCTGGGCGCCGACCGGGTCGTCCACGTCGCGTGCGACCCCGCCGCCCTGGCCCGCGACCTGCGGGCGGCGCGGGACCACGGCTACGTCCCCACCGCGGTCCGGGCGTTCGACCTCTTCCCGCACACGCACCACTTCGAGGTCGTCGTCACGCTGCGCCGCCCGTGAGGCGTGTCGGTGGACACACCTCGGGCGAGGAACTATCTTGACATCGAGATATAAGAGGGTGTGGTGACGGTCGTGGAACGATGGCCGCAGGCGCACAGACGCGCACCGCACGCGCCAGCACGAGCCGAGGAGCACATGTGAGCACTGACAGCTTCAAGTCCAGGGGAACCCTCGAGGTGGGCGAGAAGAGCTACGAGATCTACCGGCTCGCCGCCGTCGAGGGTCTCGACCGCCTCCCGTACAGCCTCAAGGTCCTCGCGGAGAACCTCCTGCGCACCGAGGACGGCAAGAACGTCACCGCCGACCACGTCCGTGCCCTCGCCACGTGGGACCCCGCGGCGCAGCCCAGCACCGAGATCCAGTTCACCCCGGCCCGCGTGGTCATGCAGGACTTCACCGGCGTGCCCTGCGTCGTCGACCTCGCGACCATGCGTGAGGCCGTCGCCGAGCTCGGCGGCGACCCGGCGCGCATCAACCCGCTCGCCCCGGCCGAGCTCGTCATCGACCACTCCGTCGTCATCGACGTCTTCGGCCGCGAGGACGCCTTCGAGCGCAACGTCGAGCTCGAGTACGGTCGCAACAAGGAGCGCTACCAGTTCCTGCGCTGGGGCCAGACGGCGTTCGACGACTTCAAGGTCGTCCCGCCCGGCACCGGCATCGTCCACCAGGTCAACATCGAGTACCTCGCCCGGGTCACGATGACCCGAGGGGTCGACGGCGTCGTCCAGGCCTACCCCGACACCTGCGTCGGGACGGACTCGCACACCACGATGGTCAACGGGCTCGGGGTGCTCGGGTGGGGCGTCGGGGGCATCGAGGCGGAGGCCGCGATGCTCGGCCAGCCGGTGTCGATGCTCATCCCGCGCGTGGTCGGCTTCAAGCTCTCCGGTTCCATCCCGCCCGGCGCCACCGCCACCGACGTCGTGCTGACGATCACCGAGATGCTCCGCGAGCACGGGGTCGTCGGGAAGTTCGTCGAGTTCTACGGCGAGGGCGTCGCCGCCGTTCCGCTGGCCAACCGCGCCACCATCGGCAACATGAGCCCGGAGTTCGGCTCGACCGCCGCGATCTTCCCGATCGACCAGGTCACCGTGGACTACCTGCGCCTGACCGGGCGCGAGGAGGAGCAGGTCGCCCTCGTCGAGGCGTACGCCAAGGAGCAGGGCCTCTGGCACGACGCGAGCCGCGAGCCCGCGTTCTCGGAGTACCTCGAGCTCGACCTGTCCACGGTGGTGCCCTCGATCGCCGGGCCCAAGCGCCCGCAGGACCGCATCGCCCTCACCGACGCGAAGTCGGCCTTCGCCGAGGCGCTCCCGCACTACGTGGGCGCCGAGGAGCCGTTCGCGGAGAACGAGCTGGACGAGGCGGTCGAGGACACCTTCCCCGCCTCGGACCCCATCGCGGTCGGCACCGACGGCGTCGAGCGCGCCGAGCCCCACCACCACACGCACCTGGGCATCGGCCGGGTGTCGAAGAAGGTGCCGGTGACGATGGCCGACGGCCGCGAGACCGAGCTGGACCACGGCGCCGTCGTCATCTCCTCGATCACGTCGTGCACGAACACCTCCAACCCCTCCGTCATGCTCGCCGCCGGCCTGCTGGCCAAGAACGCGGTCGAGCGGGGCCTGCAGGTCAAGCCCTGGGTCAAGACGTCCATGGCGCCGGGGTCGAAGGTGGTCTCCGACTACTACGACAAGGCGGGCCTGTGGCCCTACCTGGAGAACCTCGGCTACCACCTCGTCGGGTACGGCTGCACCACGTGCATCGGCAACTCCGGTCCGCTGCCCGAGGAGATCTCCGCCGCCGTGAACGCGAACGACCTCTCGGTCGCGTCGGTCCTCTCCGGCAACCGCAACTTCGAGGGCCGCATCAACCCCGACGTGAAGATGAACTACCTCGCCTCCCCGCCGCTGGTCATCGCCTACGGCCTCGCCGGGACCATGGACTTCGACTTCGCCGGTGAGCCGCTGGGGCAGGACAAGGACGGCCAGGACGTCTTCCTCGCCGACATCTGGCCCACCGCCGCCGACGTCGACGCCACGATCGCGTCCTCGATCGACCGCGAGATGTTCACCAAGGACTACGCCGACGTCTTCGCCGGGGACGAGCGCTGGCGCGCGCTGGAGACGCCCGAGGGCGACACCTTCGACTGGCAGCCGGACTCGACCTACGTGCGCAAGCCCCCGTACTTCGAGGGCATGAGCGTCGACCCCGAGCCCGTCCAGGACATCACCGGCGCGCGGGTGCTGGCCAAGCTGGGCGACTCGGTGACGACCGACCACATCTCGCCGGCCGGGTCGATCAAGCCCGACAGCCCCGCGGGGACGTACCTCGCCGAGCACGGGGTGGCCCGCCGCGACTTCAACTCCTACGGCTCGCGCCGCGGCAACCACGAGGTGATGATCCGCGGCACCTTCGCCAACATCCGGCTGCGCAACCAGCTCCTCGACGGCGTCGAGGGCGGTTTCACGAAGAACTTCCTCACCGGGGAGCAGGCCGCGATCTTCGACGCCGCGCAGGACTACGCCGAGGCCGGGGTGCCGCTGGTGATCCTGGGCGGCAAGGAGTACGGCTCCGGCTCGTCGCGCGACTGGGCGGCCAAGGGCACCGCGCTCCTGGGCGTCCGCGCCGTCATCACCGAGAGCTTCGAGCGGATCCACCGCTCGAACCTCATCGGCATGGGTGTGCTGCCGCTGCAGTTCCCCGCCGGGCAGAACGCCGACTCGCTCGGCCTGGACGGCACGGAGACGTTCGACGTCGCCGGGGTGACCGGGCTCAACGAGGGGACCACGCCCAGCACGGTCGAGGTCACCGCCACGAAGGAGGACGGCTCGGTCGTCGAGTTCGACGCGGTGGTGCGCATCGACACCCCCGGTGAGGCCGACTACTTCCGCAACGGCGGCATCCTCCAGTACGTCCTGCGGCAGCTCGTCAAGGCCTGACCGGGCCGTCGACGCCCCGGCCCGGGTCGTCGACGCCCCGGCACGGGTCGTCACTGCCCAGCCGGGCTCGTCACTGCCCGTCGGGCTCGTCATGCCCCAGCCCCGACAGCGGGCCCTGTCCGGATCCTCCGGGCGGGGCCCGCCGTCGCCGTGCGGGCGCGGCCCGAAACCGTCGCGCGGCACGACGGTGACCACCCGCACGCCCTCAGACCTCGCCCGCGGCCGCCGCGCGTCCTACAGTGTTGCACCGGTGCGTCTCCTCGCGCTCCGGGGAAGGACCGACCATGAGCCAGCTGGAGCGCATCCGCCGCCCCGCCGACCTGCGACGGCTGACGTCCCCCGAGCTGGAGGTCCTGGCCAAGGAGATCCGGGAGTTCCTCGTCAGCTCGGTCTCGGCCACCGGCGGCCACATGGGGCCCAACCTCGGCGTCGTCGAGCTGACCATCGCGCTGCACCGCGTCTTCGACTCACCGGTGGACCGGATCGTCTTCGACACCGGGCACCAGGCCTACGTCCACAAGCTCCTCACCGGCCGGCAGGACTTCTCGGGCCTGCGCCGCCGTGGCGGGATGTCCGGGTACCCGTCCCGGGCCGAGTCCGACCACGACATCGTGGAGAACTCCCACGCCTCCACCGCGCTGAGCTGGGCCGACGGCATCGCCAAGGCCAACGAGCTGCGCGGTCTCGACGACCGCTGCGTCGTCGCGGTCATCGGCGACGGCGCGCTGACCGGTGGCATGGCCTGGGAGGCGCTCAACAACATCGCCGACGGCCAGGACCGGTCCCTCATCATCGTCGTCAACGACAACGGCCGCTCCTACGCCCCGACGATCGGCGGGCTGGCGCACCACCTCGACGCGCTGCGCACCACCCCGAGCTACGAGAAGGTCCTCGGCTGGGGCAAGCGGACGCTCCAGCGTTCGGGGACACCCGGGCGCGTCGCGTTCGACGCCCTGCACGGGATGAAGAAGGGCCTCAAGGACGTCATCGCCCCGCAGGGGCTCTTCGAGGGCCTCGGCATCAAGTACGTCGGGCCCGTCGACGGGCACGACATCAGCGCGATGGAGTTCGCCCTCACCCGTGCACGCGCCTACGGCGGCCCCGTCATCGTCCACGCCATCACCGAGAAGGGCCGTGGGTACACGCCCGCCGAGGAGGACGTGCGCGACCGGTTCCACGCCGTGGGGGTCATCCACCCCGAGACCGGCCTTCCGGTGGCGCCGTCACGGTTCGGGTGGACGAGCGTGTTCGCCGAGGAGATCGTCGAGATCGCCCGGCGCCGGTCCGACGTCGTCGCGCTCACCGCCGCGATGCTCGCCCCGGTGGGCCTGGCCCCCTTCGCCGAGGAGTTCCCCGACCGGGTCTTCGACGTGGGCATCGCCGAGCAGCACGCGGTGACCTCCGCCGCCGGCATGGCCTTCGCCGGGCTCCACCCCGTCGTCGCCCTGTACGCGACGTTCCTCAACCGCGGCTACGACCAGGTCCTCATGGACGTCGCCCTGCACCGGGCCGGCGTGACGTTCGTGCTCGACCGGGCCGGGCTCACCGGGGACGACGGCGCCTCCCACAACGGCATGTGGGACATGGCGCTGCTGCGCACCGTGCCCGGCCTGCGGCTGGCCGCCCCCCGGGACGCGGAGACCCTGCGGGCCGAGCTGCGCGAGGCGGTCGCGGTCGAGGACGGCCCGACGGTGGTGCGCTACCCCAAGGGTGCCGTCCCGGAGGAGATGCCGGCCCTCGCGCGTCAGGGCAGCGTGGACGTCCTCGCCCGGCACGCCGGCACGCCCCGGGTGCTCGTCGTCGGTGTCGGGGCGATGACCCGCACCGCGGTCGAGGTCGGTGCCGCGCTCGACGCCCAGGGCATCGGCTCGACCGTGGTCGACCCTCGCTGGGTGCTGCCCGTGGCCGCCGACCTCGTCGACCTGGCGGCCCGGCACGACCTCGTCGTGACGGTCGAGGACGGCCTCGTCACCGCCGGTGTCGGCTCCGCCCTGCGCGACGCCGTGGCCGAGGCCGGCTCGGACGTCCCCGTGCGCTCGCACGGCATCCCCCTGCGCTTCCTCGAGCACGCCTCCCGGGGCGAGCTCGTCGAGGACTTCCACCTGCGCGGGCAGGACATCGCCCGCGAGGCCGCGGCATCGGTCGCGTCCCTGCCCACCCTGCCGAGCCGGGTCGACGCCACCGAGGTCTGATCCTGTGACTGCGGGCACGTCGCTGTGAGGGAGCGCACGGCCACCTCCAGCCCTAGGTCCCACGCGCGAGTGGGTGTCCGATTCGTACTGTTGTGACAGGCGGCAAGATCTGCCGCAGGCACACGTAGGAGGCAGGAATGGCCACGACCATCCAGGAGCCCGTCGACGAGGCCCGCGCGGCCGACCCGTGGGCGACGTTCGTCGCCGGCCCGTGGCAGGACGGCGTGGACGTGCGCGACTTCATCCAGCGCAACTACACCCCCTACGAGGGTGATGCGTCCTTCCTCACCGGTCCCACCGCGCGCACCACCCACATCTGGGAGGTTCTGTCGGGGATGTTCCCGGCCGAGCGGGAGAAGGGTGTCTACGACATCGATCCCGTCACCCCCGCCGGGATCACCGCGCACGCGCCGGGGTACATCGACAAGGACGCCGAGATCGTCGTCGGCCTGCAGACCGACGCCCCCCTCAAGCGGGCGATCATGCCCTACGGCGGCTGGCGGATGGTCGAGACCTCCCTGAGGACCTACGGGTACGAGGTCGACCCGGTCGTGCGGGACATCTTCACCAAGTACCGCAAGACCCACAACGCCGGCGTCTTCGACGTCTACCCGCCCGACGTGCGCCGCGCCCGCAGCTCCCACCTCGTCACCGGCCTGCCCGACGCCTACGGCCGCGGCCGCATCATCGGCGACTACCGCCGCGTCGCCCTGTACGGCGTCGACCGGCTCATCGCCCAGAAGAAGCTCGACCGGGCCGAGATGGACGCGGTGCGCAGCACCGAGGACGTCATCCGCGACCGCGAGGAGAACAGCGAGCAGATCCGCGCGCTGGTCGAGCTCAAGGAGATGGCGGCCTCCTACGGCTTCGACATCTCCCGGCCCGCCGCGAACGGCCGCGAGGCCGTGCAGTGGCTGTACTTCGCCTACCTCGGCGCGGTCAAGGAGCAGAACGGCGCCGCGATGTCGCTGGGCCGCACCTCGACCTTCCTCGACGTCTACCTCCAGCGTGACCTCGCCGCCGGCCGCCTCACCGAGAGCCAGGCGCAGGAGATCATCGACGACTTCGTCATCAAGCTGCGCATCGTGCGGTTCCTGCGGACCCCCGAGTACGACGAGCTGTTCTCCGGCGACCCGACCTGGGTGACGGAGTCCATCGGCGGCATGGGCGACGACGGCCGGACCCTGGTGTCGAAGAACTCCTTCCGGATGCTCCAGACCCTGTACAACCTCGGTCCCGCGCCGGAGCCGAACCTCACCGTGCTCTGGAGCGAGCACCTGCCCGAGGGCTTCAAGAAGTTCTGCGCGCAGGTCTCCATCGACACCTCCGCCATCCAGTACGAGTCCGACGCCCAGATCTGCGGCGCGTGGGGCGACGACTCGGCGATCGCGTGCTGCGTCTCGCCCATGGCCGTGGGCAAGCAGATGCAGTTCTTCGGCGCCCGCGTCAACCTCGCCAAGGCCCTGCTCTACGCCGTCAACGGCGGCCGCGACGAGAACACCGGCCAGCAGGTCGCCCCCGCGACCGAGCCCATCACCGGTGACGTCCTCGACTACGACGACGTCCTGGGCAGGTACGACACCCTGCTCGACTGGCTCGCCGCGACCTACGTCGACGCGCTGAACTGCATCCACTACATGCACGACAAGTACGCCTACGAGCGCCTGGAGATGGCGCTGCACGACAAGGACGTGCTGCGCACCATGGCGTGCGGCATCGCCGGTCTCTCGGTCGCCGCGGACTCCCTCTCCGCCATCCGCTACGCGACCGTGCGGCCCGTGCGCAACGAGGCCGGCCTCGTCGTCGACTACGTCACCGAGGGCGACTTCCCGATGTTCGGCAACGACGACGACCGTGTGGACTCCATCGCCGTCACGCTCGTCGAGCGGTTCATGACGAAGCTCCGGGCCCTGCCCACCTACCGCGACGCCGTGCACACCCAGTCGGTGCTGACGATCACCTCCAACGTCGTCTACGGCAAGCACACGGGCAACACCCCGGACGGGCGCCGCTCGGGCGAGCCGTTCGCGCCGGGCGCCAACCCCATGAACGGGCGCGACACGCACGGCATGCTGGCCTCGGCGCTGTCGGTCGCGAAGCTGCCCTACAACGAGGCGCAGGACGGGATCTCCCTGACCAACACGGTCGTCCCGTCGGGCCTGGGCCGGACCCCCGACGAGCAGGCCACCAACCTCGTGGGCCTCCTCGACGCCTACATGGGCTCGCAGGGGTACCACATGAACGTCAACGTGCTGAACCGGGACACCCTCTACGAGGCGATGGAGAACCCGGAGAAGTACCCGCAGCTGACGATCCGGGTGTCCGGTTACGCGGTGAACTTCGTCCGCCTCACCCGGGAGCAGCAGCTCGACGTCATCTCCCGCACCTTCCACGGCGGCCTGTGAGGTGAGGCCCCCGGCCGTCGTCGCGCCCGACGGGATCAACGGCGAGTACGTCGCCGTCCCCGAGGACGCCGTGCCGCGCCTGCGCCGTTCGGCGGGCACGGCGGGCATCGCGACGACGGCCGAGATGAGCCACGGCGAGCACGTCGCGGCGGTCCGGGCCGGCGAGATCGGCTCCATGCACTCCTGGGAGCTCGTCACGGCCGTCGACGGGCCGGGCACCCGGATGACCGTCTTCCTGGCGGGCTGCCCCCTGCGGTGCCTGTACTGCCACAACCCCGACACGCTGCGGATGCGCGACGGCGAGCCTGTGGCCGTGGACGAGCTCCTGCGCCGGGTCCGGCGCTACCTGCCGGTCTTCCGGGCCACCGGTGGCGGGCTCACCGTCTCCGGCGGCGAGCCCCTCATGCAGCCGGCGTTCCTCGGCCGGCTCCTGCGCGGGGCCAAGGAGATGGGGGTCCACACGACCGTCGACACCTCGGGCTTCCTCGGCACCCACGCCTCGGACGCGCTGCTCGACGACGTCGACCTCGTCCTCCTCGACGTCAAGTCGGGCCTGCCGCAGACCTACCTGCGCACCACGGGCCGCGAGCTGGCCCCGACGCTGGACTTCTCGCGTCGCCTCGCCGCGCGGGGCACGCCGATGTGGATCCGGTTCGTCGCCGTGCCGGGCCTGACCGACGCGCCCGACAACGTCGCGGCCGTGGCCGACCACGTGGCGTCGCTGGCGACCGTCGAGCGCGTCGAGGTGCTGCCCTTCCACCAGATGGGCCGGGACAAGTGGGAGCGGCTGGACCTGCCCTACGAGCTCGGGGAGACCCCGGCGCCCGAGCCCGCCGACGTCGAGCGCATCCGTGCGCAGTTTCGCGACCGGGGGCTGACGGTCTTCTGACCGTCCGGCGTTCCGGCGGTGCACCCGCCGGAACACCGGGCAACCCGCCTGCTCACGGCAGGTCCGCGACCCCCCGGGGGTGAAAGCGCCCGCCGCGCTCCTCGGCGGCACCGGTGCGGTCCAGGTACGGCGTCAGCCCGCCGTTGTGCGCCGGCCACCCCGCCCCGAGGATCATCGCCAGGTCCACGTCCTCCGCGCCGCTGACGACGCCCTCGCGCAGCAGGAGGTGGGTCTCCTCGGCCAGCGCCAGCTGCACCCGGCGCAGCACCCCGGCGGCGTCCAGGGGCTCGGGTGACCTCCGGGAGCCGAACAGCTCCTCGACCGCCGGGTCGACCGGCGAGGCAGCAGTGGGCCGACCGCCCCCGGTGACGAACGCGCGGCCCGACGCCACCACCGCGCGCAGGCCCGGCGAGTCCGGGTACCGCTCGCCGAGCTGCTCACGCAGGGTGATCAGGACGTGCTCGGCGACGGCGGGCCCCACGAGCTGGAGGAGCTGGAAGGGCCCCATCGGCAGGCCCATCGGTACGAGCGCGGCGTCGGCCTCGGCCACGGTGGTGCCCTCCTCCAGGGAACCGAGGACCTCGCCGAGGAGGCGCACGAGCAACCGGTTGACGACGAAGCCCGGCGCGTCGGCCACGGCGACGGAGGTCTTGCGGCAGCGGTCGGCCACGGCGAACGCCGTCGCGTAGGTGGGGTCGTCCGTGCGCCGTGCCCGCACCACCTCGACCAGGGGCATCTGGGCGACGGGGTTGAAGAAGTGCAGGCCGACCACCCGCTCGGGGTGGCGCAGGTGCTCGGCCATCGCCGTGACGGACAGGGCCGAGGTGTTCGTCGCCAGCACCGCGGTGGGGGAGACGACGCCCTCGAGCTCGGAGAGGACGGCGCGCTTGACCTCCAGCTCCTCGAACACCGCCTCGACGACGAGGTCGGCGCCGGCGAGGTCGGTGAGGTCGGTCGTGACGGTGACGAGGCCGGTGAGCTCCTCGGCGGTGGCCTCGTCGAGGCGGCCGCGCTCGCGCATCCGGCCGATCTCCGCCCGCACCGCCGCCAGTCCGCGGGCGGCGCGCTCGTCGTCGAGGTCGCGCATGGTCACCGGCACGCGGAGGGAGCGGGCCAGGAGCAGGGCGAGCTGCCCGGCCATGAGCCCGGCCCCCGCGATGCCCACGGAGGTGACCGGACGGGGCTCGACGCCCTCGGGCCGGCCGGGACGGGCGGTGCGGTGGCCGAGGAGGTCCGCGGCGTAGAGGCTCGCGCGGCACTGGTCGGTCATGACCAGCTCGGTGAGTCCGTCGTCCTCGGCGGCGAAGGACTCGGCGCGGGTGCGGGTGCGGGAGGCCTCGACGATGCCGAGGGCGCGCGCGGCGGCGGGTGCCCCGCCCGCGGCGGCGGCCCGGGCGCGCTCACGCCGGGCCCCGACCGCTGCCGACCAGGCGGCCTCGTCTGCCGGCACCGGAACGGCGCCGCCGGCGGGGGCGATGCTCTCGGCTCCGGCCGGGCCGCCCGCCTGCTCTGCGGTGGCCGGGCCGCCCGCCCGCCCCGCGGTGACCGTGGCGCCGAGGTGCTCCAGGGCGGCCTCGAGGCTGCCGACGACGACGTCGACGACGCCGAGCCGCTGCGCGCCGGCGGCGTCGAGGAGGGTGTTGGCCCGGGCGGGGTTGTCGAGGATGACCGTCAGCGCGGCGTCCGGGCCGACCAGCCGGGGTAGCACCGTGCACCCGCCCCAGCCGGGAAGCAGTCCGAGGGTGACCTCGGGCAGGCCGATCGCGCGGACCCCGGGGGCGGCCGTGCGGTGGTCGCACGCGAGGGCGATCTCGAGCCCGCCGCCGAGCGCGGCACCGTTGAGGTGGGCGAGGGTGGGCACCGGCAGGTCGGCGATCGCCGCCACGAGGCGGTGGCCCGCCTCGGCCAGGGCACGCACCTCGTCGGCGGTCGTGGCGGCACGCATCATCGTCAGGTCCGCGCCAGCGAGGAAGGTCCGCCCGCCGCCGGTGAGGACGACGGCGCCCACCTCCCCACGCGCGGCCCGGGACCCGGCCTCGGCCACCGCGGCCTCGAGGTTGGCCAGACCGGTCGGGCCGAGCGAGCACGGCCGGTCCGAGCCGTCCTCCGCGACGAGGACGAGGAGCGCGGCGGTGCCGAGGCCGGGGACCTCGACGTCGGAGGGGCGGACCACGGTGACGCGCTCGGTGTAGGACGGTGCGGGCACGAGACCTCCTGGTAGACGGCACTGTCGGTATCAGGTACCCGCGGAGCCTACCGGGTCCCTCCGTCAGCTGCCGATCACCGTCGCGGTCGGCGCATCACCGTCGACCCCAACCGGGGAACGTCACCCCGACCGGGGACCGTCGGCCTCAGCCGCCGAGCGCGGCCGCGAGGACCCCCGAGACCTGCTCGGCCTGCCACCGGCGCGCGCCGAGGGCGAGGAGCCGGTCGCCGACCGCCGCGGCCGTGGTCTCCGTGCCGTCCCAGGCGAGGCGGCGCTGCAGGGCGGGGGCCAGGAGGTTCTCCTGGGGCAGCTCGAGCTCGGCCGCGCGGGTCCGCACCGCGGCCCGCACGACCTCCAGGCGTGCGGCGGCCTCCGGGTTGCGCTCCGGCCACGACCGGGGGGCCGGCAGGTGGTCGGGCTCGAGGGGTGCGCGCCGAGGTGGTAGCTCGCTCTCGGGGAGCTGCAGGCCGCGTGCCACGGCCGCGTGCCAGTAGGGGGCGTGCCGGCGTGTGCCCTTGCCGGCGAACTCGGGGAGCCGCAGGAGGTCCTCGACGGTCCTGGGCTGCGCCTGGGCGGCGGCGACCACCGCGGCCGCCGGCAGCACCCGGCCCGGCGAGCGGTCCCGGCGCCGGGCGAGCTCCTCCCGGGCCAGCCAGACCTCGCGCGCCACGGCCAGGCCGCGCGGGGACCGCACCGCCTGGAGCCCCGAGGTGCGTCGCCAGGCGTCCGGCCGCGGGGGAGGCGGCGGCGCGGTGCGGACGTGCTCGAACTCCTCCAGGGCCCAGGTGAGCTTGCCGGCGTCGTCGAGGTGGTCGGCGAGGACGGTGCGCAGCTCCACCAGCAGCTCGACGTCCAGAGCGGCGTAGCGCAACCACGCCGCCGGCAGGGGCCGGGTGGACCAGTCGGCGGCGGAGTGCTCCTTCGCGAGCGCGTAGCCGAGGTTCTCGGCGACGACGGCGGCCAGACCGACCCGCTGGCGGCCCAGCAGCCGCGACGCCAGCTCCGTGTCGAACAGGCTCGGCGGCTCGAGCCCGAGCTCGCGCAGGCACGGCAGGTCCTGGTCGGCCGCGTGGAGCACCCACTCCGCCTCACCCATGAGCCGGGCCAGGTCACCGAGGTCGTTGAGCGGGACGGGGTCGAGGAGCACCGTCCCGGCACCCGCGCGGCGCAGCTGGACCAGGTAGGCGCTCTGGCCGTACCGGTAGCCCGAGGCGCGCTCGGCGTCGACGGCGAGCGGGCCGGTGCCCCCGGCGAGCCATGCGACCGCGGTCTCGAGCGCGGACGGTGTGTCGGTCACGGGCGGCACCCCGCCGGTGGGCTCGGTCAGCGGCTCGGCGGCCGGCGGCTCCGGCTCGGCCACGGACGTCGCGGCTCCCTCGGGGCGGGCGGGTCCGGCGGCGTCGGGCGTCTGGGGCACGGCCCCACGTTACTTGCCCACCCGTGCGCGGCGTCGCGCCGTCCCGGTGCCGCGCCGTCCCGGTGCCGCGCCGGTGACGTCCGCCGCAACGACCGGTGACTCGGGCGTTCAGCCGCCTCGCCGGTCCGCGGCTACACCCAGCCGAGGGGTCGCACGCAGGCCACAGCCCAGCAGGCTGCGAGCGGAATCCTCACTGTCCACCGAGCCCGTACGGCAGGTCGGTGGTGGCGGCGATCTGCAGGAGCCGGTTGTACTTCGCCACCCGCTCACCTCGCGCGGGCGCACCGGACTTCAGTTGGCCGCACCCGGTGCCGACGGAGAGGTCGGCGATGAAGCTGTCCTCGGTCTCGCCGGAGCGGTGGGAGACCATCTGCGTGTAGCCGGCCTCCCGGCACAGGCGCATCGCCTCGAGGGTCTCGGACACCGAGCCGATCTGGTTGAGCTTGATGAGGGCGGAGCTACCGACCTTGCGCCCGATCGCCTCGGTGATGATCGCGGGGTTGGTGACGAGGATGTCGTCGCCCATGATCTGCGCGCGGCCGGCCAGGCGCTCGGTCAGGTCGACCCAGCCGTCCCAGTCGTTCTCCGCGAGGCCGTCCTCGATGGACCACACGGGGAAGTCGCTGACCATCCGGGCGTACCGCTCGATCATGTCAGCGCTGGTCAGGCTCTCCCCGGCGACCCGGTAGGAGCCGCCGTCGTAGAACTCGCTCGCCGCCGGGTCCAGCGCGATGGCCACCCCGTCACGGCCGGCGGTGTACCCGGCACCCTCGATCGCCTGGACCAGCAGGGACAGGACGTCCTCGGGCCGGGTGATGTCCGGGGCGAAACCGCCCTCGTCGCCCAGGCCGGTGGCGAAGCCGCGGTCCTTGAGCAACGACCGGAGCCTGGCGTACACGGTCGCTCCGGCACGCACCGCCTCGGGCAGCGACGGGGCGCCGATCGGGGCGATCATGAACTCCTGGAAGTCGAGCGAGTTCGGCGCGTGCGCGCCGCCGTTGAGCACGTTGAAGTGCGGGACCGGCAGCCGGGGTGCGGCACCGTCGAGGCGCAGGAACGAGTAGAGCTCGCCGGTGCCTGCCAGGGCGCGAGCCAGCGCCATGGAGACGCCCACGATCGCGTTCGCCCCGAGGCGGCCCTTGTTCGCGGTGCCGTCGGCGTCGTTCATCGCCCGGTCCACCTCGGCCAGGGAGGTCCAGGTCCTGGACCGCAAGAGCTCGGCCAGCTCGCCGTTGACATTGCTGACCGCGCGGGTGACACCCTTGCCGCCGTACCGGTCGGCGTCGCCGTCGCGCAGCTCGACCGCCTCCCGGCTTCCGGTCGAGGCACCGGACGGCACACCGGCCGAGGCCTGGTGTCCGCCGGACAGCCTGACGGACACGCGCAACGTGGGATTGCCTCGCGAGTCGAGGATCTCCAGTGCGCTCAGGTCGGCGACGCCGAACTCGTCAACACCCATGTGGATCTCCACCTCTCCTCCGCACCCACCCGGGGCGCGGTCCCAGAACACGAGGGGAAGAGACCGTGGGTCACCGCAGCCGCTCGCCCTCTCGGACAAGACCAGGGACCGTTGGCGACATCGCTGCCGCGGTTGAAGGCGAGCCCCACCGCCGTGACAGCCATCACGCTATCCCCGCCCCGGGGGCGGCGAGCGGGACCAAAGGGCGGTCCGTGCGCCGAGCCGAGCGTCCGCGCCTTCTGGCGCGAGAGCACCTGAGCGCTCAGTGCCGCCGGGTGAGCGCGGTGACGTTCTCCGGCAGCGGCTCGAGCCCCGCCGCGGTGCACGTCAGCGTCGCCCAGGCGCGGAGGTGGGGGCCGAGGTCAGGCGTCGTCGCGGTCCAGGATGCGCGCACCTCGATCTCCACCTCACCGCCGCGCAGCTCCAGACCCCCGAACGTCTCGGACAGCACCCGCGTGACGGTGCCGGAGAGGTGGTGGTACCCGGCGCCGGCGTCGGTCAGCGCGTCGGTGAGCCAGCTCCAGCCGACCTCACCGAGGAGCGGGTCGGCCCCGAGCTCGTCCTCGAGGCGTGCCTTGGCCATGGCGACCACACGAAAGGTGCCGTGCCAGGCGTCCTGACCGGCGGGGTCGTGCAGGACCACGAACCGGCCGTGCCCGAGGAAGGAGTCCGGGTCCGACCCCGGGTCGGGGTTGACCTCACCGGTCAGGGCGAGCGCGTAGGGGGCGAGCCGGGACGGCGCGGGGATCTCCTCGAGGTGGAGCTCCGGGCGCAGGCGGTGCCCGCGCAGGCTCAGCAGCGCCGCCTCGAAGTCGGGTGGTGCCACCCGGTCACCGTTCACCACCCCAGGCTAGGTCTCCCGCCGTCGGGCGTCAGGAGGGCGCGCCGTCCCTCGGCCGCGGCGTCAGGTCGCTGCCCGGGTGCCGCACCGTCGGCTGCCGCACAGCCCTGGGTGCGCACCCCGCCTATGCTCGCCACTGCAGCCCATCCCTGAGAGGACCGCATGGCCCCCACCTCCGACGTCCGCCCGATCATCCTGGGCGGCGACCTCGGCGCCTACGCCACCGCCCGGACGTTCCACGAGCGCTACGGCGTGCGCTCGGTCGTCCTCTCGGCCGTGATCACCTGGGCGGTGCGCCGCTCGGTCGCGGTGGACCACCGCGAGATCCCCGGCATGTCCGACCCCGACGCCGTCGTCGCGGCGGTTCGTGCGGTCGCCGCCGAGGAGCCGGGCCGTCGTCACCTGGTGCTGGCCAGCGCGGACTGGCTCGTCGACGTCGTCGTCGCCCGCCGCGGCGAGCTCGAGCCCACCGTCGTCGTGCCCTACGCCGACGCCGCCGCCATGGCGCGGATCACCGACAAGGGCAGGTTCACCGCCCTGTGCGAGGAGCTCGGCCTGCCGGTCCCGCGCACGGTGGTCCTCAAGGCGGCCGACGGTGCCGGCGCGGCGCGTGACCTCACGTTCCCTGTCGTGGTCAAGGCGGCCTCGACGAGCGCGTTCCACGAGGTGACCTTCGACGGCAAGCGCAAGGTCGACCACGCGGACGACCCGGCGGCGCTCGAGGCCGTCCTCGCCCGGATCGCCGCCGCCGGTTTCCCCGGGGACCTCCTCGTCCAGGAGCTCGTGCCGGGTGGCGACGGGGAGATGGCCGCAGTCAACCTCTTCTTCGACGCCGACGGCGTGTGGCGCTTCGCCCAGTACGGCCGGGTCCTCCTGGAGGAGCACACGCCGGGGGCCCTGGGGAACTCCGTCGCGCAGGTGACGGGGGTCCACCCCGACGCGGTGGACCAGGCCCGGCGCCTGCTCGAGCACGTCGGGTGGCGCGGTTTCGCCAACGTCGACCTCAAGCGGGACCCGCGTGACGGCGTCCACCGATTCCTCGAGGTCAACCCCCGGGTGGGCCGCAGCGGCTACGCGGTGACGGCGTCCGGCTACGACGTCGCGGAGATGTACGTGCGCGCGTTCGTCGACGGAGCGCCGGCCGAGCCCCGGGTGGGCACCGCCGAGCACCTCTTCCACGTGGTGCCGCTGCGCCTGGTGCGCCGGTACGTCCCTGCCGCCGACGCAGCCCTGGTCCGGCGACTGGCACGAGCGGGCCGGGCGACCAACCCGCTGTTCTACCGCGCGGAGCGCGACCCGCGCCGGTGGGCCGAGATCGCCGCGGCCCAGGTGAACCAGTTCCGCAAGTTCGCCCGGCACCACCCCGGCGCGCTGCCCACCGGCCGGTGAGCTCGGGCCCGCCGAGCACGTCGCCGTCTGCCGCCGCCGGCGGCGGCCAGTCGCGGGTTCCGGCGGTGGTGAGCTCGTTCCGGCCGAGGTCGAGGCTCCATTGCCCGATCAGCAGGAACTGGTCTGCGGGCTCGACCCGCTACGTGCTGACCGACCCGGCTCCTGCTGATTCGGGAGCTATGGGCATCGCCTGGACCTCGCGCGCAGGCGTGCGCGGGTTCACCACCCGCGCGACCCGTGCCGTCCGGTGACCCCCACCGCTCCGGGGCGGCCGCTCACGCCAGCCGCAGCACCGCCACGTTGTGGCCGGACAGCTCGACCTCGGACCCGTGCACGGCCAGCCCCTCCCCGTCCCAGCACAGGAGCACCTCGCCCGCCGCGGACCCGAGCGCCAGGGTCGCGGGCCCCGGGGCGAGGTTGATCGCGACGGCGATGCCGCCTCGACGCATCACCAGCTGGTCCGGCCCGGTCTGGACGGCCGTGGCGGCCCGGTCGCCCGAGGCGATGTCGGGCTCGCGGCGCAGCCGCACGAGGTCGGTGTAGAACCGCAGGAGACGGGCGTTGTCCGGCCGTGCCGGCTCGTCCCAGTCCAGGCGCGAGGCCACCACGGTCTCGGGGGACTGCGGGTCGGGCACGACGATGTCGTGCCCGTAGAGCTCGGCCCACCCGTGCGTGCCGAACTCGCGCGAGCGTCCCTCCCGCACGCCCTCGGCCAGCTCGGGCTCCGCGTGGTCGGTGAAGTACTGGAACGGCGTGGTCGCCCCCCACTCCTCACCCATGAAGAGCATCGGCGTACCGGGTCCCAGGAGGACGACGGCGGCGGAGATCGCGAGCTGCCCCGGCGAGAGAGCCCGGCTCGGCCGGTCGCCCAGAGCACGGTTGCCGACCTGGTCGTGGTCCTGGGAGAAGACGACGAACCGGCGCCGGTCCACCTCGGGCGGGACCGGCGCGCCCCAGACCTTCCCGCGGAAGGAGGAGAACTCCCCGGCGTGGACGAAGACCTCGGTCAGCGCCTTGGCGAGGGTCGCCACGGACCCGAAGTCGGCGTAGTACCCCTGCCGCTCGCCGGTGACGAGGGCGTGGAGGGCGTGGTGGAGGTCGTCGTTCCACTGCGCGGTCATCCCCAGGCCGCCGTCCGCGGTGGCGGTCACCATCCGAGCGTCGTTGAGGTCGGACTCGGCGATGAGCGACAGCGGCCGGCCCACCTCGGACCCGAGCGCCGCCACGGCGTCGGCGAGCTCGGCGAGGACGTGCCGGTCCGAGTCGTCCACGAGGGCGTGGACGGCGTCCAGGCGCAGGGCGTCGATGTGGAAGTCGCGCAGCCAGCGCACGGCGTTGTCGACGACGAACGCGCGCACCTCGGCCGCGTCGCCGCCGTCGAGGTTGACCGCCGCACCCCACGGGGTGTGATGGCGCTCGGTGAAGTACGGCCCGTACGCGCCCAGGTAGTTGCCCGAGGGCCCGAGGTGGTTGTAGACGACGTCGAGGCACACCGCGATGCCGCGGCCGTGGGCGGCGTCGACGAAGCGCTGCAGCGCCGCCGGTCCGCCGTAGGGCTCGTGCACCGCGTACAGCGCCACACCGTCGTAGCCCCACCCGGCCGTGCCGGGGAACGCCGCGACGGGCATGAGCTCGACCATCTCCACGCCGAGGGCGACGAGATGGTCCAGCCTGGCGATGGCGGCGTCCAGGGTGCCCTCGGGCGTGAAGGTGCCGATGTGCAGCTCGTAGATCACCGCACCGAGGCTCGAGCGACCCGCCCATCCGGCGTCGGCCCAGGCGTGCGCCGAGACGTCGAAGGTCCGCGAGGGACCGTGGACGCCGTGCGGCTGCCACGCGCTGCGAGGGTCCGGCAGGGCCGGGCCGCCGTCGATCGCGAAGGCGTAGTCCGTGCCGGGCGCCAGCGCATCAGCCGAGCGCCACCACCCCCCGTCCTCGGGGCTCATCGGCGTGCGCGCCTCGCCCGAGACGAGCTCGACCGTCCTGGCGTCCGGTGCCCAGACCCGCACGGGGCCTCCCGCGGCGCGGCCTCCGCCGGGCCGGCCGGCGCCCGCCCCGGCGCTCACGCCCGCTCCAGGAGCGCGACCGGCGAGGACGCCAGCAGGTCGCCGAGGCGGCACGGGCCGCCCTCGAAGGTCGTCCCACTGAGGACGTCGTGCCAGGACCCCTCGGGCAGCACGACCGTGCTGTCGGGCAGGCCGTGCACGCGGGCAGTGGCGGCCGCCAGGCGGGTCGTCACCGCGACGACGACCGGCAGGTCGGCCTCGGTACGGGCCAGGGCCACCGCGTGCGAGGTGGTCGTCGGCAGCGGGAGGTAGCCCGCGGCAGGCCCGACGAAGGCGCCGGGGTGGGCGCGCCGAAGCCGCAGGGCGGCGGCGGTGAGGGCGAGCTTGTCGTCGTCCAAGCCGGTCGGCCGGGCGCCGCCGTCGAGCTCGGCCAGGCGCGCCGCGAGGGCGGCGTGGTCCACGGGCCGGCGGTTGTCGGGGTCGACGAGGGAGGTCTGGGTGATCTCGCTGCCCTGGTAGACGTCGGCGACGCCGGGGATGGTCAGCTGCAAGAGCTTGGTACCCAGGACCGACGCGCGCACCGCGGGGGCGACCTTCTCCACCCACCGGCCGAACCCCTCGACGACGGCGGGGTGCTCGAGCAGGGCGGCGGCGTGGTCGAGCAGCGCGGCCTCGCGGGCGAGGTCCGGCGCGGTCCAGGTCGTCCACGCCTTCTGCTCGCGCACGGCCTTGGTGAGGTAGCCCTGGAGACGCTCGGCGGAGAGGGGACCGAATTCGGTCCAGGTCCCGGCGAGGGTCTGCCACAGCAGGTTCTCGGTGCGGCCGTCCAGGTCGGCCGGACGCACCGCGGCGGTCGCCTCCCGCAGGGAGTGCACGAGCTCGGCCCAGGCGTCGGCGTGCTCGGAGATGACCCCGATCCGGGCCCGGACGTCCTCCCCGCGCTTGGTGTCGTGGGTGGTCCCGGCGGTCATGGTCGCGGGCCAGTTCGCGCCCGAGCGGCCCGCCCAGGCGTGGAGCTCGTCCGGCCCGATGCCGAACCGGGAGGGCACCCCGCCCACCTCGCACAGGCTCACCAGGTGCGTCCAGCGGTAGAACGCGGTGTCCTCGACCCCCTTGGCCATGACCGCCCCGCACACCTGCGGGAAGCGGACCATGAGCTCGGCGCGGCGGGCCTCGTGGGTGCGTCCCGCGCTGCCGGTCTCCTGGCCCAGGACCAGGGCGACGGCGACCTCGAGGGTGTCGTGGCGGTCGGCCTCGAGCCGGCCCCGGGCGATCTCCGCCGCCTCGCGGACCACCCGCTCCTCCGCCGCCGGGACCGGCTCGCCCGGTACGACGTAGGCGCGGTAGCGGTCCATCGCCACGACCAGCTCGGCGAAGCAGTCGTGCAGGGCGCGGAAGGTGTGGTCGCGCAGGCGGATGTCGTCGTGGCAGATCTCCGCCGCGAGCGTGGCCAGCCGGTGGACCTCGGCGTAGAGGGAGGTGGTGACGATCTGCCGCTTGGCCTCCTCGACGACCGCGGGCAGGGAGGCGGAGATCCCGGTGACCTCGTGCATGAGGTCGGCGAGGGGCACGGCGCCGGCGGGGTCGACCTGGAGCGCGTGCAGGCGCCAGGCGGCGTCGTAGCCGGTGGTGCCGGCCACGGGCCAGTCGCCGGGGAGCTCCTCCTCGCCCTCGAGGATCTTCTCGGCGACGACCCACGCGCCGCCGGTCGCCTCGGCGAGTCGGCGGAGGTAGCCGCGCGGGTCGGCCAGGCCGTCCGGGTGGTCGATGCGGAAGCCGTCGATCACCCCGGCGTCGAAGAGCTCGAGGAGCAGGGCGTGGGTGGCGTCGAAGACCTCCGGCACCTCCACGCGGACCGCGGCGAGGGTGCCGACGTCGAAGAACCGGCGGTAGTTGAGCTCCTCGTCGGCGACCCGCCAGTAGGCGAGGCGGTAGTGCTGGCGCTCGAGGAGCTCGGCGAGGGGGAGGTGCTCGGTCTCGGGCCGGACGGGGAAGACGTGGTCGAAGTAGCGCAGCACCACCTGCTCGCCGGCGTCCGGCTCGGACGGCACGACGAGACGCTCGACCCTGAGCTCGCCCGAGGCGAGGACCTCCCCGACCCTGGTGCCGAGGACGGGCATGAGCACGCCGTCGTCGCCGCCGAGGTCGATGTCGAACCACGAGGCGTAGGGCGATTCCGCACCGTGGCGCAGCACCGACCACAGGGCCCGGTTGTGCCACGCGGGGGTGGGCACCGCCATGTGGTTGGGCACGACGTCGACGACGACCCCGAGGCCGCGGGCGTGCGCGGCGGCGGCGAGGCTCTCCAGGCCGGCCCGGCCCCCCATGGACTCGCTGATCCGGGTGTGGTCCACGACGTCGTAGCCGTGGGTGGACCCGGGCGCGGCCTGGAGGACGGGGGAGAGGTAGAGGTCGGTGACCCCGAGGTCGTCGAGGTAGGGCAGGAGCGCCTCCGCCGCGGCGAACGTCAGGTCCGGCCCCAGCTGGAGCCGGTAGGTGCTCACCGGCAGGCGCCGGCCCGGCGCGGGCAGGTGCGCGCCGCCGCCGGCCGGAGCGGGGACCGGGCCGCTCACTCGCTCTCCCCGCGCGGGCTGACCAGGACGATGGTGGTGCGTCCCGGCACGGCGACGGTCCCGCCGGCGGTGTGCTCGACGCCGACGCCCTCGTCGTCCGAGGTGTCCAGCGCGGTGGTCCAGGTGGTGCCGTACTCGGCAGGGGGCAGCCGGAACTCCAGCGGCTCGGCGCCGGCGTTGAGGAGCCCGAGCACGTTGTCGTCAACGATGCGCTCGCCGCGCGCGTCGGGCTCGGGGATCGCCTGGCCGTTGAGGAAGACCATCACGGAACGGGCGTGCGAGACCGACCAGTCCTCGTCGGACATGTGCTCGGCGGCGTGGGTGAACCACTCGATGTCGCCGATGTCGGACTCGCCGCCGTGGTCGGGGGAGCCGGCGAAGAACCGGCGCCGACGCATCACCGGGTGGTCCTTGCGGAGCTGGACGACCGTTCGGGTGAAGTCGAGGAGCGACTGCCGGTCGTCGTCGAGGTCCCAGTCCATCCACGCCAGCTCGTTGTCCTGGCAGTAGACGTTGTTGTTGCCGTCCTGGGTGCGGCCGAGCTCGTCCCCGTGGGCGATCATCGGCACGCCCTGGCTGAAGAGCAGAGTGGTGAGGAAGTTGCGCTGCTGGCGCGCCCGCAGCGCCCGGATCTCCGGGTCGTCCGTCGGACCCTCGACCCCGCAGTTCCAGGACCGGTTGTGGGACTCGCCGTCGGCGTTGCCCTCACCGTTGGCCTCGTTGTGCTTGTCGTTGTAGGAGACGAGGTCGCGCAGGGTGAAGCCGTCGTGGGCGGTGACGAAGTTGACCGAGGAGACCGGCCGGCGGCCGGTGTGCTCGTACAGGTCGGACGAGCCGGTGATCCGGCTGGCGAACTCGCCCAGGGTGGACGGCTCGCCGCGCCAGAAGTCCCGGACGGTGTCGCGGTACTTGCCGTTCCACTCCGACCACAGCGGGGGGAACCCGCCCACCTGGTAGCCGCCCTCACCGACGTCCCACGGCTCGGCGATGAGCTTGACCTGGGAGATCTTGGGGTCCTGCTGGACGATGTCGAAGAACGCGGAGAGCCGGTCGACGGCGTGCAGCTCGCGCGCCAGGGTCGAGGCGAGGTCGAAGCGGAAGCCGTCGACGTGCATCTCCTCGATCCAGTAGCGCAGCGAGTCCATGATCATCTGCAGCGTGTGCGGGGAGCGCATGAGCAGGGAGTTCCCCGTGCCGGTCGTGTCGAAGTAGTGGGCCTCGTCGCCCTCGACGAGCCGGTAGTACGAGGCGTTGTCGATGCCCCGGAAGGACAGCGTCGGGCCCATGTGGTTGCCCTCGGCGGTGTGGTTGTAGACGACGTCGAGGATGACCTCGATGTTCGCCTCGTGCAGCGCCTTGACGAGGGTCTTGAACTCCTGGACCTGCTCACCGCGGGTGCCGTACGCGGCGAAGCCGTTGTGCGGGGCGAAGAACCCGATGGTGTTGTAGCCCCAGTAGTTGCTCAGCCCCTTCTCCTGCAGGTGCGGGTCGTTGACGAACTGGTGCACCGGCATGAGCTCGACGGCGGTGACGCCCAGCTTGGTGAGGTGCTCGATGACCGACGGGTGGGCCATCCCCGCGTACGTGCCGCGCAGCTCCTCGGGGACGTCCGGATGGAGCTGGGTCATGCCCTTGACGTGCGCCTCGTAGACCACGGAGTCGTGGTACTCGTGGTTCGGCGGCCGGTCGTAGCCCCAGTCGAAGTAGGGGTTGATGACGACCGAGTACATCGTGTGCTTCTTGGAGTCGGCGGTGTTGCGCTTGGCGGGGTTGTCGAAGCTGTAGGAGTACAGGGAGGGGTCGCGGTCGATCTGGCCGTCGATCGCCTTGGCGTAGGGGTCGAGCAGGAGCTTGCTGGGGTCGCAGCGGTTGCCGTTCTCCGGCTCGTACGGGCCGTGGACGCGGTAGCCGTAGCGCTGCCCCGGCTGGGCGCCGGGGAGGTAGGCGTGCCACACGTGGGCGTCGACCTCGGTCAGCTCGAGCTTCGTCTCCTTGCCCCGGTCCCCGATGAGGCACAGCTCCACCCGCTCGGCGACGGAGGAGAAGAGGGCGAAGTTGGTGCCGCTGCCGTCGTACGTGGCACCGAGAGGATAGGGACGACCAGGCCAGATCTGCATGGGCCAAGGTTGGCACGGCCCCGGCGTTTCCGCCCGGCTCAACGGGTCGGGATGCGTGAGACGATCGGCACGGTAGACCGAGCGCCCGCACGGCGCCGTCGCCGTCGTCGAGGGGGGCCCCGCCGTGCCGGTGCTGGAGATCGTGGGCTGGGCGGGCTCGGCCGTCATCGTCTGGTCGATGATGCAGCAGCGGATCCTGCGCCTGCGTGTGATCAATCTCATCGGCTCGAGCATGCAGATGGTCTACAACGGCATCCTGGGGATCTGGCCGGTGTTCGTGCTCAACGTCGTCCTCGCCGCGATCCAGGTGGTGAGCATCGTCCGGCTCCTGCGCACCCGGCACTCCGAGGCGACCTACGCGGTCCTGCCCGTCGACCCCGACGGTGCCTACCTGCGCCACCTCCTGCGTCTGCACGACGACGACGTGCACGAGTTCAACCCCGGCTTCACCGGCCCGGCCCCCGGGTCGGAGGCCTACCTGGTGGTGCGCGGGGAGGAGACCGTCGGCTACGTCCTCCTCCACGACGCCGGGGACGGGGTGGCCCAGGTCGACCTCGACTACGTCACCGAGAGATACCGCGACTTCACCCCGGGCGAGTTCGTCTTCCGGCGCTCGGACGTCCTGCGCGCCGCCGGCTACCGCACGGTGCGCAGCGCCCCCGGCATGCGCGCCCCCTACTACGAGCGCATCGGGTTCGCCCCGGCCGGGGACCGGTACGAGCTGGCCCTGTGAGCGTGCTGCCCAGCGGGGGAGGTTCGCCGGCCGCGGCTCACCCGGCAGCCGGCTCGTCGCTCCCGGGGGCGCGCCCCGCCGCCCACCTCTCGTACGCGTCCACCGCGGTCGGCAGGGTCGCGAAGATGTGGTCCCGCCCGACGGCCTCGACCAGGCCGTAGGCGTCCAGCTCGGAGTACAGGTCCTGCTTGACCCGGGCGAGGGCGACGACGACGCCGCGCCCGTGCAGCTCGTCGCGCAGCGACTCCAGCGCGTCGAGCGCGGTGAGGTCGACCTCGACGTTCGCCTCGGCGTTGAGGAGGAACCACCGCACCGGTCCGGGGTCGTCGTCGACAGCGCGCAGCGCCCGGCGTCGGAAGTCCTCGGCGTTGGCGAAGAACAGGGGCGAGTCGTACCGGTAGACCACGAGCCCGGGGATCGTGCGGGCGGTGGGGTAGTCGTCGACGTCGTGCATCCCCGCCAGGCCCGGGACCCGTCCGAGGATCGCGTCGTGCGGGCGCCCCACCCGCAGGAGCATCTCCGCCAGGGAGAGCGCGACGGCCAGCAGGACGCCCTCGAGGATGCCGAGCACCACCACGGCGGCGAGCGTGAGCAGGGCCAGGGCCAGCTCGCTGCGCCGGAACGAGGCGAGCTGGCGGAATCCCGGGACGTCCACGAGCTGCAGCGCGGCGAAGACGATAAGCGCACCCAGCGCGGCGTCGGGGAAGCCGGCGAGCACCGGGCGCCCGAACACCAGCACCAGCAGCACCGAGACGACCGCCACGAGGGAGAAGACCTGGGTGCGGCTGCCCGCCGCCGCGCCGATCGCGGTGCGCGAGCCGGAGGAGGAGACGGGGAAGCCCTGGACGAGGCCGGCGACGACGTTGACCGAGCCGAGGGCGAGCAGCTCGGCGTCGGGGTCGATCCGGTACCCCCCGCGGGTGGCGAACGCCCGCGCGGTGAGGATGTTGTCGGTGTAGGCGACGACGAGGACACCGAGGGCGGGCACGACCAGCAGGCCGAGCGTGCCGAGGTCCAGCGGCGGCACGGTGGGCGAGGGCAGCCCGGCCGGGATGGCCCCGACCACGTCGACGCCGAGGTCACCACCGACGGCGACGAGCGCCGTCGCGAGGAGGACCACGAGGAGCGGTCCGGGCAGCCGAGGGGCGGTACGTCTGAACACCAGCAGCAGGACCAGCGCACCGGTCGCGACGGCGGTGGTGACCGGCTCGACGTCCCGCAGGTTCGCGGCGAACGCGGCCAGCTGCGCCACGATCGTCCCGTCGGGCACCGGAACCCCGGTGACCTTCTCGAGCTGGCCGGTGATCATCAGCGCCGCCACACCGGCCATGTAGCCGATGAGGACGGGCCGGGAGACGACGTCCGCCACGACGCCGAGCCGCAGGACCCGCGCGACGAGCGCCAGTGCGCCGACCAGGAGCGCGAGGGTCGCGGCGAGACCCGCGTAGCGTCCTGCGTCGCCGTCGGCGAGCGGACCCACCGTGACGGCCACCATGAGCGCCGTCGTGGACTCCGGCCCCACCGACAGCTGGCGCGAGGAGCCCAGGAACGCGTAGACGGCCATGGACGGCACGATCGTCCACAGCCCCGCCACGGGCGGCAGCCCTGCCAGCGTTGCGTACGCCATCACCTGCGGGACGAGGTAGGCGGTGACGGTGATCCCAGCCAGGACGTCGCCGCGCCACCACGACCGCCGGTAGCGACGCAGCGTGACGATGCCGGGCTCGGGCCCCTCGAGCCGGGCCATCGCCGCTCCCTCCGCCGCTGTCGCTGCTCACGGTAGCGCCGGACGGTGGGCGCCGGACGTGCTCAGGCGGGCGTGAGCTCGACGGTCGCCGCCCGAGGCCCGGCGCCCACCAGGTGGTCCACGATCCAGGCGGCCAGGCGACCGTTGGTGGGTGTCCAGGTGCTCACAGGCCCACCATCCCCATGCCGGTGTCGTTGTACCGGTTGCCGCGGACGCCGACCCGCGTGGCGAGGGCGTCGAGGTCGGCCACGTCGTCGGCCGAGAGCGGCACGGTCGTGGCCGCGGCGTTCTCCTCGACGCGCTCGAGGCGGCGGGTGCCCGGGATGGGGACGATCCACGGCTGCTGCGCGAGCAGCCACGCGAGCGCGACCTGGCCGGGCGTTGCCCCCTTCGCTCCGGCCAGGGCCCGCACGTGGTCCACCAGCGCCGCGTTGGCGGCCTGGTTCTCCTCGGCGAAGCGCGGGATGGTGGCTCGGATGTCACCGGCGGGGAAGGTCGTGCCGGGCTGCACGGTCCCGGTGAGGAAGCCCTTGCCGAGAGGGCTGAACGGGACGAAGCCGATGCCGAGCTCGGCGCAGGTGGGCAGCACCTCGGCCTCGGGATCCCGGGTCCACAGCGAGTACTCGCTCTGCACGGCGGTGACCGGGTGCACCGCGTGCGCCCGGCGGATCGTGCCTGCCCCGGCCTCCGACAGGCCGAGGTGGCGCACCTTGCCGGCCGCCACGAGCTCCCCGACCGCGCCGGCAACGTCCTCGATCGGGACCTGGGGGTCGACCCGGTGCTGGTAGAAGAGGTCGATGGTGTCGGTGCGGAGCCGGCGCAGGGATGCGTCGGCCACCCGGCGGATCTGCTCGGGGCGGCTGTCCAGCCCGTTCGGGCGTCCGTCCTCGATGTGCCAGCCGAACTTCGTCGCGATCACCACCTGGTCGCGGACGGGCTCGAGCGCCTCCCCGACGAGCTCCTCGTTGACGTACGGGCCGTAGACCTCTGCGGTGTCGACGAAGGTCAGCCCGCGCTCGACCGCGCCTCGCAGGACGGCGATCATGTCGGTCCGGGAGCCGGGGTTGGGGCCGTAGCTCTGGGACATGCCCATGGCCCCCAGACCGATGGCCGAGACCCGGAGTCCCTGGCCGAGAGATCGTGTGTGCATCGTGACCGCCTTGGTCGTGTGTGGGACGAGGACGGTCCCAGACAACCACCCCGGCCGCCGGCGGGGGAGTCACCGGCTGTCCGGGTACTGCCGTTACCCCCTCGCGCGCGTTACCCCCATCGCGCCGGCCCCCCTCGGGGGCCCCGGCGGCTACGACCGCGGAGGTCCCGCGACGTCGTCAGCCGGGAGGGGTGGAGAACCGGCCGACAGCTCCGAGAGCCAGCGGTGAAGCTCCGCCACCGTCTCCACGGTGAGCCCGTGTCCGCCGGGGTCGCGCCTGGCGAGCGTGCGGGCACCGGACTCCTCCACCAGGTAGGTCCAGGTGCGGTCCAGCAGTTCGCGCGGAATGACGGTGTCGGTATCGCCCTGGGCCACGAGCACCGGCACGCCCTCGAGCCGGGCGGGCGTGACGGGGACGCCGGCGTCGAAGGGCAGCGTGCCGTAGAGGATGGCGGCGCCGGCGAACCGGTCCGGCCGGCTCAGGAGCAGCCCGCCGGCAAAGGCGGCGCCACCGCTGAAGCCCACGAGGACCACGGGGCGGCCGGGCGGGGCGACGTCGTCGAGCCAGGACCCGAACCAGGCCATCGTCTGCCTCAGCGACGCCTCGACCGGCCGGCCGATGCCCCGGTTCTCGAACCAGGCGAACCCGCCCCCGGCCGGGATGGGCGCCCGGAGGGCGGCGTAGGCCGGACCGGTCGGCAGGTGGCGGGCCAGGCCGACGATGTCGGCCTCGGAGGAGCCGCGGCCGTGCAGCAGCACGACGAGGGGCGCCGCGGGGTCCGTCGACCCGGCGAGTGCCACCACGTGCGGCGCTTGGAGGTCACCGGCGTCCGTCATCGTGCCGCGACCGGTACGGGGCCAGGGTTCGCGACGGTGACGGCCTCGGCCGCGCACCCTGTCCGAGGACGGGTGGGCGCGACGGGCGCAACGGGGTCCTGCACGGGAGGCCTCTCGAAGGGGACGGGGAACAGCTGCACGTTGACGTTGCTGCTAACAATACCCGGCTGTTACTTGTATGTTCAAGCATCCCCGGCACGCGGGGCTCGCCCGCTGAGTGCGGTCACCACCGAGGACGGCGAAGTGGGGAACCATCACCGAGGACGGCGAAGTGGGGGACACAAAAGCCCCAGGTCGGTGGTGTCCGACCTGGGGCTGTGCTGGTGGGCGATACTGGGATCGAACCAGTGACCTCTTCCGTGTCAGGGAAGCGCGCTACCGCTGCGCCAATCGCCCATGGTGCCTTTCGTGGAGGTGGCGACGGGATTCGAACCCGTGTGTACGGCTTTGCAGGCCGCTGCCTCGCCTCTCGGCCACGCCACCCTGAAGGCTTGTGCCCCACCGGGTGGTGGTGCCTCCGAGCGGATGACGGGACTCGAACCCGCGACCCTCACCTTGGCAAGGTGATGCTCTACCAACTGAGCCACATCCGCGTGCCCCGCCGAGATTCTCACTCGGTGGCGCAGTCCAGAACTCTAGCCAGACCGTCTGGCAAAGTCCAAACCAGCGTGACACCGTCGGGCTGTGAGAGCCCCCACAAGCCCGCGGGCGGCGCGTCCGCCCACGCTCGCGAGGCGGAGGCCCTACCCTCCAGCGCCGCTCCCGCGCGAACGTCCCGGCGAGGTCACCGGCCACGACGAGGGCGGCCGGCCGGCTGGACCGGAGGGGCGCCGTCGCGCCGGTTTCGCGATCGCCTCCGGCGTCCGCTAGAGTCGGTTGCCGCACGGAGAACACCCCCGGTGGGACCCGACGCGGGCGATTGGCTCAGTGGTAGAGCGCCTCGTTCACACCGAGGAGGTCACTGGTTCGAACCCAGTATCGCCCACCGCAGAGATGGTGCCTCTGACCAGCGAAGTCGCAGGTCAGGGGCCTTTTCTGTGCCCGCCCCAGGTGGACACAAGAGGACCTGAATGCCCCCTGTGGGCCCCTGGTGGGCCCACAGGGGGCCCACGGACTGGTGATCGAGAGACACCTAGTCCGTAGGAGGCGAGAAGCCGATGGCAGCAGGAAGCAGGCGGGGGTTCGGCAACACCGAGCGCCGCAAGAACGCGAAGACCGGCAAGACGACCGGGTGGCGCGCGCGCTACCGGGGGCCGGATCTCGGGCGCTATCACCGGAGCTTCACGACCAAGATCGACGCCGAGGCGTGGCTGTACGCCGAGGAGGCGCTGATCGCGCGGGGGGAGTGGGTCCCGCCCGACCAGCGCGTGGCGCGTGTCACCGTCACCCTCAACGAGTACGTCGGGGCCAACATAAAGATCCGCAAGCTCGCCCCCCGCACCCGCGAGGAGTACGAGACCTACGTCGAGAGATTCCTTACTCATGACGAGCTCGGCGGGAAGTCGCTCAGGGCGATCTCCGCCCGCGACATCACCGCCTGGTACAGCCGACTGCAGGAGCACACCGGAACGACCATGAGCGCGCGGGTGTACGGGTTCGTGTCTTCGGTCTTCAACGCCGCAGTGCGTGACCGGCTCGTCGACCACAACCCGTGCACCATCCGTGGCGCCTCCGAAGCGCCACGCCGGTCGAAGAAGACCATCGCTACGCCCGAGGAGATCGCTGAGGCGCTGCTTCACCTCGACAAGAGGTACCGGGCCATGATCCTGCTGGCGGCCTGGTCGGGCCTGCGCTCCGGGGAGTTCCGCAACCTGCGTCGCCGGAACGTCGACCTGGTCGGGCGCAGGGTCGTCGTCGATGAGCAGGTCCAGAACCTGCGCGGCCAGGGCAAGGTCGTGCGCGGGGTCAAGACCGAGGCCGGTGCGCGGATCGTGCATCTACCGGCCTCGGTGATCGGGGTTCTCGAGACGCACATGAGCGAGTTCTCCCAGGCCGGTCCCGACGGCCTGGTCTTCCCCTCCCGCATCGGCACACCGATCTCTCAATCGGTGCTTCACAAGGTCTGGAACGAGGCACGACAGGCGATCGGCAGGCCAGACCTGCGCATCCACGACCTGCGTGCGACCGCGGCGACCCAGGCGGCCCGAACGGGCGCGACGATCGCTGAGCTGCAGGCCCGCCTCGGGCACACCACCCCGAACGCGGCCATGAAGTACCAGGCGGCCGTCGCGGCACGCGACGCTCACATCGCCGTCGCGCTGGACGACTTCATCACGCTGCCGGTCGACCTGACGGCGGCGAAGAAGAGAACGCCCGCTCCCGACGCCCGCAAGGGCTCCCGGCGGAAAGCCACCGGCGGCAAACGGTCCACGTGAACCGCCTCTGGACTGTGCAGGGGCGCACGGGTTCGAGGGCGTTAGGCCCACGGCGTCATACGACTGGGACCACGGACAGCTGGCAAAATGGCGGTGCGATCGGCACCGATACCCGGCCCGATGAAGGCGTAGGCCCAGGGGCCCGGAGCCGTAGGCCCATGGACGACCGCCAAGGACCAGTATCGCCTGAGCGCCGGGGACCGAGACTCACGCAACTGTGCGCGTCGTGGTGATCGTCGTGATGAGGCACCGGGCGACCTCGTCGAGGTCCACCCTGACCATCCGGCCGATGCGATAGCCGGTGAGAGTGCCGTCGGCGATCCGCCGGCGCAACGTCTTCGGGTGGACGCCGATGTGTTCGGCAGCGACTGCCAACGAGACCAAGTTGGCGGGAAGCGCGGCGCTTGGGACGGTGGTCGTCTTTGAGGACCGCATGGCGCTCATCTCCAGTCTTGTCAGTAATCTCACAATGGGCGGTCAGCCACCAGCCGTTCGGCCAGAGACAGGTCGCCCGAGGCACGCACAGCCGCAGCGTTCGGACGGCCGGTGTCGTCCTCGCCTCTGCGTTCATGGCTCGAGTCCGGTGTGGCTATCGGCGCGGCGCAGGTGCGGCCGTGACGGCGTGGGGGCCTCCCGGCGGTGGTGCCGACGGGTGAGGTCGGCGACCGACGGCTGCTCCGGCTCTACACCCGTGGCGTGGGGCGTGTAGGTCAGGCCCGTGCGAAGGGCGTGGGTGGTGACGTTGCCGAGGGCCTCGGCCAGGTCTCGGTCGAGACGATCCGGTGTGGCGGAGACGGTGATGGCGGCGGGGCCCCAGGCGAGCGGGTCGGCGCCGACGGCGCCGAGGACCTGGTCGGCGTGGTTCTCGAAGTAGGTGTTGATCTCCACGTCGCGGCCGTCGACGTGAATGGTGGTGGTGCGCTCGAACTCCTGTGACCGCGTGCTCGCCCGGTCGGGTCGGCGTTGGAGGACGAGCAGGTCGGTCGGCAGGTCCAGGCCGGGGAGCCGGCGAAGGGCACCGGCGGGCAGGCGGACGGCCCCGAGCAGGTCGGCGCCCAGGTGGAGGTGGCGGCGGGTCTCGGGGAACGGGTGGTCCATCAGGTCGTGCGAGGCGAGCAGCGCCGCGTACCCGCCTGGTCGGGTGAGCCGTTGCATGGTCACGGCGAGCTGGGCTTGGACGGCGCGCCGCAGGACGACGTGCTCGGGGTCCTGAAGCCGCACGTCGTTGTACGGCAGGGAGCAGATGACGACGTCGAACCTCTCGTGCGCTTTCGGCGTCCGTACCTGCACTGAGAGCTGGCTGCTCGGGGCGTGCGCGGCGGGGACGTCCGCGACTACTGAAAGGGGCGAGGTGTCGTCGTTGTGCGGTAGCCCGAGCAGGGTCGCGGCCCCGTCACCGACGGCAAGCACGCGCCCGTCGGTGAACCCAAGGTGGCGGAGCATGGTCCACAGATGGGTCGCGATGATGCGGTGCGTGGGGCGGGCGGACGTCGTGGCGTGGCCGTCGAGTGCGACGTGGTCCGCTTCCCGGCGCAGCGCACGCAGGTCGCGGGCTTGGTCGCGATCGGGCCCGCTGGTCATGACGCACCTCGTCGGCCTCGGGCAGCCCAGTCCTTGCGGTTCGCTTGTGCCCTGGTGGCGCGGCGGGCGTCGAGGTCGGCGGCGACGAACGCCGCGAAGTCGGCCCGCCGATCGGTGATGGGCTGCTCGTCGGCCGGGGCGACGGTGGGCTCGCCGGGCCAGGAGGTGGCCCGGGTGGGGCGGTCGCGGTCCAGGCGGGTGCCGGAGGTGGCGACCCACTCGCGCAGCCGGTCGCGGGTGTCGGCGAAGTCGGCGTGCCAGGCGATCGGCCCGGAGCCCGAGCCGCCCGGTTCGTAGCACGCCATCCAGTGTGTGTGGAGCGCGGACAGTTCCCAGACCAGTTCGGGGTGGCGGTGCCACAGCGGTGGGATCACGGTCGGTGGCAGGCCGTAGGTGGTGCGGAGCCAGTGGACGAACGTGTCCAGCGACCGCCAGTGCATCTCAGCCTCGACGGCGGTGAGGGTTCGCCAGTCGACGGGCTCGACCTCGCCAACCGCATCGACCGCATCGTTCAGGTCGGCGGCGAGCTCGGCCTCGTACTCGACGAACTGCCGGTTCGACAGGAAGTCGTCGAATGGGTCGGCAGGGTCCGTGTCGAACTGCCAGGGAACCTGACCGTCCATCACAGCCCGATCCCGTGGCCCGGCGACGCATCCGGGCGGAAGCGGACCTGGGTGATACCGGCGTCGGTGAACGAGGCTTCCGCGTTGCCGGCGATGAAGCCCGCCAGGGACTGCTGGACAGGGATGGTCATGACGACCCCCTCCTCCGGTCGGACGGCGCCTACTGCGCGAGCGCCCGTGTCGACAAGGAGGTGTGCGATGTGTGACACGCCCGTCTAGGGTCACAGCCGTGGCCACCCGGGCATCCAGCGACGAGCACTATGTGATCGACCTGTGTGATGCGGTGCTTGGCGTGCAGGCGCTTCGCCAGCATCGTTTCCCTTGGCTGCTCGGGGATCCGTCTCCGAAGACCGGGCGACAGGTCGCTCTGCCCGTCGATGCGTACTGGCCCGACTTCAACCTCGTCGTGGAGTTCTATGAGCGCCAACACGACGAACCCGTGACGTTCTTCGACAAGCCGGAGCGACTGACCGTCTCTGGTGTGCCTCGTGGCCTGCAACGGTCGCTCTACGACGAACGTCGACGTGAGCTCGTGCCCCAGCACGGCATCAAGCTAGTGATCGTCACGCTCGACGTCTTTGAGAGCCGACGAGGAAAGATCATCCGCCGTCCAAGCGAGGATCGGCTCGCCATCGCCGCTCTGCTCGACGAAATCCACCGCTGACGCTAGGCCCGACGTAGGGTCTGCTCGACTGCGGAACGCTCGGTGGCGAGCTCGGCCGCGTCCGGGCGGTTTGTCCATGCGCGGAGGTCGGTGACGAGTGGGGGAGCGGAGCGCAGGAGCACGAGGGCGGTGCCGAACGGGAGCATGCGGATGGTCTCGGGGGGCATGACGGGGATGCGGCGCACGGACCGCTGGACGGAGCGGTTGCCGTGGTCGCCGATGGAGACGGTGTCGGTGTGCTCGTCGCGGTCGCCGAGGAGGGCGGAAACGTCCTGGAGGTCTTTGGCGACGGACGCGCCGCCGAGGACGATCTTGACGATGGAGGCGTCCCAGATGGCGCTGGCGTTGTGGTCGCCCCACCGGGCGCGGGCCTGGGACAGGGACTGCAGGACCGGCATGGTGGTGATCCCCGTGCCGCCGCCCTCAGCCATGAGCACCGGGAGAGACGGCAAGGGGGAGAGGTTACCGATCTCGTCCAGCGCGAGGAGCAGCGGTGGGTCCAACCGGGCACCCGGTGAGGCGGCGGCCAGGGCGCGGGTGGTCTCGACGAGGTCCTCGATGAATGCCGCGACGAGGGACCAGGATGCGGAGGCGCCGGCCCCGGTGGAGAGCAGGTACATGGTGCCGTTGTCGCGGAGGAACTTGGCCGGGTCGAACGACTCACCGGGTCCGGGGGAGACGGCGTCCATGACGCGGGGGTCGGCCAGGCAGGCCAGGGCGAGGGAGACGCCCATCCAGATCGAGTCCCTGGTGCGGGGGTCGGAGTGGATGGTGGACTCGAGCGACTCGGCCCAGCCGGGCGCGGACCCGGGGTGGGAGGAGAGGATGGCGACGGCGTCCGCGGCGGCCGAGGGGGACAGGGACCAGGCGAACAGGTCGCGTGGTGAGCACTGCCCGAGGGCGGCGGCGTGCAGGAGGGCTTGCAGCGCGGTGCGGGTCTTGCCCTCCCAGAACCCGCCGGACTCGACCCCGCCGGTGGACAGCCCGGTGGCTGAGCTGAACCCGGTGGCGCGGATCATCGCGGTGAGGGGGTTCTCGCACCCGCGCACGGGAGACCAGCGCAGCCCGGTGGGCAGTCCGTCGGCTAGGTGCTGCGGGTCGAAGACAGCGACCGGACCGCGCCGCTCGCGCGCCCTCATCGTGGCGGTGAGGTTGTCCGGGCGGGTCGAGGTCGTGATGACGGCCCCTGGGGCGTCGAGGATCGCGTTGATCACCACGTGCAGGCCCTTGCCCGACCGAGGCGGGCCGAGCACGAGCACCGAGTCTTCGACCGATGCCCACACGTCCTTGCCCTGGGAGGACCCGAGCAGGTAGCCGACGTCGGACGGGACAGGTCTGGTCAGTGAGGGCCGCAGCGTCCGGGAGCGGGCGAGCAGGGCTTTGGTGGAGGCGGCCCTGGTGACGTCGCCGCGGGTAGCGGTGCCGGGGAGCCGGTGCGGGTCGCGCGGGGCTCGGGTGGCGTCGTGGCGGACCAGCCGCCACGCTCGCCAAGCCGTCGCGCCGAGTCCGGTGAGGAGAACGCCGGCCACCGCCCAGTACAGCGCCGGGTTCAGACCCGGCGTGACGAGGGCGGACGCGGGGTCTCCCGGGGTCACGAGCACCCTCATCCCGGCGGCGAGGCCCGACACCGGTGGGTCGATGCCCGAGAGGTGCGCGGCGATCGTGCCGGCCACCCGCAGGACGGCCGCGACCGCGACCGCGGCGACGAGCAGGATGAGACCGAGGTTGGTCAGCTCGTCGCCGCCGCGGGGCGAGGACGGGCCGCTCATGCCACACCGGCCGCGAGAGCCTCCACGGCGGGGTCGTGGATCACCAGGGTGCCCGAGGTGCGGCCGAGCAGCACGATCGTTGCCGGGAGCCGCTCGAGGAGTGGGGTGGGTAGCGGGAGCGCCGCGCGGCCGTCGGCGTCGGCGTCCCGGGCGGTGACGACGACGGCGATGCACACCTGCTCCCCGGGCAGGAATCCCCGGCCGACGACCCCGAACGGGAACTCGACCGGGGACACCGCCTCGGAGGGCTGGACCGGGGCGGCGACGGGGACGGGGCGGCTGGGGTCGGGGAAGGGGTCGGGTTCGCAGATCTGCGTGTACCTTCCGCCTTCGGGGTTGACCGCGACGACGTGCACGGCCTCACCGAGGTCGAGCGCGACCAGACGGCCCAGGTCCCGGGGGTCCCGGGAGTTGATCCGCACCGGCGCCTCGGGTAAGTCGTACGGTCTGCCGGCCACCGTCACGACCGGGGCCCAGTCGGGCCCGTACTGAATGTGCACCTTGGCCAGGTCGGTCTGAGGGTCGTTGCGCTTCACCGGGTCACCACCGTCGATCGTGTGCTGGGGCCGCGCCGTCTGGCGGGCCGTCGGGTCTCGCGCTCTCGTACGGCGCGCTGGTCGCGCGTGGCGGCCAGGCCGGGTGGTTCGCCGTCGCCGATCTGGAGGGTGTCGAGCGTGTCGAGGATCGCGACGGCGGCCTTGCGGGCGCGCTCGGCCGTCGCTGTCACGACGTCGAACACGGTCTTGTCGGGCACCGAGCCGGCCCAGGACGTCACGTACGGCACCGAGTACTCGGCGGTGTCCAGGCCGTGCGCCGCGCCGATCATCAGGGCGACCGTCTCAGCCTCGACCTCGACGACGCCGCGGTGGGCGCGTGCGTCTACCGCCTCGGGGGTGTGGAGACGCACATGCCCCAGCTCTTTTCTGCACCAGCGCTGAGAGGCCGCAGGGGAAACTAATGTCATGCGGGTTAGCCTCGGTCTTTCACGCGGCCGGTGAGCGGAACTCTGATTGGTGATCTTGAGCAGATCGGGCCTTCACGGCGGAGGCTGGGCATAGCGAGGGCCCGGCTGTCGCACCGGGTGGTCGGGTTCCGAGGTCCTTGGTCGTCGGGGCAGGGCCGTCGGTCAGCCGAGGGCGGTACGTATCCGGCTCCAGCCGGTGGCGATCTCGGTGGCCCAGCGCCAGGTCTTGTCGATCCGTAGATGGACTTGTCGGGCGGCTCGAGTGATGCGGGCGGCGACGTGTAGGACGCGGTAGCGGAAGGCCTGGATCTCGCAGCGTGCGAGGGCGGGGTTGTCGGCGAAGGCAATGAGCTTGGTCCAGGCGATCAGGTCGGTGGCCATCAGGACGACCTCGAGCCATGCCTGGTTCTCGTTGAAGGCTCGGCACGGCAGGTTTCGAAGTCCGGTGGCCTTGGCCTGGCGGATCCGGTCCTCGACGCGGGCGTGCTGACGGTGGCGCAGCTCGAGCCCGGCGATCTGCCCTGGGATCACGCCCGGTGGCGTGTCGGTCAAGAATGCGGTGATCCGCATGCCGTCGACATCGGTGAAGCTCAGCTGCGCGCCGGGATGAGGGCGTTCCTTGCGCAGGATCAACCGCGACCCGGCCGGCCACCGGCCGAGGTCGATGTTGTCGGTGGCCTCGGCGACCCAGGCGCCCTCGCGTATCCCGTCGGTCTCGATCGCCGGGTACCACGCACTCTCCGGGATGGCGTCGACGATGTCCTTGATGCGAAAGTCGACCGGGAACCCGAAGGAGAACCCCACCCCGGCCTTGCGGCACGCGGCGGCGAAGGTGTGCGTGGCGCCGGCGGAGTCCGAGCGGGCCAGCACCCGCGGGCCATCGGTCTTCCCGGGCCGGGGCCGGGCGTTCGCCGGCAGCGCCTGAAGTGCCATGGTCAAGACGGTGACGTGGTCCGCGGCGGTGTTCGACCCGGCGTTACCGGCCCGGAGCAGCCCGGCCAGGGCCTCCCCGCCGGCGATCTCCGGGCGATCGAGGAACGCGAGCAATGGATGGAACCCGAACGTGCGCTTCCACGTCGCGGCCGCGTTCTCCTTCTCACTGTGGGCGATCGTGATCGTGGCGTCGAAGTCGATGCACAGCTCACCGTCCAGGTCCGGCCCTGCGCCGGCCGCCCACGCCTTCTCCCGGGCCACCGCCCTCGCGGCGCGCACCGCGCCGAGGTGGTCGGCGTCGACCCGATCCAGCACCCGCCAGGCGGTCGACATCGAGGCAACCGGGCCGAACACGTCCTGCCGGTCGCCCAGAACCGCGATGCCGGTGATCGCGTCCGCGCCGTCGGCGACCGCGACCGCGACGTCGGTCAGGACACGCCCCGGTGCGTGGACCGGCACCCCGCGGTAGGTGTCCGCCAGCGCGTCGTCGAGCGCCTCGACCAGACCGGTGTACCCGGCCAGCTCCCGCAGCATCCCCAGCCCGGCGTGGGACACGACGCCCTCACCGTCCGCGCTGACCTTCAACCGACGAACCGACCCGATACGCTTCACCTTGGAAGTGCCCTCTCGTGGGACTACTTGGAACCTCAACAAGCCCAAGTTTTCCGCACCAGACGGGCACTTCCGTCTATCTACCGGCCCGTGTCGCCACCCCCGCGTGAAACGCCGAGGTTAGGTGTGCGAACCGATCCCGAGGTCGTTCTCACGCAGCACGGGAGGCTTGGTGCGGCATGTGGAAGGGCGGATGTCGAACTCCACCGCCGCTAGCGCAACCGAGACAAACTACCGTCTCCCGAACGCTGGTAGGGGGTTCGGGGGTTCACGCCTGGATGACGCGAACCCCCGATGCTCGCTCACCTGGTGACTACAAAGCGGCCGTTCCGTAACGATGCCCTGCGCGGCACCGGTTCTGCGGTCTGCACTGTCTCCTGGAGGCCCACGAGGATGTAGTAGATGCCGGCCATCTGCGGCGACGCGTCCGGCCAGAGGTTCTCCCGGTCATCGTCCGAGAGCATCGAGATGGCCGCAGCCACCTCGGCCTCTGGGACATCGAGCTCCAGGGGCTCGGGCAGTTCCACAGACTCGAGCGATGCGACGGTGACCGTGCCCTCACTGCGGGAGGCGGCAACGACGGTGCCCCCCTTGCGCAGTTGCTTCACGAACGCGTCGAACGGTGCTTCCTCCACTTGGACCTCTCAGGAACTCGACGGGTAGGCGGTGATGATGTTCTGTGTCGCTCGGGCGACGATGACGTTCACATACTTGACCGCGAAAACCTTCCCCGTCGACTTGTCTCTGAGCTGGATCTGCCGCTTGTAGTAGTAGGTGTCGTTCGAGCTCACGTAGGTGGCCGACGCGGGGTACAACAACGTCTCGGCGATTGCCCAGTCTGCGGCCGTTCGCCAGTTCACCCCGTCGTACACGGCGATCGCTTCCCAGTGCGCCTGGTGATTTTTTTGAATGTGCCGGTAGCCCCACGCGTCCGACCCGCACTTCAGGTAGGCCTTTCCTGCCGGCACGCTTTGCCAAGCCACCCGAGTGAAGGTGCGCACCAACTTCGTGCTCGCGTCAGATACGCCGCATGCAGCCCACGTTGCGTTGATGCTGAACTCGGGCATCGCGTGAGATGGCTGCCCGGCTTCCGGTGCAGTGGACCAGTAGAGGTCCTCGGACGCTGGGGCACCGGGTTGGACGAGGGTTGCCTGGACCGGTCCGGCTGCAGCCGGTGCTGCTACGGCTACGCCGATACCGCCGACCGATAGCGCGAGAAATGAGTTGCGTCCTGCAGAGTGGTGTACCGGTAGCCCGGTGAGCGTGTCGTCGTAGACGAGTGCGGTCACCGCGTGATCCTTCGAGTGATCTCTCACAACCGACTCGAAGAGGACCTACAGCGATGACCGCACCATCAAGTATCGACCCTGCCCGCTTCCTGGAGGAGCACCTCGCCCAGGCGTCCCCGGACCTGTTGCGGCAGATGCTCACCACGTTCATCAACGCCCTGCTCTCGGCCGATGCCGACGCGGTCTGCGGGGCGGGTTACCGGGAGGTGAGCGATGCCCGGTCGAACCGGCGCAACGGTTACCGCCACCGCGACTTCGACACCCGCGCCGGGACCATCGACGTCGCGATCCCGAAGCTGCGCACCGGGTCGTACTTCCCGGACTGGCTGCTCGAGCGGCGCCGCCGCGCGGAGGCGGCCCTGACGAGCGTGGTGGCGACCTGTTACCTCCTAGGCGTCTCGACTCGGCGGATGGACAAGCTCGTCCAGTCCCTGGGGATCACCGGGCTGAGCAGGTCCCAGGTCTCACAGATGGCCAAGGATCTCGACGCCCAGGTCGAGGACTTCCGCACCCGGCCCCTGGACGCCGGCCCGTACACATTCCTCGCCGCGGACGCGCTCACGATGCGGGTCCGGGAAGGCGGCCGGGTGGTCAAGGTCGCCGTCCTGGTCGCCACCGGCGTCAACGCCGACGGCCACCGCGAGGTCCTCGGCGTCCAGGTCGCCACCGCCGAGTCCGGGGCCGGCTGGCTCGGCTTCTTCCGCGACCTCGTCGCCCGCGGCCTGACCGGGGTCAAGCTCGTGACCTCCGACGCCCACGCCGGCCTGGTCGAGGCCATCGGGGCGACCCTGCCCGGCGCGGCGTGGCAGCGGTGCCGCACGCACTACGCCGCGAACCTCATGGCCAAGTGCCCCAAGGCGTCCTGGCCAGCCGTGAAGGCCATGCTGCACTCGGTCTACGACCAGGTCGACGCCCCCGCCGTCCAGGCCCAGTTCGACAAGCTCCTCGACGCCGTCCAGACCCAGCTACCCGACGTCCACGCCCACCTCGACGACGCCCGCGGCGACATCCTGGCCTTCACCGGCTTCCCCAAGGCCCTGTGGCGCCAGATCTGGTCCAACAACCGTGGGCGAGCGCCTCAACCGCGAGATCCGCCGCCGCACCGACGTCGTCGGGATCTTCCCCGACCGCACCAGCATCATCCGACTCGTCGGCGCCGTGCTCGCCGAGCAGCACGACGAATGGGCCGAAGGCCGCCGCTACTTCGGCCTCGACGCCCTGGCCAAGGCCCGCCTGACCCTCATCACCACCACCGAGCCCGGACAGGAGGACCCCGCCGTCGCCGGCGCCATCAGCGCCTAACACCCCACGAATGGATCACGCCGAACCCGTACACCACCCCAGAGGACTTGACCGAGAAATGCGGAAGTAATCACGGATGCGAACGAACGTGCGATCAAGACTCTCTCCCTTTGGTGCGAGCCCCGGCCGACTGCCGCGGGCGGTAGCGGCAGCCTCGCGATAATTCGTTCCACTCCGGCACGGATTGAATGGCGTCTACCTGCCATGGCATCTACCTGCCATGGCCTGATATCCGCTCCTCGTGTCTCGTGGTGAACGCCCCATCACAGCAGGCCATCCACCGCAAAGCGCGAAGAGCCAGAATGGGAGGCGGTAGTCGTCTCGGGTGCGGTAGTCGCGGGCGAGGCGGCGGTGGAGTTCGATGATTCCGTTGATCGCTTCGGTGCCGTCCTTACATTTCGGCGCGTCATCGCTTCCGTATGGTGGGTATTCCGAGGTTCGTGGCGGTGCGCTGCATCTGGACGAGCTTGAGCTGGGCGGCGTCGAGGCTGACCTGTAGCCCGTCGACCTCGCCGAGCCAGCCCTGGTCGTGGGCCTCAGCGATGCGCTCGGTGAGGGAGGCGATGATCTGCTCGAGGCGGTCGTGCTGGGTGGGATCGGGCCGGAGCATGGGGCAGCGGATGCAGGCGTGTTCGTGCTGGCAGCCGGTGCCGTAGGCGCGCCCGCAGGTGCCGAGTTCGAGCTTGCGCTGGGCGAAGTGGCCGAGGAAGTCGTCCCATTCGCTGTCGGTGGGCTCGCGGTATTCCTCGGAGGGGCGTAGCGCTCGGCGGCGGGCGATGAAGGCGCGGTGGTGGTCGATGACGTCCTGGTCGTAGATGGCGACGTAGGTCTGGGTCGTGGCGATCGACTCGTGGCCGAGGATCTTGGCGGTGATGTGCACGGGCAGGCCCGAGGCGACGGCCTCGGTGGCGAAGATCCGGCGGAAGTCGTGCGGGGTGAACTTGGCGGGGGAGCCGTCGTTGTTGGTGATCTTGGCCGTGGCGACCAGCTCGTCGAGCAGGCGCATCACGTAGTTCTTCGTGATCTCGTGGTCGCGCAGCCCCCAGCGGCGTTGGAACAGGAACGGCAGTGTGGGGCTGTAGGTCCGTTCGGCGGCGTCGTAGCGGCTGATCAGTGGGATGTGCTCGGCGCCTTGGCGCACGTGGGTGATGATCTCGGCAAAGACCATCGCGAGCTCGGGGCCGATGACGAGGAGGCGTTCCTTGTCGGTCTTGGACGGGGTGATCTGGAGCATCGGAACGATCTCGCCGGTCGAGGGAAGCCGGTAGGAGACGAACGAGCGGTGGGTGATCTCGAGGACTTCCTCGATCCTGGCGCCGGTATGCCGAAGCACCTCGACCAGCGCCCATCCCCAGAACCCGCGTTCCGCCTCGAGGGTCAGGTTCCGTACGACGTCGGGCTCGCTGTCGGCGTAGGCGCGGATCACGCCCTTGCGGCCGGTGCCGCCCTGCGTGGGATCGGTGACCGGGGCGGTGCGGCGAAGCGTCTGGCCGGCGACGGTGAACTGGTGGCCAGGGGCGGTGCGGCGAGCCGCGTCGAGTCGTTCGCGCGTGGCGTCCCGGTGTGCGATCGCGGCGTCGACGAGGCGGGGCAGGAGTGGCGCGAGCTCGCGGGTGCGTTGGTGCATGCGCGATCGCGCGTGCTTCTGGGCCTTGGTCATGCCGGCCAGGTCGCGCGAGTCGACCGGCGTGGGCGCCGCCCAGGGCGCCCACCGGGCGGGGTCTTGCAGGGCCCAGTGCGAGAGGTCCGCGTAGAACGCGCGCACGCTCATCAGGACGGTGTATGGGTCCTGCCGCTTCTGGCCGACCCGGTTCGCGCCGTAGCGCACGACGTCGTGCAGGCGCTGCTTCCAGCACTGGGCCACCTCATCGCTCAGGTGCAGCGAGTTGATGCCCGGCTCGTGGATCTCGAGGTCTTTCCAGAACAGCAGGACGAGCTTGGAGGCCAGGTAGCGGATGGAGTTGTAGTCCATGCCGGGGCGCCGCTCGTAGAGGTAGGCCACGAACAGGTCGCGGATGGGGCGGCACTGCACGTCGTAGCGGTCGACGAGCTCCTCGATCGTGAACTGCCCCTTGCGTGAGGCGCCGTAGATCGTCGGCGGGCTGTCGGCCGGCAGGATGCCGGCGGTGAGCAGCAGGGAGTACCAGTGTGAGTGCTGACGGCTGCTGTAGCCGTCCTGCGCACGGTAGGCCTCGATGCAGTCCTCGAGCGTGATGTCCGCGAGCCTGCCGCCGTTGTGCATCAGCACCCTCGCCAGCTGACGCAAAGAGAATTGCGAGTCGGTCGGTTGCAGCCGGCGATCCTGCTGGCACAGCCGACGCATGAGCGCGAACCCCTCCGGGTCGCGCAGCTCCTCGCACCTGTCGAACGTGAGCTTTGACGCCATGTTCGAGTAGAGCCACGCGTAGTCCGGACGGATCACGTCGAGCACGATCAACCGCCAGGCCGCGCCCGTGAAGGTGCGTCGTCGGACCGGGCCCTCCTCGTGTCCGCCGATCAGGTCGATCCACTCCTTGCCAGCTTGGTCGACCGAGGAGGCGTGCCACCTCTGCTGCCAGGACTCACCCGGGAACCTCACCAGCCAGTCGAGCAACTTCCTGACGCCCGCGACCGCCTCACGCCTGTGACCCGGGCGCCGGGGCTGGTCACTCTCGAGCGCTTCGACGGCCGCGACGACTTCCTCGAAACTCTGCTGGGACGCGGTCCACACGGTCGGTCGCGCAATGGCCGGCGTGGGTAGCGATGGTGTCGGCGCCTTCGGTCGCAAGGCACCGTTGTTCGCAGGCGTGTGCCGGGACGGACGGGCCCCGCGCTCAAGGAACGCGACCGGGTCGACGCGATCAGCCACGAGAACCACTACCGAGGAGGAGTTCGAGGACCTCGGCCGAGTAGTCCGCGCTGCCGACAGCCATCGCCTGAGCTGGCCGGTCGGTACGACCGCGCAGGTGAGACTGCACCCGGGCGACGACCTCGTCCTCGCGGGGACGTAGGTAGATCTGGGTGGTGGTGATGTGCTCGTGCCCGAGCACCCACTGGACGTCGGTCAGCGACAGGCCGGGGTCGTCGACCATGCGCTGCGCGGCGGTATGGCGCAGGTCGTGCAGCGTCCACCCCGTGCCGAGCGTCGCGTTCGCGCGTTGAAGCACACGCCGCACGGCCGAGTAGGTCAGCGGCCGGATCGGGGAGCGTCGCGTCAACCACAGTGCGCGCTCCCCATCGGGGCGACGGGTCTGCTGCTCGTACAGCCGCAACCACACGAACGCGTCCGCGGACGCCGGCAGCCACTGGATGCGCCCCGAGCCCTTGCGCTGCACGGCGATGCGCTGCGAACCCGGGTCGATCATGTCCATCGTCGTGCTCAGCAGCTCCGAGGCCCGAGCGCCGGTCGAGACGTAGAACGAGAGCAACGCCCGGTCACGATCGCAGACCATCGCCGCGAACAGGTCGTCGAACTTCCCGTCCGACAACGCGCGAGGGATCCGATCGGGCTGCTTCTGCCGCAGCGGCGCCCGCCGGCCCGGCGCGAACGGTTGCATCGGGTTGTGATGGGCCTGGACCCGCCGCCCGTTGCGGTGCTCGGCAGGCGGCACCGGGTTGACCACGGGGCCCTCGCCCGCGCGGATCCGGTCCTCGTAGAACATCTTGATCACCGCCAGGGCGTGGTTGATCGTCGCCGGTGCGTACCCGCGGGCGCGGCCCGATGGGCCGACCAGGCGCATCCACAACACGAAGTCGCGCGCTTCACCTCTGCCGGCCTGCTGCCATGGCACGCCAATCGCCGCGAGGAACCGCCACCACCGCAACAGATCCATCGCGTAAGAGCGCAGCGAGCCCGGGCTCGATCCCGAGGCGAGCATCGAGGCGAAGAAGTCGGCCACCTCCGGCACCGGCTCGCCGGCAGCGTCGAGCAGTGCTACCCCGACGGGATCACCATCAGGCACCACAACCTGCCCGACTGCCATCACCTCGATCGCCGTCACGTCCCGCGACAGCCCCACACTCTCATCCACCCCACGCCTCCCTCACGTCGTCGTGGGGCAGACCTCAGCACACCGCCCAGCCAACGAGAGCCCGGCGACCAGCACCCGGCGTGTCGCGTCGGCGTCACGTCGGCGAAACTGCAGGAAGGCGCATCGTTGGTGCGGTCAACGGATCGTGCGCCAATGTCTTGACCCGGGCGGCGTCGTCCATGTCCCCGCGGACGGTCACCGTTCTGGCCACGAAGTCAGTCAGGCCGTTCGCGCCGCCGATCCCGCCTGCCGTGGGGACCTGTCGGAGCGTGTACCCGTCGCCGACGACCTGAGCGGCCAGCCCCTCCCACAGGCCCCCGGGGGCCGCGCCGCGCAGCAGCCGTGGGACCGGCTGTTGCGGGATCGGCTCGCCCTCGGTCTGACTCACGTCCCACACGTGAGCGGGCCGGGTGCCGGTCAGACGATCGCGCACGACCTCACCCGGCCCGGGGCCTTCACCGCGGGGCAGGAGCCGCCAGGGCCCGCTCGTGGGGTCGGCGGTGGCGTACCTCGCCGTGACCGGGGCCAGGATCACGTACCCGGACTGGCCCTTCACCACCTGCCGGTCGAGGTGCTGCCACTGCCGGTACCCGGCGACGAGTGTCGGCTCCGGTGCGGGGACCCGCCCGGCCTCGTACGCCTCGGCGTGCTGGGCCATGATCAGGAGCGCGTTGTTGAGCGAGCGGGAGCGGAACCGCGCCGCGAACTCGACCGCCCGCCGGTAGCCGTCGCTCCCGGCCATCGCGTCGACCGCGGCAGCCAGACGCTCGTGGGCCTCGTCCAGCTTGGCCTCGCGCACCGCGGCGGCGGCCTCGGCGTCCGCCGGTGTCCAGCGTCCCATCACGCACCTCCAACCATGTTCGGTGGAAAGGTGCGCGAGTGCCGCCTGACCTCCCGTGTTCACGCGTCGCGGATCCGACCCGCGGCGAGCTGATCAACGGGAGATGCCCCCTGAGTCGGCGTGGTTCTTGGCCACGGCGAGCCGGGGGACGGCCGGCCGGGCCCTGGGGGAGCGGGTGATCGGCGGGATGATGTTCCTCGGTGTGGGGGTGCCTTCGCGGACGGGCAGGGTGTACTCGTGGGCGGGGAAGACCTGGGTGATCCGCCGCAGCGCGGAGGCCAGGCGTGGCTCGTCGTCGTTGGCTCGGGCTCGGTCCCAGGTGTATGGGGTGTGCTCGCTGTAGGAGATGAGCCAGCGCCCCGAGCTGAGCTGACGGTCAGCTGCCCGGGAGAGCTGTGCGAGGACGGCTGGGCTCTGGTGCACCGTCGCGCGCAGCGCGAGGAGATCACCGCGGTCCAGCTCGGTGATCTGCTGGGGCGTGGCGAGGAAGTCCAGCATGAGCTGGGTCTGGATCAACGGTGCTCTCGTGCCGGGGACGAGGGCGGTGACGTCACCGACCGATGGGGAGACCGCTCGGGCGAGGTGGCCGGCGAGGTCCCGGGCGAGGTCGCTGGTGTGTCCGTGTTGGCCGGCCCGGTCGAGGCGGTCCGCGGCTGCCGCGAGGAGCAGTCCCTGACCGGCTGCGACGGTGGCGACCACCTGCGGGCGGACGTCTTCGGCGGTGGTGAGTTGTGCGGCGAGGCGCCGCTGCGCCTCGAGCAGCGCGGCCGGTGACGTCACCGCGACGGGTCGCGTCGAGGCAGGTGGGGTCTCCAGGGCGCTGGGGCTTGTCAGTGGGCCGGTGTGGGCGATCGCGTTGACCTCCGCCGCCATGAACGACGCCGAGCTGTGCTGGGTCACGGTGAGCAGCTCGACGGCGCCAGGTCGACTGGGTCGCCGGCCGTCGGGCTCGGGGTAGATACGGCGGGCGGCGCCGAGGAGCTCGAGGTCGAGCGCCTGCAGGACCGGAGTGAGCGCGGCGGCGTCGGCCACCAGCCCCCACTTTCGGTGCGGATGCCGGTATGCGGATCGCTCGTTGTCGAGCTCGTGTCCGGCGATGATCGCGGTGCGTGCGACGGCGTGCCAGTGCTCGGCCGCCGGTGAGGTGAGGTGCTCGGCCCGCACGTCCATGAAGGAGATGTTGACGGCAGGGCGTGGGTACCTCGCGAGGACGTGTTGGAGCACGATGACCGGGTTCGTGTAGGCCTCGTCGACCGTGCGCCTGCTCGCCGTCGCAGAGGCCTGTGACGTCGCCGCCGTGCGGATGCCGCCGAGGACGGGACTGGCACCGGTCGCTGTCGTCAGCGCCCGCTGGATGAGTCTGAGGGTCTGGTTGCGGCCGAGGAGCGCGACCTTCAGGCCATCCTCGTCGAGGTTCTCGCTCCCGCCGGATGCGACCAGGGCAAGGAGGTAGTGGGCCAGTGCGGCGCTGTGCTGGCGGTAGGTCATGGCCGACCGGGCCGGTTGAGCTCGCGGGCGGCGGCGGCAAGCAGCGTCAGTTCCTGGACCGAGGTGGCGCAGTCGCCCGCTGACAGGAGGGCCTGGCGGACGTCGTCGATGCCCGGCAGCGGCAGGTCGCTGACGTCACCGATGGGCGGGAACGGTGGCCACGCCATCTCGAGGGCGTTGAACGCCATCGCCGCCACGAGTCCGTCGACGAGATCGAGCTCGTCTTGGTGCATGGCCCGGCGCTTGAGGAGCCGGCGGGCGCTGGCCATCTGAGGTGTCTGCGGGCTGGTCTCGAAGGTGTCCATGGCTGCCACTCTCAACTGACAAGGACCGGTACGGCCCGCGGGTTGTGGACACCCTCAGCCGCGGCGGCGCGTGCACCAGCGCCGAGGCCGGTGGCCTTGCGATTGGCCGTGCTTCGCTGGCCTGTCGTGGCCGCAATCACCGGCTCGTTCCTCCCGCCGAGGTAGCGAATCCGGCGTAGTTCCCGCATGCGGCAGTGCTCTCGGACGCATGGGGAGTCACGGGTGGTCCGGCCGGTCAATCTCCATGCACTGAAGTTCCGCTCTCGGCTCCGTCTTCCGGATTGGCCGTTTCCCTTGTGGTTGCGGGTTCCTCGTGCGCGAAACGCCGGGTGAGGAGATGTCACTGTGGCTGACGGTACGTCGGTAGAATCGACGCATGGTCGACCAGCGTGAACAGCAGGGTTCGTGAACCTCGTCGCGCTGCCGGGCGGCGCCACCGATGAGGCGCTGGGGAGCGCGCAGGATGTTGAGGACTTCGAGCAGGAGATCGTCGACGAGTACGCGCTGGCGATGGCCGCCGCCGGGCTCAGTGACGGGCATGTTCGCACGACGCGGGCGACGATCATCGAGTTCGCCCGAGCGCTGACCGGGCCGCTGTGGGAGGCGACCTTCGCGGACGCGGACCGGTTCCTCGCCGAGCAGCGGCGGATGGGCCATGCGGTGAGCACGAGAGCGGGCAAGGCCGGGGCGCTGGCGCAGTTTTACGAGTTCGTTATCGCCCGCTATCAGGGCCAGCTTCACCGGACGACCGGGGTGGTGGTCGAGCAGCCGATCGACGAGTTCAACCGACAGTCCGGCGCATCGCTGGGCAAGGTGCGAGTGCCGCCGGCCGATGCGGAGGTCGACGAGCTGTTCGCCGCGTGGCGGGGTTCGATCCCCGAGGCCCGCAAGTACCTGCCCGCCGCGCGCGACTACTTCGCCGCGTCGTTGTGGCGCAGGCTCGGGCTGCGAATCACCGAGACGGTGATGCTCGACATCCGCGACTGGCGTCCTGACCTGGGCGGGTTCGGCAAGCTGCATGTGCGGTTCGGGAAGGGCTCGCGGGGCCGCGGCTTCAAGGCGCGCCTGGTCCCGGCGATCAACGGTGCCGATCAGCTCATCGACTGGTGGCTGGCCGAGGTACGTCACCAGTTCGGCGACGACTGGGCCGATCCGGACGCGCCGCTGCTGCCCTCGGAGCGGTTCGATGCGGAGTTGGGCCGGTGCGGTCGCGCGAGCGACTTCGCGTTGCGACGGGGCCTGGCGATCCAGACTCAGCGGTTCCTGCCGGCCTGGTCGAGTCGGCTGACGCCTCACGTGCTGCGGCACTACTGCGCCTCCTCGTTGTACGGAGCCGGGATGGACTTGAAGGCGATTCAGGAGCTGCTGGGGCATCAGTGGCTCTCCACGACGTCGGGCTATATCCACGTGCGCAGCGAGCACGTCGAGCTGGCCTGGCGAGGCGCCAACCAGCGGGTCGAGGCCCGCTTCGCGGAAGAAGGGTGAGCAGACCGTGCAGTGGAATCTGAGGATGAGAGCCGCCGAGCGCGGCATCTGGAAGTCCGCGCAGATGCGCCGGATGCTCGCCGACGCGGGCCTGGAGATCAGCGCCGGAAAGATGTCAGGCTGGTGGGCCGGGACCCCACCCACGATCCGGCTGGACGAGCTCGACGTGCTCTGCGCGATCCTGGAGTGTGCCCCCTCGGACCTGATGACTCCCGAGCCGGGGAAGGTCGCCGCCCGCAGGCCGCAGAAGGCCGAGACCGTGGGCGGCGACAACGATGTCCCGCCGCGGGTGGCGCCCCGGTTCGGCAAGCCGCGGTCCGAGCCGCCGCTGTGAGTCCCGCGCCGGGCGCGGAGGCGAGGCTGCGGCCGCCGCCGAAGTGCAACGAGTGCATGATCAAACGGGTCGCCTGGAGCAAGCCGAGAGTCGACCTCTGCTACGACTGCCTGCCCGGTGGCCCCTTCACCGCGCCGCCGTGTGAGAAGTGCGGCTCGGCCGACTACTTCAGCCAGGGCATGTGTGTGCGCTGCCATCCCGGCGGCCCCCGGCACCTCGGCGCCTGCCGAGGCTGTCTGGCCTGGGGCGTGTATCGCCAGCGGAGCTGGCTGTGTTCCTCGTGCATCTGGTGGCGGACCCACTACCCGTGGGGCGTGTGCGGGTCCTGTCACCGCGAGAGCTGGATCGCCGAGCAGGGCGCCTGCCGGCTCTGCCTGGAGCAGGCCCGGATGCTGCAAGAACCCGGCCGTGCCCTCGACCTGGTCGTGGCCAACGAGCACGGCCAGCAGCTGTTCTTCGCCAACATGCACTTCCAGCGCCGCCGAACCCGCCGCCTCGCACCCGAGCCGCGCGCGTCGAAGAAGAAGTGGAAGACGCCGGGCGGATGGGGGCGGCCAGGGCCCGCCCCCGACCAGCTCGTGCTCTCCGAGTGGGTCCAGCCCGTCCTCGTCGATGTGCCGCCCGACCCAGAGCTCGTGCGTCGGCGCGCCCTCATCGAGAACAGCGAGCTGACCCGATACTGCGCCGTGATCGTGCGCGAGCACGCCGAACGGTTCGGATGGTCCAAGCGCCAGCGCAACGACGTCGTCCGCTCCCTGCGGCTGCTGCAGACCCTCCGCGAGAGCCCGACCGCGAAGATCCGCGCCTCCGACGTGCTCCAGCTCCCGCGCTATGACGGCAACATCATCTCCACCCTCGACGTGCTCGACGCCGCCGGACTGCTCATCGAGGACCGGCCCCGGCCGATCGAGACGTACTTCACCACCAAGACCGCCGCCCTGCCGCCGGTGATGCGCGAGCAACTCGAGGTGTGGCTGAAGGTCATGCTCGACGGCGCCACCACCGCGCCCCGGCAACGCTCCCGCGACCCGCTGACCGTCCGCATCCGCATCCGCGCCATCGTGCCCGCCGTCACCGCGTGGGCCGGGGCCGGGCACCAGTCGCTGGCCGAGATCACCGCCGCCCAGGTGCGCGCCGCCCTCCCCGAGACCGGTGGCCAGCGTGTCCTCATGGAGCAAGGGCTGCGGTCCCTGTTCAAACTCCTCAAGGCCCGCAAGCTGATCTTCGCCAACCCCATGCGCGGCATGAAGGGCAACAGAGCGAACGCGACCGTGCCGATGCCGCTGGACACCGTTCTCATCCGGGAGAAGTTGAACTCGACCAACCCTGCGATCGCCCTTGCTGTCGCGCTCGTCGCGTTCCACGCCCTGACCGCCAAGCAGGTCTCCGAGCTGCTGGTGACCGACATCGTCGACGGTCGCCTCACCCTCGACGGACGCAGCATCCCGCTGGCCGATCCCGTCCGCGAACGCCTCGCTCGGTGGCTCGACCACCGCCAAGCCAGGTGGCCGAACTCGCGCAATCCACACTTGCTCGTCCACCAACGCTCTGCGCCCAGGCTGCTCCCGGCCGGCAGGACCTTCCCCTGGAAACAGGCTGGCATCCGCCCGCAGGCTCTCCGTGAGGACCGCATCCTCGCCGAGGTCCACGCCACCGGCGGCGACGCCCGCCGAATCAGCGACCTGTTCGGCATCGGCATCGAGACCACCAACCGCTACCTCGACACCCTCGAACACCCCGACCTCATCAGCGAGAGCCAAGATGTTCGAGGAACATCGACCCCCAGGTAGCCTGCAGACCTCGTGAACCTTGAAGTTCCGGCGAAAACCGTCAATATTCATCGGAACTTCTAGACGTTGGCGGTGAGGCGGGTGGAGGTATCGAAGAGCTGGGCTTCGGCGGGGTGGAGCTGGTGCTGCACGACGAAGGATCGTTCGCGGATGCGCCACAGGCCCTGCCCTGTGTTGAGGGTGGGCAGGAGGCCGCGTTCGGTGCGGGTGAGCCCCAGGGCTGCGGCCGTCGGGCCGAGCTGGTCGGACTCCTGCCGGTAGATGACCCGTGTCTCGGCGTTGGCGAGCAGCGAGGATGCCAGCGCGCGCATGGCGGAGCCGGCGTCGCCGACGTTCTCCAGGTCGGAGAGCTTGTGGAAGATGAGCATGTTCGCGATCCCGTACCAGCGGGCCAGGCGCCACTGGGCGTCCATGCGTCGTAACAGCGCCGGGTGGGACATGAGGCGCCAGGCCTCGTCGTAGACGACCCAGCGTGGCCCACCGGCGGTGTCGAGCAGCGCGGACTCCATCCACGCCGAGGCGCAGGTCATGAGCAGGGAGATCGCCGTGTCGTTCTCCGCCACGGCGGACAGGTCGAGGGTGACCATCGGCAAGGTCGGGTCGAACGTCACGGTGGACGGGCCATCGAACATGCCGGCCAGGTCCCCGGCGACCAGGCGACGCAGCGCGTGCCCGGGCAACCGGCCGTCCTCGGCCAGGCGCCCGTCGCTGTCGTGACGGCGGTCGGGGGCCAGGAGCCGGTCGACGACCATCGGCAGGACCGGGACGTCGGAGGTGCGGAAGACGTCGGCCAAGGCGGTGTCGATCGCGGTGTGCTCGAGCGGGGTCAGGCGCCGATCCAGGACCGTCTCGGCGAGCGCGCCGAGCAGGTCTCGGCGACGCGCGGCGAGCTGAGCTGCCCACGCGGCGTCATCGAGATCGGTGCGGCGGTGGCCCGGGTCGAGAGGGTTGAGCCTGGTGCGATGCCCATGGCCCAGCGTGATGGCCTGCCCGCCGACGGCCTGGGCGACGGGGGTCCACTCGCCTTTCGGGTCGCACGCGACGTAGACGCGTCGTCCGAACGAGATGGACCGCGTGCACAGCGACTTCGCGAGCGAGGACTTGCCGGAGCCGACGATGCCGGCGACGACGACGTTCGGAGCGGTGATCAGGCCGCGCGCGTACAGCACCCACGGGTCGTAGACGAACGCGGACCCCGAGTAGAGGTCTTGACCGACGAACATCCCGTCCGCGCCGAGGCCGCCCTCGGCGAGGAACGGGTAGGCCCTGCCCCAGGTGGCGGAGGTGTCCTGATGCTTGGGCAGGCGGAACCTGCCCGATGTCCGCAGGGCCGCGGGCCCGGGCTCGCCGGCCTTGGGCAGGATCACGGTTGCGCGCCGCTCCGCGGCCTCGGCCACCCGGCGGGCTCGGGCCGCGTCGCGCCGGGCGGCCCGGTCGTCGGCGCCGATCCTGGCGGCGGCCCGGCGGCGGGCCTTGCGCAGACGGCGCCGTTCCCCGTTCGGTGTGATGAGGACGACGGTGTGCAGCCGCTCGACGTTCACAGCGACCGCCCGTCCGGTACCGCCGCGGTGCGGGACCGCGGCGTCGGTGCCGGGGGTGCCGGTGATGCGCGACCGTCAGTACCGCGTACACGTGCGACGGTCGAGGTCGGGCCGACGGGGCGGGCCTGGTCTTCAGCGACCGGGGCAGCGGCGTCTGGGAACCACACGATCTGGGCCGACATGTCGGTGGCGTGATCGACGTGCCGGTAGGCATCGGCGATCTGGAAGGAGGCGCGGCGCAGGCTCTGTGCCGCCGCGAGTGCCAGCTCCCGCCCGGCCACCAGGTCTCTGTCTTGGTCGTCGTGGGCGTCGCCGATCTTGCGCTCGTGGGCGTCGGCAAGGTTGTCGAGGACGCTCACGTACGAGCTGGTGATCGAGAGCATGTCACCCAACACGCTGAAGGTGTCCTCGGGCTTGTCGACGAGATTCAGGGTCGCGTGAGCCAGTGCCCTCATGGCCTCGGCCGCCTCGAGCCCCGAGCTGACAGGTTGGTCGTAGTTCGGCACGGGTCGCCTCCAAGAGTGAGCCAGTCTCTTGACAGGTGCGCACGGCCGCCCACGCCGACCGCGGTCACCGCCTGTCTGGTGACGGCACCGGGCGGATGTAGTCCGGTGTGGTGACACTCCTCAAGGCGATGGGTTCTCCTGCTATGTGCGCGACCCGCCCAGCATCGGCGGGGAGGAGGCACGCTGCGGCGTATAGGCCGAATCACCCGGGGTTCCCCGTGGCTCGACGAGCAGCGCAAGCTCGTCCGCCTGAGCAAGACCCGCCGAGAGGATCGCTAGGCAAACGGTTGACGTTGACGCTCATCCGACCGGACGAGCTCCCGGCTATCCGGAACGGAACGACGGCCGCAGGCGCCGGCGAATCCTAGGCCTCCTTCTTGAGCGCATTTCCAGCGGCGGCCGTGTCATGCTGCGCAAGCCCGATGGCAGCCGGCGGCGTTGCGGGTTCTCGGAGATCGGGCGAAACGAGTGCGGGTGTCATATGTCAGTGGTCGGTGGGAGGCTCAGGAGCGGCCCGGAATTCGCCCCGGGCGGACCCGACCTCATGGAGTAGTGACGTGGATATTCGAAAGAGCGAACCGACTCTGCTTGGCCCGGCCGACTCGAGTTACAACGACTGGAAGGGCACGGCCGTCGCGGAGAACAGCCTCATCGAGGCAAGCGGTGATCTGTACGAACTTGCCGGTCTTAGAGATGAGCGTGATCGTTGGAGCATTCTTGGCATTGAGGTGGACGCATACAGCCATGGGGCCGACACGTCTTGGACGGTCCGCGTCTATGCCGCGGACCGTCATGAGTTGGGCGTCAATTCGTTCGAGGACTGGGAGCGTGTTGCTGCCAAGCACGGTGGCATCCCGGTTGCCGACATCCTCCTTCACGACGCGACGCTCGACGACGTGATCAAGTGCATGAAGAGCTTCGGCGTACAACTTCGCAACGGTCACATCTCGCACGACTTTCTCCACGCTGGGTACGGCGACCATCCGGCGCAAGATTGAGCTGCACCCTGCCAGTGTGCGTTCGCACTAGACCGCACGGCACAGCGGCAGCGCCGCGGCAGCGAACGCTTGAGCCTGCTGACCCCACAGCCGCCGGGTCTCGCACGACGCTTGGATCGCGGCTTGCTCGATCGCGGCGACGGCGCGTTCGAGCTCGTCCGCGGTGGGGGCGCTGACGGCGATGAGGCCGATGGCCCGCAGGATGCCGTGGCCGGTGGTGAGGTCGGCCTCCTGCTGGAGGACGTCGACGTACTCGGCGGTCTGGGCGGCGTCTTCGATCTGGCCGATGCGGTGGCGCTGGGCGGCGTCGGAGATGTGCTCGGTCTTCTTCTTGCGGATGTCACGCGCGGCGACGTCGGCGCGCACGGGCGTGAACAGCATGGCGAACGTTCGCCGCACCCCGGAGGCGAGAAGGAGGGGGTGGAGGAAGTCGGGGTAGACCAGGGAGCGGGGCCACTCGGAGATCCAGAGCACGGCGTGGTGGGCGGAGTCCGAGCGCAGATGCCCCCAGGTCTCGGTGACCGCGACGGGTCCGGCGGTGGCGAGGTCGCGGCCGAGGGTGCCGTGGCGTTCGAGGGCGGCGGCGACGACGGGGTCGTACGCGGACCGCAGCACCAGGGCCAGGTCGCCGGGGCCGATGGGGGTGGAGGGCGCGAGGTCGGCTGCGCGCAGCGCGGCGGTGAGGCTGTCGACCTCCTGGCGCAGGGCGGCGACCGCGCCGCGGGTGCCACCGCCGGCGGCGCGGATCGCGCGGGTGGCCGCGGTGAGGTCGAGGGCGATCGAGATCGTGGTCGCGTGCCGCTCGCCGGCGGGGCCCGCACGGCGGATGAGGTCGGCGTAGGTGGCCGCGGCGAAGGAGTCGTCGTCGCGGCCGTGGGTGGTCCACCAGTCGCCGAGCTCCTTGCCGGAGTCGGGCAGGGTGCGTTCGAGGACCTGCAGGCGCGCGATCCGGCCGGATCGGCACGCCGTGGCGAGCACGCGGGACCAGCCGGTGGTGCGCCGGTTCTGGTCGGCGGGGTCGAGCAGGATGAACGCGGGGTGTGACACCTCGACGATGGCGGTGAGGGTTGCGTCGTGTGGGTCGTGGACGTAGACGGCGCCGGTGTCCGCGTCGACCCACTGCCGCAGCCGGGCGGCGTCGCCGGGGAGGGCGAGCGTCCCGGCGGGGCGGGGCTTGCCGATGCGGGCCCGGTAGTCGAGCTGTCCCGTCGCGGCGCGCCGTTGCCACCGGGCCACGAGTGGCACCCACTCGACGAGCGGGCGACCGGCGACCTTGACCCAGACGAGGGCCGCGCACACGGCGACGGCGGGGACCGCGTACAGCACAGCGGCCCCGCCCAGGTACAACGTGGTGACGAAGGTGGCCGCCGCCACGGCGACGACGGCGAGCTGCCCGCCCGACAGGCCGAGCAACACGCCACGCGTGGACAGACGGGAGAACTTCACCGGCTCCAGGCCCGCGTCGTCGCGGGTGGTGGTCATGATCGTTCCCCTCGAGCCTGGGCGTCATGCTGCGCGGCGTGGTCCGCGACGGATCGCCCCGCCTTCGGGCCGGCCTTGACCGCCTCGGTGAGGATGGCAGCGGCGGCCGCCACGCCCCCTACACCGACCGCCACGCCTCCTGTACCGCCGGCCGCCGCGCCGCTCGGGCGGGCAGGGGCACCGGCCGCGCGGGCGGTGGCGCCGGGGAGGCTGCCGGGGCTGCTACCACCAGGAGAGCCCGGTGTGCTGCCGGCGCGCCCGTTCGGCGCCGGCTGTTCGTCGAGCAACGGGGACGGGGCACGTCGCGGCGGGACGCGGTGCGGGACTGGGGTGGGGCGGTCGAGAGCGTGCTTGCTCTCCTGCTCGGCGGCCATGGCGTGGTGGGTGTCGACGCCCATGAAGGCGATGAACTTGTACGTCAGGTAGGGCGCGAACCCGGCGACCATCATCAGGACGATCCCGGCCATCGGGTCGGCGAAGGACTGGAGGTCGGCGGAGATCGGGGCCGCGACCTGAGCGGTGGCGAGCAGGAACACCACGACGACGACGAGCTTGGAGGCGATCAACGCCAGGACGAAGGCGCCCCAGCGGGTCGCCCAGCCGCGGGTGGCGTCCCACGTCGCCCCGGCGAAGGCGATGGGGGCGAGCACGACCGCGACGAGCAGCAGGGCCTTGCGCACCAGCAGCGAGATCCACACTATGAACGACGCCGCGATCATCAGCCCGGCCAGGGCGATGACGACCAGGACCGGCATGACGGGGCCGCCCGCGCCCGACAGGGCGAGCCCGGCGGTGAGCGCCGTCATGCGGCCGCCCATCTCCTCGACGGTGGTTCCTGCAGCGGTCATGAGCCCCAGGCACAGGCGGTCGGTGATCTCCAACGCCGTGGCCAGCAGACCGAGCGCGACGAACGAGCCGAGGATCCCTTTGCCGAGGCCGACGACGGCGCGGGACAGGGCGGCGGGCTCGCGGCGGATCGTGGCTCCGAGGAGCTGGACGAGGAAGAAGACCAGCATCACGAAGACCGCGAGGCCGAAGATGATGTTGTAGACCTTCGTGAAGTGCCCGGTGGTGATGTCGACGAACGTGGTGGTCTCGAACGTCGCCCACATGGCCGCGATGGTCCACGCGGCCGCGGCGACGGTGGCGTCGGCGAGCCACTGGAACGGGCTGAGGACCGCGGCGGCACCGCCGCCCACGGTGCTGCAGACGGCGCCCAGGCCTGGGAGGTCGCACACGCCCATGTCACACCGTCTGCCCGAGGTCCCAGAAGAAGTTGACCAGGGTCACGGCGCCGCCGCACAGGACGGCGGCGCCGAGGGCGACCAGCACGCCGCTCTTGCCGCGGCCGGCGAGGTGGGGGTTGGAGGAGTTGGCGCCCATCGCCCACACGATCGCCGCGACGATCAGCGCCAAGACGGCCAGGATCAGCCCGACCGTCATGACGGCACCGACGATGGTGCGCAGCTGGGTGATGCCGGGCAGGCCGTCGGTGTTCGGGGCGATGTCGATCTGCGCCAGGATGACGCCGATGCGGGTGATGTCCATGGCAGGTGTGCTCCGCTCTCGTTGGGGGTTGCGCAGGGGAGCGCCGTTCTCACAGGCCGGCGCCGACGCCGAGGAGGTAGTTGGTCCAGGCGAGCGCGGTCCCGGCGAGGGCCGCGGCGCCCAGGGCGACCCACGCGCCGGTCCTAGCCCGCATCGCGGTGTGCCAGTGGCCCGTGGCGGCGGTCAGCGCCCACGTGACCGCACACACCACGACCGCGCCGACGGCGACCACGAGCGTGATCGTCAGCAGTGCGCCGATGATCCCGATGAGCTCGCCCGCGGCGGCCACGGCACCGAAGTCCGGTCCGACGGCGCTCATGAGGTAGCCACCAGGCAGTGGCTCGGTGCGGGGACGGCCGCCGAGGTCATCTCGGTGGCCGTGGCCAGCCAGCTGTCCGGGTCGACGCCGGTCTGGCTCGCGCCGCCGGGGCGGATCTCGAAGTGCAGGTGCGGACCGGTGGAGTTCCCGGTCGACCCCACGTCGCCGATCCGCTGCCCGACGGCGACGAGGTCACCGACCTGGACGTGGATGCCGCCGTCGCGCAGGTGCCCGTACGAGGAAGCCACGACCCGCCCGCCGACCTGGTGCTCGAGGACGATCTGATTCCCGCGGCCCGTTCGGTAGCCCGCGGAGACCACCCGGCCGGCGGCCGTGGCGAGCACCGGGGTGCCCGAGGGGGCGGCCAGGTCGACACCGGTGTGGACCTGCCAGACCCGCAGCACCGGGTTCAGCCGCATCCCGTAGCCGCTGGTGAGCGTCCACGTCCCGGCCGGCAGCGGGAAGACGGTCGAGGCCGCCGTGGGCAACGTGCTGGCGGCGGAGGCGGGGGAGGACGCCCCCAGTGACGTGCCGCTGGAGGGTGTGGTGCCGGGGCGCCTGGTGGTGAGGGCGGTGAGGATCTTCTCGGCGACTGGTTCCCAGGTGGCGTACCGGTCCGGGTGTGCGGAGACCTCCACGGCCTGCGCGGCAGCCGCCGCGGACAGCGACGTCCAGCCGGCGATGTCGAGCAGCCCGCGCGGGGAGCCGCCGTTGGGTCCGGTGGGTCCGCCGAAGAAGGCCCTGGCCTGGTAGGTGGGGTCCATGAGCTCGGCGACCGTGCCCCACCCGGCGGCCGGGCGCATCTGAAAGATCCCCAGCGAGTCGTGATCCGACCCGTCCGCGTCGTGCGGGTACCGGGCTGAGTCCGGGTAGGCGCCGGTGTTGGCGTACATGAGCAGGCGCGACTCGGTCAGCCCGGCCGTGAGCGCAACAAGCAAACCGTCCTGTCCGACGCCGTCGATCCCGCCACCGACGATGACGATCGTCGCCGCGTGCGTCAGCTGGGTGCGGTTCAGCCGCACGGCCCTCCCGTCGTGGGTCGTCGCCGTCAGGGTGTCCGGCACCTGCGCGACGCCGCCGGCCGTGGAGCACGAGGCCGTGGCACCGGAAGGCGTGGTGAGGGCGACCAGTGGCAGGACACCGAGCGGCACGGCGAGGACCGCGATCAACGCACCGGCCAGCAGCAGAAGCTTCATCAGTTCGGCCCCTCACCGCAGCGGCTCGTCGAGCCGAGACAGGCGCAGCAGGTAGCACCGGGGGTAGGTCGGCCCGCACACGACGACCGCGGTGAACGCAACGTCGAACCGCTCGGTGACCTCACGGCTTTCCCATGTCCCGGCCCGGTGCCGCACCCCTGTCACCGTCAGCGCCGTCGTCCCGGGCGCGAGGCCGCTCCCGGCGGCGACGGCGTGCCACTCATCCGGCACCCGGGCGCCGGTGACGTCGATCCACTGCCGGGTGTCGTACCCGGCCAGGAAGTCCCACGTCTGCGCCGACGGCAGGTAGCCGCCCAGGTCGGCGACGAGCCCCGGCGACTCCACCCCGGTGGGGTCGGCGACGGCGAGGAGCCGGCCCTTGTGGTCGGCCCGGGTGTGCGAGCCGGTGGTGTCCCAGTCGAACAGGGCGCGCGCCACAGCGGTGGCGAAGGCCACCGGGTCACCCGTCCCCGCGATTGGAGACAGCCCAGCAGGCGCTGGCGCGGTCGGCGTGGTGACCGTGACCGGGGCCGGCGGGGCCGGCGGGGCCGGCGGGTTCGCCGCAGCCGTCACGGGCGCCGCCCGGACGGAATCGGCGGTGTTGCCGGTGGCGAGCAGTCCGTAGGCAGTGAACGCGGCCACGACCAGGACGAGCAGGGCGCCGAGCACGACATGCACCCGGTGCACCGGACGGGCCGTGGACCACCTGAGTGGGAGCATGGCCGGGCTCCTCACGCGGCATCTGCGCGGGAGTCGCGCACCCGGTCGAGGAAGGCGGTGGACTCGGCCACGACCCGCTCGACCATCGCCCACTCGGCGTCGGTGAGCTTGGCCGCGACCTCGACCGGATCGTAGTGCCGGGTCCAGCCGTCCAGGTCGGCCCACGTCATCACCAGGGCCCGCACGGAGCGCTTCACCGGTTCGGCCGGTGGCCGGTGCGCCGACAGCCGTTCGATGCGGCGCTCACGCTCCTCCTTGGCCCGTGCCAGCGCCTGCGCGCTCAGCTCCGCGATCTCCTCCGGTGTCGGCTCCGCATCGACCTCAGGCCCGCCTGGTGCGGGTCCGCCCGCGCCGATCGCGACAGCGGCCATGACGGCCTCGTATGAGGGCGCGACCGGGGCGCCAGCGTTGATCTTGTCCAGCTCTCCCTCGGCCAGGCGCCGCACCTCGAGCGGGTACGACTCGTCGTCGACGACCTCCTGGATCTTCCCGATCCGCTCCATCCGCTCGAACGACGCCGTACCGGTCACCATCAACGCGGCCCGGAACCGCGTGCGAGAGGCGTCACCGCGCGGTCGTGACGAGTCGTCACCACCGCTGTCTTCCCCTAGTTCGCCGTGCGCGCCGAAGCGTGTCGTCTCCTGCCGCCGGTGCGCGTCCTCGGTGAGCACCGCCTTCAGCTCGCGGAAGAGCCTGGCGGCCTCGGTCGGGGCCAGCGGCTTGTGCAGCATGTTCTCGTCCTGCTGGGCGAGCAGCCCGGACAGCTTGTCGGAGAGCCCGGCCCTCACCCAGACCTTGACGCTGCGCCAGCCGAGCCGGGTGATCGCCTCGAGGCGGCGGCGGCCACACACGAGGACCCCGTCGGGGGTGACCGTGATCGGCTGAAGCAGGCCGACCTTCTCGATGGACGTCATCAGCGGCCCCAGGTCGCCCAGGTCGGCCCGGTGCCGGATACCCACGGTGATCGACTCGACCAGCCGCTCGGCACCGAGGTAGTCCCTCGCCTCAACCACGGTCCGCCTCCAGGCACAGCGGCGCGGTGATGGCCAGGACTCTGGTCACGGCCGGGTCGCCGCAGATCTCTTCGCGGGACTGCCCGGCGATCAGCCGCCACAGCAGCCCGCGACCGAGATCGGTGGTGGCGAGGTCGGGGTGCTGCGCGCCGAGCACGACCGTCAGCACCTGTGTCCACTGCTCCTGGCTCAGGTCCAGGTGCGCCCAGCCCTCCGGGTGCCGGCGCAGATACTCGAACGCCCGACGCCGCTGCCCGGCCGCCATCAGCCGCGAGCAGATCAAGAACAACGCGCCGCGCGCGAGGTCGTCGGGCCAGCCACACACGACGAAGACCCGCACCGCCTCGGCCAGTGCCACGTACGGCGGCACAAGCGCCGTCGTGACGTCCTCGGTCGGTGTGGAGTCTTCGACGTCACCGTCGATGCCGCTGACGTGGAAGGCGGGGTCGCGCTCGACGAGCGCGTGGTCGGCGATCCGCGTCACGTCGTGGACTGCCTCGTGCATGAGGTGCCGGGCCCGCTCCGCCCCGCACAGCAGTCCGTCCGCGCGATGCTCGGCCTGCAGCGTGCGGTTCACGGCGGTGGTCACCACGCCCCACGGGTCGCGGGCCCACCGGGTCGCGGGAGCGATGAGTGCCTCGTACGCAGCCGTAGCCGCGTCCTCACCGCTCTGCCCGTACCTGCGCGCCAGCCCGCGGTACCGCTGCGCGCAGTAGCTGAGCAGCGCCTCAGCCTCCGGCCCGCCCCACCTGTCCGGGCAGCGGTGCAGCTCGACGAGCAGGTCCCTCAGCCCGCTTGCGTGCATGAACCGGGGTGGCGTGCTCATCGGTCCATTCCTCTCGCGCGGCGCGACGCCCGCCGGGAAGCGATACGACGGGTTATCACCTGTGCGCCGACGGACGGGGCCCGGACGACGGACCGCGTGGCCTTGGACTGCGCAGTGAGGCTGCGGTCGACGACCTCGCTGAGCGCGGGGGCGAGGAGGACGTTCGGGAGCTCCGACGGCCGCAACCATGCCACCCTCCGGTTCGCCGCCTCCGTCGCAGCGGTCGCGGCGTCCTGCGCAGGAGAAGGCCCCTGGGGATGCACGCCAGACCGTGACGGGTCGCGGGTAGCGGGCTCCGCGTGCCGTCGTTGCCCGCCCGGAGCGGGTTGCGGCAGGCGCGGGTCATAGCGCTGCTCGTCGTCATGCTCGTTCATCGGGCCACCGCTTCACTGCGTGATCGGGACACTGCGGATGAGTGATTCGGGCGGCGCTGGCCACCCGGATCGTCTGGACTGGTCCGGCGGAACGCCGACCGGATCGTGGCCGCCGCCTCCCGCTCGCCGAGTCCGGCAACCCGGGCGGCCTCGCCGAGCAGCCCGAGCACCGAGGCATGGTCGAAGCCCTCCTCAGCCATCCGGCACGCTGCCCAGAACAGTCCGCCGTTGCGCCCGCCCTCCGGCCGGGTCGCCACCCACGCAGCCAGCCGCTCCGGAGCCGCGCCCACGACCGGCGCGGCGGCCGCCGGCTGACGTGGCGGGGGAGCGAGCAGGTCGCGCAGCGCGGTCGCGTCAACCGGGGCCGGGGCGCGGCGGGCGACAGCGATCAGCCTGTACTCGCGCACGGCACCCGATGTGGTGCGCACCCGCGACGGCGGCGCGATGACGTACCCGCCGTCGCCACGGAAGTCGACATGCACGCTCGCCAGCGCCCAGGACCGTTGCTCGGTCCCGTGCGGGTAGTAGGCGTGCACCCCACCAGAGGGGGTCCGCACGAGCCACGCCCACGCCCCGACCAGGCCCGCCTGCCGGGCGCGCTCGAAGCCGGGGAACCCGCTGCCGCCGTCGTGCACGTCGACGTCCACGACGTTCACCCCCGAGGTCGCGCCGGTCGGCAGGCCGATGTTCGCCTCCGGCCACCGCTGCCACCAGGCGGCCACCTGGCGCGCGTCACGTGACGCGTCGTGGAAGCCGCGCGGCGTCAGCGGCGCCTTCCCATTGCGCTGGCACGGGAACACCGCGACACCCGCCTGCGCAAAGGTGAGCGCCGCGTGCGCGAGCGATGGTGCGGACGACGCCGCGACGATCGTCGCCGGCGACCAGCCCACGGCAGCGGGAGCGGAAGCGGGATCCATGCGACCCACGTTGGCCCGGGTGCGTTGCCGAGAACGTACGGGGTACATGACCCCGTACGCACCCCGTACGCACCCCGTACGCACACGAAGGGAGTGCATCAGCGCAGGTCAGACTGCGTACGGGGACAGATCCAGGAGAAACGCGGCCGACGGCGCGCGCGGTCCGTCGATTGCCTCCGAGTCCGACCCCGTACGCGGCGCGGTGCTCACGGACGGAGCGCGACACAGTGCCCCAGCAACGGTCGTAGGCGCGACGGCGAACCTGGCGCCGGACCACTTGAGTCCTCTTCGACGTTCATGGTGTCGTTCGAGGTCCTTGGGCGGCTCAACGGTTGTGACCCCTTGATCTACAGGCTCACCGCTGGATTGCGCGCGATCGGCATGTGCGGACGTTTTGTGCCATCCGACAATGCGGGAGCGTCGAGTTGAGTTCTCGTGCCGCTCGGTCAGGGCCACCCAGTGTTCGGTCGCCAGTCTGCCGGACGGCTATCGCGTCGCTGTCCCGGGTCAGAGGATGGATCCGAGGTCTGATCCGACGGTGGGGTAGGCGGCGGTCATCGACTTGAGTTGTCGGGTGGTGAGTTGGAGCTTCATGGCGAGGCCGACGATGTTGATGAGTTCGCCGTACTCGGGGCCGAGGAGGTGTCCACCGACGATCCGGTCAGTGGACCTGTCGATGAGGATCTTGGTGGCTGCGGTGGTCTCACCGATCCGGTAGTTGGAGTACCAGCCGCTGGTGTCGCGATAGCGGACGTCGACGTCGATGCCCTGGTCTCGAGCCTCTTGCTCGAGCATCCCCACCCGCGTCAGTTCCGGGATGGTGAAGACCGCCGTGGGGACGCCGGTGTAGTCGGGGATGGTGGTGGTGGCTTTGAGCATGTTGGACGCGGCGACCTTGCCCTCGAACACCGCGACCGGGGTCAGCGGCATCCCGGGGCTGTCGGCTGAGTCGCCGGCGGCGTAGACCGCCGGGTTGGTGGTGCTCTGCAGATGGGCGGCGACGCGCACTCCGCGCTCGTCCCACTCGACACCGGCGGCGTCGAGGTCGAGGCCGGTCAGGTCGGGTATCCGGCCCGCGCCGTGCACGACGAGGTCGAACTCCACCGTCTCGGGTTGGCCGGATCGCTCGATGCTGACCTTGAATCCGGTGTCGGACTTCTCGATCGCGGTGACCGTGGTGGAGCGCCACAGCTGGATCCCGGCGTCGGCGCCGCGACTGATGAGGAGCTCGACGAGGTCGGGGTCGAAGGTCTTGAGCGGCCGCGGCCCGCGGTCGAGGATGACCGGCGTGCTGCCCGCGCGTGCCGCGATGTGAGCGAACTCGAAGGAGATGAAGCCACCACCGACGAACAAGATCCGCTCCGGCAGCTCGGGAAGCTCCATGAAGCCGGTGCTGTCCACCAGGTGCTCGTGGCCGGGAATGTCCAGCGGCCGGGGCCGGGCGCCGGCGGCGATCAGGAAGTGTGCCGCCTCGTAGGTGGTGCCGCCGATCGCGATGGAGTTCGCGCCGGTGAACCGTGCCCGGCCGTGGAGCGTGTCGACGCCGTTGCCGGCGAGGCCGTCCTCGGTCTGTCTCGGCACGGGGTCGGTGAAGCCGTGCTTGTGCTTGATCAGGTCGGCCCAGTTGATCGACAGGTCGGCATCGTCGATGCCCTTGCCCCGCATCAGCCGGGCGCTGTCGATGATCTCGGCACCGCGACGCAGGATCTTCTTCGGGTCACACCCGCGCAGAGCGCACGTGCCGCCGTAGGGCAGCGCGTCGACGATCGCGACCCTCCAGCCCGCGGCGGCGCACTTGTTCGCCGCCGAGACGCCGGCCATGCCCGCACCGATCACGATCAAGTCATGGCCGTGGATCATCACGCCCCCTCTTTGGTCGCCCCGAGCGCTGCCCGGAGCTGCTCCATCGTCGGTGCGCCCGCCAGGCCGTCGGGCGTGCGGTAGACCCGGCACGACAGCCCAATCCCGGCGCCCGGCTCGGCGAAGACATCGACACCGTCGACCACGATGCTCGGCGAGCCATGGAACCCCACCCGGTCGGCCTCCTCCACCGTCTCGACGCGGTGACGGCTCACCACGACCTCGGGGAGCTCGGCGGCGATCACGGCCAGCCGCTGGTCGGCGATCCTCCAGTTCGGGCAGTTCTCGAAGTACAACAAGGTGACGTCCATGCCCGCGACGCTAAACCTTGTACCGTGGTAGAAGGTCAAGAGGTGGAGGGTGGACGAGATGTTGATCGGTGAGCTTGCCGAGGCTGTCGGCGTGACCAGCCAGACCGTCCGGTTCTACGAGCGCAAGGGCCTCTTGCCCGACGCCGAACGGGGCGCCAACGGCTACCGCGTCTACGACGACTCCACGCTCACCCGGCTGCGCTTCATCAACGTGGCACAGGCCGCCGGGCTCACCCTCTCCGAGATCCGCAGCATCATCGACCTCCGCGACGACGGGACCGTGCCCTGCGCGCACGTGGCCACGCTCATCGACACCAAGCTCGCTGACGTCCGCGCGCGAATCAGACACTTTGCCGCATTACAGGCCGAGCTCGAAGCAATCCGCGAGCACAGCCACCTGCTCGACCCCGCCGACTGCGCAGACGACGACATCTGCCACATCCTCGCCTCACCGAAGTAGCCCTCGAAGGACATCTAGAGCCCACCCGTACCCCTCCTCCTGCCACCCAGGCCCGAAGGGCTGCGCCACAGTCCAACGCTCTCCACAGAGTGAATCTAGGCACCCGGATCTCGACATGGCCGAGGGATGCGGCAGCGCGAGCCGGCGTACCGGTGCGCACGTTCACCCGCTTTGGATTTCCGTGTGCCGCGCCGTGCTGAAGGTGTCGGGCCATCGGTTCTGTTGTGAGATCGCTGGATGGCTCGCCGGTCCCAGTTGGCAGCCGGTCGACGTCAAGCCCTCGATCCCCGATAACATCGTCTGGCGGTTCGGCCAGATCCTGTTTCGGTACGGCAACGACTGAGTGCTATGGCCGTCGGCTGCAGGAACGCACTCTTCTGCCGGCGACCGGGACGTTGCGGCAATCCGCCGGGCTCCGATTCGTCCGGGTGCGTTGCTCTTGGCCTGGCGCCTGTGTCGGTCTAGGGTCCGGCCCGTGAACCACATCGAGCAATGACGGCCCCAGCCCGGGGCCGTCCTGCCTGATGGAGCTCGACATGTACGGGAGAGGCGCCCGGTAAATTCAGTACGTTGGGTCGCGGGGCGAAGTACGCCGCTATTTCTGCCAGCACCCAGACCTCCGACAAGTCCGTCGCCGTCGACCGCCAGAGCGAAGCCGCCCGAGCGGCCCATTTTCGACCTGACCTTATCCGAGCCTCGCTCGACGACTGGCCAGCCACCATCGCGTTCGTCTAAGGACTCCTTCGGGGGTGACCCTACGGGCGCTCGCTGAGGGCTACGGCGCGGACGCTGTCGCCATGTAGATGGTCTACGCGGCCGGGAGCGCAGCGGCTGCAGCGGCAATCTTGGCGGCCACGTCGTCAAGCGAGGACTCCGCCGTGCTGAGTCCGGCGTGCGACGCGAGCATCGGGCTGACGTCATAGAGCTCGTCGAAGGTCACGCCGTGTGTAACGGGAACGACACGCCTGCTATTGAGCAGCACGGCGAGTTCCTTCTCGGCGATGCCCTCGTTTCTGATGCTCTTGAGCAGCGCTGGCGTCACCAGCACAATCCCGATGCGAGAGTTCCGGAGCCCTTTGTCGATCTCGCGAGTCATCAGCGAACCGAGGGGAATGTCTTCCTCGCTGAACCACACAGTCGCGCCGTTCGCCTTCAGCTGGCGGTGGAGGTCAGCCGCGCTGCCTTGACGGTCGTCCCAGGCGTGGCAGAGGAAGAGGTCGCGACGGTCCGGGTGTGTGCGAGCCTGCTCGGCAGCCTTCTCAGCGTAGGGCTCAACGGCGCGCCACTCGCTGAAGCTGTACGAGACGGACCTGCCGGTCCTGGTGCGTCGCGAGGTCAAGCCGCCGGACGATGACGACCCGTATGTGGACCCGCGCCCGCTGCCATACGACGACGAACTGCCGTAGGACGAGTAAGAGGAGCGGTATCGCGACCGCCCGCCGCACGCAGGGCAGTTCGCAGCCGCTGCAGGTGAGCGGTGACCGTATACGGGGGCTGTGCATTGCGCCATGAGGTGATGGTAATGGCGCCCTCCGACAGTCAGATCAGGACCTCTGGATCCCCGGGGCCCGGGTGAACAGAGAAGACGAGGTTCCTGTCGGTGTTCTGCGCCCACTCTGGGCGGAGTTAGGTACGAGTGCTGCACTCGGATTTCGGCACGAGCGCGAACTGGCACCTCGCGGCGGCCTTGGGGACGTACCGCTCCGCGGCATGAGAGCGCGTTCCTAGCGGGGCGCTGGCCAGGGGCAGAAGGGGCGTAGCGAGCTTGGCGTGGTCCTGCGGCTTGGCGTTCTGCTCCAAGTGCAGGACCGAACGTCTGGGTCTGCGTGCGTCGGGAGCCAGCACCGGCTGGGCGTCGATCCGTGATCGCACCCCGCCGCGACGGTCTGCAGAGCGCTCGGCAGCCCGCAGGAGCTGCTCTCAGACGCCGGAAAATCCCTCGCCTTGCTGATCCGCTTCTGCGATCAGGTCCTCCCATGGCCAAGGTACAGTTGCGTACTTCCGGTAGAGCAAGAGCTGCCGATCGACAACTGACACGACCTTGCGGGACTCGTCATAGGCGAGCACCAGACCCCGCCCTGCATCATCCACTTGCAGGGCCTCGATCCGTTCCAACACGGTTCTTAGGTTGCCCTTCTGAATCCGGGGCTCCCGTGCGTGCGCCGTCTTGAAAATAGAGTCGAGTGGTACGCCTCCGATCAGCTCGTCGTCGCTAGCGGCCATGATAACCGCCATGGCATGCGCATAAATGCCAGTGGCATTCTGCCTGGTTCGGATGCCACTCGAGACACGGTTCGCGAATTCTAGGTATACGGTGTTCAGTTCTTCCGCGTAGTTGAGTTCAGCGTCCTCGAGCAGCGAGACGTCGTCGACGTAGGTCAACTCTTTCTGCTCCTCTTCAATACCAGCCTCTTCAAGGACGCCCTCGATGAGGCGCTGCAGGATTCCGGCGTTGCCGTAGCAGTCTTTCACAGCACGCGCCACGACGTCGCCGCTGAACTGGAGGTTAAGAGCCTTGCCCCCACGCTCGAAAATCTTCTCGAGATCCTCATCGCTCCACACGATCGGGACTTCGCGAACTCGCGCGGTGAGGTCGGAATTGAGGTGCACCAGAATATTTTGCCCACTCCAAACGCCTACTATGACTACATAGGTCTTGTAATCCCATAGCGCCTTCAGGTCGAAAGCCAACTTCGTTCGTTCGGCATGACTGAGGTAGTGAAAATCTTCAATCACGAGCGTTCGGCCGCTTTCGCGAATAAGGTCGGCGATGAACCCCAAGTCGTTGATGTCCTGGCGCACACTCTTGGTTGTGATGCTGTCCGTGGCTGTCCCCGAGAAGCCCCATTTCGCTGCGATCTTGGCAATCAGGTTAACTCCGGCCTCAGCGGTAGCCTCGACAGTTCCCGTAAGACTGGTTGCCTCGGTGGAACTTACCTCCAACCGAATCCCGAGTTCGCCAAGAGCTTCCCGATAGATGTCGAGAACGGTCTTTCCGAGGCGGCACTGCACTACCAAGGCGCTGGGTACGACACGCTGACGTAACCATGACTTGCCGCACTTCGACACGCCGCGAAGCGCGATGTGTTTCTTCTTGTTGAGTAGGCGGGCAATCCTCTCATCAAGGTCTCCGCGATCGACGTATGAGTCAGGGAGCACTTCGGGGGCGACCCCGAAGACGTCTTCAGCGCGCTTAGGCCTTCGCAGCAAGGAATGCATTTTCCAATCCTACTGCCCCCAACGCTTCAGGTGTGCGGGGTCCCAGCAGCGCTTCCACAGAACGGCACCAGCCTGCTCGTGGGCGCCACCGATGGTCCTTTGGTGCGCGTAGTACAGATTGACGACCCGTTGAAGAGCTCTTCTCTCGGTGTGTCCCGAGACGGCTTGGCCGACTGGAGGTGGGCCTCGTGGAGATCGGCACGGGCTATCGGCGGCGCCTGAATATGTACGAGAGTACTGGCACGGACGCACGGTGGTGTGTGGGGTTGGCGTGGCGGGCGGCAATCTGCGCCGTCGCGCACGTTCAGACACCGTTCGGGCGGCACGCCGAGCTCGGGACCGAGCCAGTCCTGGCCCCCGCGTTCCTGCCGGCGCTTGGCCACGATCGCTTCTTCGACCTCGACCGGGGTAGCGCGGGACAGCGATGGGGGGGCGAGAGGACCGGTCGAGCAGGCCCGTCTCGCCTTCCTGGCGGAAGCGTGTGACCCAGCGGTGCGCGTACTGACGAGAGATCCCTTGGGCCTTAGCGGCGTGGGCTACCGGCCACCCCAGGTCACAGGCACGCTCGACAAGCAGTTGGCGGCCACGCACGTTCAGCCGGGCGTTACGGTGGGACACGAAGACCTCCGGACGGTAGACGACCTAGACATCGCCCACCGCACCCGGAGGTCTTCCCTTCGTCAACAACCGGCCCGGAGTGTCACCAACCTCCTGGCCGAGTACATCTAGAGGGGTGGCAGCGCACCGATCGCGTTGCGCAAAGATTCCGCCAGCTCGCGTTCCCTCGCAACCCTTACGCGCACCGCTGCTTCGTAGTCGGCGGGTCGCTGAAATCCGAGCATCGTGGATACACGAGATGGGAGGGCCGTGTCCCGAACTGGTAAGAGCGCCAGGAGCCCCGGGTAGTCGCGCTCGACTGCCATATTCTCGAGTTTGCCTCTAATCTCAGGATATGGGGAGGGAATCTGGACTTCAATCGGATCCTGCTGACCGCCAAATTTCGAAGGGATGCTGTCGACCATTGTACGTCGCAAGGCTGCTAGAGCTAGCCCGCCAGCGAGGCGATCTAGCGTTGCATTGTCTGCTAGCACGTCTAGGGCGAGCGCTCTGGCCCGTTCATACAGCGTGTCAGCGGAGCCGCCCACTAATTCGGCGCGGGCCATCGCTACGCTGCGCAAAGCGTCATCCGAGTAGTACAGATTCTCGACCTCACTCACTCGAAGTGATACGATTCCGCGACGTAGAAGCGACGCTCGTTCGGCTTCGTCTCTCCCGTCGCCATCCACGACCCCATAAGCATTGACCCAATGATGGTCAGCAGAACTGCGCAACCCGGTTACCGCCTTGATGACTTGATCCGCTCCACCTGCAGGGAAAACCGAGAGGGCTGGAAACAAGAGTTCGTATAAGGACTTGTCAAGGCTGTGAGCTTCCCCCTCGGCGAAAAGTAACTCACGACGTCCGCCCAGAATCGCTCTTCTGGCACTCTCGGGAAGATTGCTGTCAGGATCAACCTCCTTAAGGTCCCAACCAGTGGGTGCTTCGCCAGTCCAATCACACCCTGCTAGCGTCAGCGTTTGGCCTGGTCGTCGGCTCAGGGTAGATGCGAGATCAAGATCATGCGTTAGCACCACAAAGTGACAGTCCGGGCGATCGGCGATGACGGCGTCCACCAGGCCTGCCGAGATGGAGCGATGGAGATGCCGTTCGGGTTCGTCAATGATGAAGACTCGGGCTGGAGGGCTGCTGATGATTTCTCCTGCCAGCAACACTGCACTCTTTTCGCCGTCAGACATGCGGTTGATCGGATACGCCACCCGGGACCGTGCGTTTACGGTATCAAACGTCTGCTTGTCCGTCAGCAAGAGGGTCACCGCTAAGCCAGCTCGCTGCAAGATGACGTTCAGTCTATCGAGGATCGGTAGGCCTATTTCGGACTCGACTCGGGCAGGCGTGGCACCTTCCCTGAAAATGGCCACCATGCGAGCATTCTCAGCATTCAATTTGGCGAGTAGGTCAAAGAGAACGATCCCGGCTCGTTGTGCATCGGCGTGGTCTAGAAAGCGGGACTCCTCCTGACGATTCCAGGTCTGGATATTGCTTCCAGTCCTCTCACGCTGGGCCGGACTGAGGTCCGGTCCGGCATTTGGAAACCAGAGCCTGCGGTGGGCGACGAGTCGCTTGGCTACCCCACTAGAATGGGCATCTAGCCAGTACCCCAACGCGGACTTGCCCGCACCGTTTGCACCGACAATCGTTGTTATCTCGCCTGGCATGCCCACTAACGGGAACGGCTGCGCTCCGCCTACTGATGGGATCTCCCAGTGCGCGAGGGCAACCTTGTCGATCTTAGGTTCTGAGTCGGCCACAGAATGATCTTACGGCGAAGGTGTCGCCTGCTGGCCATGCCAACACAAAGCAAGCTGAACCGCTGCTGGTCTGAGGTGTGGGGTAAGGCGGGAGATCGCCTCGCATGAATCTGTGACTCGCGTTCTCGGTGCCAGGCACAGACGCCCCTCACGATCTCTGCCGATGCCTGCCGGAGTGGCTACGGTACGTCACGACGGCACGGTCCTCCGGCTCGAGACACCTTGGGCGTTACTCACTTCGGCATGAGTGGTAAACCGCGTCGGAACACGAGACTGAGTGCGGCGGTCTTTGCTGGCCGGCGCACCGGGACGTAACCCCCGTTCTCCGGACGCTGCGACCTCCCGAAGAGAGTCGTGTCACGCAGACGACTGTCCCATCGGAGTCTCCCAGTACTTCCACCGTGCGGGCTTCTACGAGCCGGCTGCCCGTCTTGGTGCCCCGGCGATCCTCTCGGTCCGCTCCGAGGCGTCGAGTGGGGGCCGGTAGTCGTCGGTGCGCTCGAAAATGCCTTCGCTCCTGATCTGGGCGGCTTCGGCGTGGTTGCCTTCGAGGTCGGCAACCTTGGCGAGGTCAAGACGGGAGATTTCGTCGTAGGGGGAGGCGCTGAGTGCGATCTCGACGGCGCGGCGTGCGGTGGTCAGGTCGCCGTCCTTCATGGTGCGGGTAGCGACGAGGTGGGCGACATCAATAATCGCGGCAGCGAACTCCAGATCGAAGCGCTCGCCCTCGAACATCCAGGTCCATGAGTCGGCGCGCAGGTCCGCGAAGGGCTCCCCGCGCACCAGGTGCAGTGCGGCGACGAGGTCGGGGAGGCCGTCGGCTCCGCGTGCTTGGGCGCGGGCGCGTAGGCGGCGAAAGAGGTCGACGTCGAAGAGCACGCCGCGCAGCGTGTATCCGTTCCAGCCGTCCTCGGCGCGCGCTCGGGTGTCGGGGGCGGTGGGCAGGTAGCTCTCGCCGGTGCGTGGGTCGGTGCCGAGGTACTTGCGCAGGTGGCTGACCTCGACGCGGGCGCGTTCGCGCTTGTACCCGAACTCATCGGCCAGGGTCGCTGAGGTGACGCCGTGCGGGTGCGCCCACAGGTAGGTCATCAGTTCGATGTAGTGGTGTTTGCGCTCGGCGACCTCTTGGTTGACGCCGTGCGCGGTGGCGCGGAGCTTGCCGAGCAGCATCACGCGCGGCACCGGGCACTTGTCGCCCATTCGCCACAGTTTCAGGTCCTCGTCGATGGTCGGGTCGGCCGCGAGTATGGCGTCGGCGGTCGATCGTGGGACGGGTGGGGCGAGGGCGGCGACGTCGTTCTCGGTGGTGGCGGCGGTCTCGGTGTACGCGGTCGCCGGCTCGGGCAGCAGCGACGTGTGTCCGGCCGGTTGATTGGGGGCTGGGCGCTCGTCGACCAGCGGGTCACGTAGGGCTCCGGTCGCAGTGATGAGGGCCCCGTACCCGTCGGTGAGCAGGTCGTCGACGGGCACCGGGACGTTCGTCCGCGTCCGGGTGACGCGCACGATCTCGGCGACGGACATCGCCTCGGCCTGCGTCAGCCCTGGCGCGCGAAGGTCGATCCCGAGGGACGGCACCAACAGCCGGGAACCCTCGACCCCCAGTACTGCGGCTGACCCTGCGGTCTCGCCGGCGAGGGTGACGACGGCGGCACCCGGCCGCTTCTCGTGCGCGGAGACGACCTGGGTGAGCTGGGCTGTGCCCTCGGTGGAGGCGGCGCCGGCGGCGATGACGACGACGTGCAGCTCCTCCGGGTCGTACCCGTCCGAGTCGCGCACCGATCGGGTGACCGTGTCGAGCGCGCTGGCGTCACCGGCGGGGTAGGGGATGAGGCGGAACTCGTCGAGGTCGGCCAGCTCGTCCCCGAACCCGACGGTGTGGATCTGGACGAGGGTCGACCACGGGGTTCGCGCGGCGTGCTGGGGCAGGGAGAGGCCGGGGAGTTCGGGGGCGTGGACGTTACGTACCGCGGCGACGAGCTCGACGATCAGGCAGTAGCCCAGGACTGCCCACACTGCCCAACTGATGATGCCGAGCCCGGCCCACACGATCCGCCAGTCGGCGGCGTCGAGCAGGTCCGCCCACACGGGCTGGGCGAGGATCCCGGCGGGGCTGAGACCGATGAGCGTCAGGAGCGTGGGGAATCCGACGGCGAAGGCGAGCAGGCCGAGGGTGACGAGGAGCCCGAGGAGCCGCTGCTTGAGGGTTGTCATTGTTCGCGGTCTCCCAACGTGCGGACCACCTGGGCGGTGGCGTCCCCGCCGACGGTCAGGGTTCCGAGGCCGACGATGCCGAGGAACCGTGGGTGGTAGGTGTCGGTGACGGACACGTGCACGGTGTCGCCGCCGGTGATGGTCACGGTGCCGTCGACACCGGAGGCGGCGAGGTAGGTCTGCGCGGCGACGCGCGCCTGGCCGATGGCGATGGAGGGGTAGGCGCCGGTGACTGCGGTGCCGTCGAGCTGTTGGCCGCCGGCGCGGGCGGCCTGGGCGGCGACGCCGCGGGCGTGCTGCTGGGCGTGGACCTGGCCACCGAGGTCGAGGGCGATGCCGACGCAGATCATCATGATGACCGCCGACGTCGCTGCCCACACCGAGATCGAGCCGCGCTCACCCCGGCCGGCCACCAGCCGCCCTCGCACGCGATGTCGCAGCCGGTTCATGACGTCGCCCGGTAGGCGTCGACGACGGCGGACATGGTCGCGGACACCGTCGCCTGGCCCGGGACACCGGGCACGGCGAGGTCGCGCAGGTCGATCGTGCAGGACACGGTCGCGGTGACCATGCCGGGCTGTCCGACCGGCTTGTCCAGGCCGGAGGTGTCCACGTCGAGGTCGTGGCTCGCGCACCGGAGCCCTTGTGCCACGAGTGCGTACTCGACGGCTGCCTGGGCCCGGGTGTGCGCCTCGGCGTGGGTGCGGGCGATGGACGCGGACCGGGCGGCGTCGTAGGCGACGGCCTCGACGCCCTGGTGGGCGACCGAGGTCCGGCCGGCGTAGATCAGCAGGCCGACGAAGAGGAAGAACGCGGGCACGACGATCGCCGCCTCGAGCGAGGACGACCCGCGGTCGCCGCCCCGGCGCATCAGCCGTCGCAGCCGTGGCAGCCGGGTCATGGTGCCGTCACCTTCTCCACCGGAGCCTCGGCCTGCGCGGAAATGGGCGGCGCCCAGCCGGGCAGGATGGACGCGGCCCGGCCGGTGACGGCGATGCGGGCGACGGTGTCGCCGCGTTGCCCGCCGACGGAGACGTCGGTGATGGCGTGCCGGCCGACGTCGGTGACGAAGTCCGTCGCCGCGGCGACGCCGGCCGAGACGGTGGAGTTCCTGGCCGCCGCCGCACGGGCGCCTTCCTGCGCGGCCGCGATGGCCACGGTGTGCGCGTGGTAGTAGAACGCGCCCTGGACGCCGAGCAGGACGATCGCGAACAGGGCGGGGAGCAGGACCACGAGCTCGACCGAGGCCGAGCCGCGCTCGTCCCGGAGACGGCGCCGGCGGCGTCGGCGGGTGGCCTGCCGCAGGCGTGTCATGGGGAGGAGATGAGCCCGGACTGGGTCGTGACGTAGTTCGTGATCGCCGCGACGACGATGCCGACGATCGCGATGACCGCGACCGCCCACAGGACGTGCTCGATGGTGACCGACCCGCGCTCGGGGTCACGTTCTGGTGGGGTCAGGTACGCCTTGAGCAGTGTCAGGGTGGTGAGGAGGTGCGGCATGGTCTTGTCCTTTCCGGGGTTGGGGTACCGGTTCGTGGCCCACGGGCTTGGGTGCGGTCCATGTCAGGTGCCGGTGAGCATGCCCAGCAGGGCGGGGGCGAGCAGGAGCGCCATGAAGAGGACGCCGGCGAGAGAGCCGGGGATCGTCATGCGTTCGCCGAGCGCGTTGGCCGCGGTGAGGTCGTCGGAGAGCATCGCGGTGCGCAGCGCGGCGGAGCGGGCGCGGAGGTTGGCGTAGACGGCGGCGCCTTCCGCGCCGGAGAGTCGCATGATGTCGGCGAAGTCGGCCAGCTCGGGGAGGATGAGCTCGTCGGCGAGGGCGTGCAGCGCGTCCCATGGTGGGACGCCGGAGAACCGGGAGCGGCGCAACTCTTCGGCGATGCGCCGGAAGACCCAGCTGGGCGATACCTCGGCGGCGGACTCCATCGCCTGGCGGGTGGCGGCGCCGTTGTGCCGTTCGGTGGCGACGAGGTCGATGTAGGCGGTCATGGCGTGGCGGAACTCCCCGCGCGCCGTCCTGGCGGCCTCGAGCGCGTTGTAGTTCGGGATGAAGAACAGCACCGCGGCGAGCGCGGGGGCCGCGATGGCCGGGATCACGAAGGGCAGCCGGAGCCCCATGAGGGTGAAGAACGCGCCCAGGACCGGTGGGATGAGGAGTCCGAGCGCGGCGAACTGGAGCTTCTCGCCGTAGAACCTGGCCAGCGGGATGCGCAGCAGGGCGAGCTCGCGGGCGGGGGTGCGCACCCACACCGCGGGCGGCAGTGCGCGCATAGCCCACACCCCGAGGCGGTCCTTGCTGCCCGCGCCGGCCGTGGTCGTGTGGAGCTCGGCGAGCGTGCGGTTGCGGGCGGGCGTCATGCGGTCGAACGCGTCGTCCAGCTTGACGTGGGCGGGCCGGAGCTGGGCGAGCAGGAGCACGAGGCTGCCCCCGGCGAGCGCGCCGAGCACCATGACCAGGATCAGGGACGTGGTCATGGGCGGGCTCCGTCCGGGGTCAGCAGGCGGGGCCACGGTTTCCCGGCCGCCATCTTCTTGAGCCAGACGAGTGTCGCGACGTAGGCCGACAGCAGGACGACGAGCACGACCTGCCCGATCGAGGACCGGTAGGAGGTGTTGTACGAACTCGTCAGGGAGAGCAACGCGAACACCGTCACGGAGATCGCCGTGACCCAGCGGGCCGTGGCCCGTGGCTTGGCCCGGTCGGCCTCGATCTGCCGGCGGGCGCGCACGTCCTCCTCCACCGACTCGGCGAGCGCTTCGAGGACCGAGGCCAGGCCGGTCCCGCGCTTGCGGGCGGCCAGGACGAGGTTCATAGCGATGAGGTCGCCGGTGGCGTCGTTCAGCTCGTCGGCGAAGGCGCGCAGCGCGTCCTCGGTGCGCCACCGGGCGCGCAGCCGCGAGGTCAGGCGGCGCACCTCCGGCTCGATCGGTGCGGGCGCGGAGCGCAGTGAGATGGCGAGCGCCTGCTCGAGCCCGATCCCGACGGTGAGCACGCCGGCCAGGGAGCGGGTCCACTCGGCCATCGCCTCGAGCTTGGCGATCTGGGACTGCACGTCCGAGCCGGACAGCAGGGCGGGCAGGCCGAGCGCGGCGACGGGGACGACGACGAGCGCGAGGACCCAGCCGGTGATCTGCCAGGCGAGCACGCCGCCGCCGAGTCCGGCCAGGAGCATCAGCCGTGCCCGTCTCGAGACCGCAAGCCGCACGCCGTTTGCCTTGGGTCGGGGTGGCGCCGGTGGCGTGGGTATGAGGCCGGCGACAATGGCGACGAGTCCGAGGCCGAGGGTGGCGCCGAGGACGATGACGGTGAGCATTAGTCCGCCTCTCGCTGGTGGGCGAGGTAGGCGTTCAGGTCGAACCCGTAGCGGGCCAGGGCCCGGTAGTCGTCGGGCAGCACGCCGGGGACTGCGACGCCGTCGGGTCCGGCGGCGAAGATGTGCGTGGTGGCGTATCCGGTGGCCTTCTCGCCGGGGGCGACGGCGACGATCTCGGCGACCCGCCGGGTCCGGGTCGTCCGGCCGTCTGTGGTCGTGGTCGACATGTCGACGTGGACGATCAGGTCGATGGTGGCGGCGAGCTTGGCGGTGGCCAGCTCTGCGGTCACGTGCGGGCCCGCCTCCATGGCGCAGGTGACGAGCTTGCGGATCGCGGCCACGGCGTCGGAGGCGTGGGTAGTGGAGATGGACCCGGTGCCGGACTCCATCGCCTTGATCATCGGCCAGACCTCCGACCCTCGAACCTCACCGACGATCTGTCGGGAGAGGTTGTACCGGTGCGAGGCGGACAGGGCCTGGTCGAGGGTGAACTCTCCTGGCCGTCGCCCGTTGGGGCCGATCTCGCCGGTGCCGGGCCTGTGCTCCCAGGGGCGGACCATCTGGTGGCGCTCGCGCACCTCGTGGAGGAACAGCTCGAGCTCGGTCTCGAAGGTCCCGATGGGCTCCCACGCGTCGATTTCCGCGCACAGGGCCCGCACCAACGTCGTCTTGCCCGCGCCCTGGGCGCCGGAGACGACGATGGACTTGCGCGCCCGGACGGCCGCGGCCAGGAAGGACGCCGCCGGCGGGGTGAGCATGTCCAGGATCACCAGGTCGTTGAGGGAGACCTCGACCAGGCGGTGGCGGCGGATGTTGACCTGCGGGCGCGGGCACACCCACGCCGACGCGGCCAGGCGCGACCCGCCATCCAGACGCAGGTCCAGGGTCGGGTTCGCCTCGGAGAACTCCCTCGCGCTGGCCTCGGACCGCGAGGCCAGGAACGACAGGAACTCGATCAGCTCCTCGTTGGAGCCAGCGACCGGCGGTCCCAGGACGCGGCGACCGTCGGCCATCTCCAGGATCACGTTGTCGAACCCGTCGATCATGATGTTCTCGACCTCGTCGTTGTCGACGAGGGGCTGGAGCCGGCCGAGCCGGAACAGGGCATCGAACACCGCTCTCGCGAGAACCTGCTGCTGGAGCAGGTTCCAGGTCGCCAGGCCGGAGTCGACACGGTCGGCCACGGCGGCCTCGATAAGGTCGAGGATGATCGACCGGCCCAGCTCCTCCTGGGCCTCCTTGGTCAGCGTGCCGTGCTGCCCGACAGCGTCGGAGAGCTGACTGGACGCCCGGGCCCGGAGCTGGGCGACGAGCTGCCAGTCCACCTCGCCCGGTCCCGTGCCGGAACCGGTCTGGTTGGTGAGGTCGGTGGTGGTCATGAGGTCACGTCCCCGGTGAGGTCGGCGGTCAGCGCGTCACGGCGGCGCGCCACCGTGGAGGTGATCGCCGCCGCGGCGGCTCGCAGGCTGCGCACGTACGGGCCGGAGTCGAACCGGCGCGGGGGAGTGGCGCCGCGGTGGTAGACGGCCGCCGCTGCGGCGTCGTCGGCAATGGTGGCGACCACGGGCAGGCCGAGCGCGTTGGTCACTTCCTGCTTGCCGTACGGCTGGGCCTCACCCACGAGGAGCAGGCCGGGCTCTCGCCAGGTCGTCGCCGAGGGCGAGCGCAGGTCCTCGGCCCACGTCCGGGCGCCGGCGAGAGCCGGCAGGGTGGTTCGGGTGAGCAGGAGTGTCAGGTCGGCCCACGACAGCAACGGCTCGGGTGAGCCGACCAGGCCGAGGCGCCCGGCGTCGACGATGACGTCCTGGCCGGTCCGCTCGAGGTCGGCCAGCGTCTCGGCAAGCGGCGCCCACAGCCCGCTCATCCCCGCCGCCTGGGAGTGCGTCTGGGTGCCGACGACGAAGGACACGTTCGTCCCTTCGATCGGCCGCACGACGTCCCGGAGTGCGTCAGAGACAGCCAACGGGGACGACCTGAGCTCGAGCAGCCCGACGTCGTACTCCCGCCCGCCGCGGAAGATCCCGGCCAGCAGCCCGTTCGAACCGGACGGGTCGGCCTCGACGATCAGGACCGGCCGGGGCCAGCTCATCGCGAGCCCGATCGCGGTCGTCGTCACCCCCGGTGAGCCTGACGCCGAGCAGAGCGTGATCACGGCCATGCCCGCTCACCTCTCCCGCGAGTCCAGGACGAGATAGAAGTTCCCCGAGGCGAGCCGCGCGGCGAGCACCGGCCCGTCCTCCTCGGGAACCAGGAGCGTCACGACCGTGGAGACCGTGTCGGCGCTCGGGGCGACGGTGGCGACCTCGGCCGCGGAGAACGGTGGGTTGCCCTCGACCGGCTGCCCGGGCGGCGGGGTCAGGACGACCTTGACCCGGTCACCAGGCTGGAGATCCAGGCCGTCGGCGCGTTCGGCCGGCACGGTCACCGGCAGGAGCGACATGCCGTCGCCCGGCAGTGCCTCCGGGATGAGCATGGCGTCGGTAACCAGGCTCCCCGCCGTCAGCGGGGTCGACGCCCGCTGCCCGACGAGCTCGCCGGCCCGGGCAGCGGGGATCTGCGCCAGGGCGGGGTCGAGCGTGATGCGAGCCGTGGTTAGGTCCTCGGCCTCGATCACCTCACCCCGGCCGACGTCCTGGGCGGCGACCACCACCTCGACGGCGTCGTCGGCGGCGGAGAACGCCCACCCCAGGCCACCCGCGCTGGCGAGGGCAACCATCGCGCCGGCCGCGACGACCGCGGGGCGTCGCCGCAGGCGGGGCGGCGCGCCAGGCGGCGAGCTCGCCTCGTCGGTCATCTTGTTCGGTCGTGTCGTTGTGCTGGTCATGTCCGCCCTCACTTCGTGGCTCGCTTACGAGGTCACGAGCACCTGCGCTTCCCCGACCGCGACCTGGACGGACTCGGTGAGCCCGCCCATGCGGATGGTCCCGGTTTGCCCTGCGCCTTCCCAGGTGATGACCCAGTCCGAGTTCGCCGTGACGGTGAACCTCTCGCCCGGCTCGCCCGAGGACGAGGTCGTGTAGACGTGACCGCAGTCGGGTGACTGCGCCCGTCCGTAGCCCGCGTTGTACGCGGTCCCGGCGCCACGGCACACGACCGTGTGGCCGTCGCCCATGTCCCAGATGATCTTGTTGATACGCGCGGTCGCGGTGACCGTGATGCCACCGGCCGACGCCGACGCCGTGACCGGGCCGACCGTGCTCGGGCCCGGCTCCGCCGCCCACATCCACACCGGCATGCCCACCAGACCGATGGAGCCGACGCCCGGTTCGGGCGCGATGCCGATCGTGATGGCGCGGAGGTTCATCTCATCGATCGCCATCTCCGCGACCTGCCGCGGCGAAGGCCCCGAGCCCGACGCTTCCGGCGGGCTCGCCAGCCACAGGTAGATGTCAATGTCGAGGGGGAGAGGCTGATAGCACTGGTAGATCGCGCCGCCCTCCTCGGGCGTGTGGCCGTCCCATGCGGGGTCATCGGCACCGGGCTGCGGATCTAGGACCCGCACGTAGCACTGGAGGCCGTTGTTCCACGCCCCGTACTCCCCTGAACAGGGGACCGGGCCGGCCGGCACCGAGTGGCCCTGCCTGGATGGATCGAAATAGCACGAAGCGCCGGAGCCGGTGTCCGCTGGGTCCTCGCGCTCCGAGACCGGTTCCGCGCTGGGTGGAGGCGGCACGACGACCTCGACGAGACAGACGCCGGTGCGGTCATCGATGAGTTCGCAGATGGGCTCGGCCGCCGCCGTACCTAACGCGAGAAATGGCAGGCTCGCGATCGCGAGGGCGACGACATACCTCAGGCGGCCGGTTGGCATGGTGGTTGCTCGAGATCCACGCTCGTCGAGACGCGCCACGCACCCTCGGGATGGGTATCCCACGAGTAGTTGCTCACCGTGTGACGGGTCCAGTTGGTATCGGGCCGGTCGGCCGTGACGACGGAACTGCCGCTCGCGTCGCGAACGTCGACGTCGGTGACGTCGACACAGACATCAACTTGGACTGCAGGGACGCGACCGGTGGATGGGTCGGAGTTGTCTAGGTTCACGGACTGGACCTTGAGTTCGACGATCTTGGTGTCACCGGTCTGAGTCCAGCCGTCGCGACGCTCTCGCTCGAACTGCCGCTGGCGGACGCTGAGGTCCTTGCTGATCGCGACCTCCTCCAGTGCGGTAAGCGGGACGGAGGGATCGAGACCGAGCTGGTCGATCACCTGGTAGTACTCGCGGATGAGTTCCTCGGCGTCTGTCGCTGCGCGCTCCGTGTCCGACGTCGGCGACAGCGACGGCGAACTGGTTGGCGAGGGCGACGGGGTCAACGACGGGGTAGACGACGGAGACGTTGAGACGGTCACCGTGGACGTCGGTGACGCCGCCGGTTCCGGCGATCCTGAGCAGCCCGAAGCGACGGCGAGTACCAGGATCGTCGCCGCTGTCAGTGCACTAGCTCGACCGCCACGGTGCATGCCCTCGACGCCCTTGTTCGAGTTCTGCTTGCGTGCCTTCTGTACCGGAGCGATCTCGCGGGGAGGCCGCCGCGTGCAGTCTTGCAGACTCATGTGTCCGATCACCAGCCTCCTTGTGGATGGACCAGCCCAAATGGACTGCCGCTGAGTCGCAGCGCCCTCTGAGGAACAGGTGTGTCGCGACCGCCAGGAGGCGATGCGGCGACCGTGACCACTCACCACTGAGGTGGACGACTCGCTGGCCATGCGCGCTCGTGTCGACTTCACACCGGCAGAGCGGGCCCAAACCGGGCCTGGGGCCATGGCGGCCACTCGTGGTCCTCACACCTCTGGCACCCGAGGCGGACTGGGTCGCGCACCTGGAGGGTGTGACGGTCTCGATGCGGGTGGTCTCGGCGGGCAAGGGGTACGGGTACCTGCTGCGGTCGGTGGTGCAGGGAGACGGCGACGCCGCCCAGGCGAGCGGGTTCACGCGGTACTTCACCGAGGCGGGCACACCGCCGGGGGTGTGGATGGGCAAGGGGGTCGCCTTCTTCGGGGCGGGGGAGCTGCGCCCGGGGATGGCGGTGACACCCGAGCAGCTGCAGACGCTCCTGGGGCGCGGGAACGACCCCGTCACCGGGGCCAACCTTGGTCAGCCTTTTCGGGAGTACCCGTCCGTGGTCGAGCGGACCGCGGCGCTGACCGCCCGGGTGGACCGGGCCCTGCCGGCGGGGGAGTTTGACGCCGAGGCGACTCGCATCCAGGCCGAGCAGGCCGTCCGGGGGCCGCAGACCGCGACGGCGGGTTTCGATCTGACGTTCTCGGTGCTGAAGTCGGTGTCCGTGCTGTGGGGCCTGGCGGATGCGAACACCCAGGAGCTGATCGTCGAGGCGCACCATGCCGCCGTCGCGCAAGTGCTCGACTTGTTCGAGCGGGAGGTCGCGGCCACCCGTACCGGGCACGCCGGCATCGCGCAGGTGCCCGTCGTCGGGGTCGCCGCGACGGCGTATGACCATTGGGACTCGCGCGCGAATGACCCCCAGCTCCACACCCACGTGGTGGTGTCGAACAAGGTCATGGCCGCCCACGACGGGCGGTGGCGGACCCTGGACTCCCGGGCGGTCCACCACGCGATGGTCGGCCTGTCCGAGCACTACAACGCCGTCCTGGCGGACCGGCTCACGGGCACGTTCGGTTTGTCGTGGGAGCGGCGCGAACGGGGGGAGGACCGCACTGCGCAGTGGGAGATCCGCGGCGTCGGCGAAGACCTGATCGCCGCGTTCTCCAGCCGGGCCCGGGCGATCGACGTCGCCACGGACGCGAAGATCGCCGCCTACGTGGCCGAGCACGGGCACCGCCCCACCGGCCGGCGGATCGTGCAGCTGCGTGCGGAGGCCACCCTGGACACTCGGCCCGAGAAGACCATCCGTGCCCTGTCGGAGCTGACGGCCGAGTGGCGGACACGCGCGCGGGACATCGTGGGCGGTGACCCGACCGAGTGGGCACGCACCCTCACCACCCCCCGAGAGCCGGCGCGGGGGCTCGCCTTGGAGTCGGTGCCGATGTTCCTGATCGACCAGGCCGCCGCCGACGTCGTGGACGTGGTGGCGGAGAGGCGATCGACCTGGCGGCACTGGAACCTGTGGGCCGAGGCGTCTCGCCGCACGATGGGCTGGCGCTTCGCGACCGCCGCGGACCGCGAACGCGTCGTCGCGCTCATCACCGACGCCGCCACCCGGCGGTCCGTCCCGCTCACCCCGGGTGAGGTCGCCACCACCCCCGCCGGAATGCGGCGGGGCGACGGCACCAGCACCCTGCGTCCGAAGCACTCCACGTACTACTCCAGCGAGCGTCTGCTCGGCGCGGAGGACCGGCTGCTCGCCCTGGGCGAGGAGCGCACCACGACGCTTGTCGTCCCGCAACGAATCGTCGAGACCATGACGGGCGCCTGGGGTGACGGTGTGGTGGTCGGCGGGGAGCAGGCCGCCGCAATCACGCAGATCTTGGCCTCGGGGCGGCGTGTGGACGTGTTGGTTGGTCCGGCCGGGACCGGGAAGTCGACCGCGATGGCCGCCCTGGCCGGTGCCTGGACCGAGGCGCACGGGGCCGGGTCCGTGGTCGGGATGGCGCCGTCGGCCGCCGCCGCGCAGGTGCTCGCCGAGGACATCGGCATGGGGTGCGACAACACCGCCAAGTGGGTCCACGACCATGCCCGTGGCAGGGCGGACTTCCGCCCGGGCCAGCTCGTCATCCTCGACGAGGCCACCCTCGCCTCGACCCGTGCCCTGGAGACCATCGCCACCCGCGCCAGCGAGGTTGGCGCGAAGGTCGTGCTCGTCGGGGACCCGGCCCAGCTGCAGTCCGTCGACGCCGGCGGCGCGTTCAACATGCTCACCGCTGCCCGTGGAGGCGACCTGGCAGAACTGGTGGAGGTGCGGCGGTTCGTCCACGCGTGGGAGAAGCACGCGTCCCTCGCCCTGCGCGACGGCGACGTCGCCGCGATCGACGCGTACGCCGGCCGTGGCCGGATCGTCGAGGGCACCACCGAGACGATGATCGACGCCGCCTACCGGGCGTGGCAGCACGACCTGACTGCCGGCCGGTCGTCCATTCTGGTGACCGAGGCCGCCGAGTCCGTGCGGCACCTCAACGAGCGGGCCCGCGCCGAACGCGTCCAGCAGGGCCTGACCGCCACCCGCGAGGCCGCCCTGCGCGAGGAGGTTCGCGCGTCCGTCGGTGATGTGGTCATCACTCGCCGTAACGACCGCCGCCTGCGCACCGGCCCGGACACCTGGGTCCGTAACGGCGATAGGTGGACGGTCACCCACGTCGGACCAGGCGGCACGCTCGAGGTCCGGCGAATCGACGCCGGCGGCGCGACGGTGAGGCTCCCGGCCGGATATGTCGCCCGGCACGTCGACCTCGGTTACGCCGTCACCGCGCACCGCGCCCAGGGCATGACCGTCGACACCGCGCACGTCGTCGTCTCGGCGTCGACCACCCGGGAGAACCTCTACGTGTCGATGACCCGCGGCCGCCACGCCAACACCGCCTACGTCGCCCTCGACCAGCCCGACCCCCTCCACGCCACCCCGGCCGAGACCGGCACTTCCGCCCGCACGGTGCTGTTCGGGGTGCTCAACCACTCCGGGCTCGAACTCTCCGCGCACCAGACCATCACCGCCGAGCAGGAACGCTGGACCGGCATCGCCCAGCTCGCGGCCGAGTACGAGACCATCGCCACCACCGCCCAACAAGGCCGCTGGACCCGGCTCGTCACCGACACCCTCACCCGCGCGGGCGGGCTCACGACGGCCGAAGCCAGCCAGGTCACCTCCTCCGAGACCTTCGCCGTCCTCACCGCAGAGCTGCGCCGCGCCGAGGCCAACCACCACGACGTCGAAAACCTGCTGCCGCGCCTGGCCGCCCAACGCACCCTGCTCGACGCCGACGACGTCGCCGCAGTCCTCACCGCCCGCCTCGCCCGAGCCACCCGACGACCCGCACCCGGCACGACCCCGAACCTCATCGCCGGACTCATCCCTGCCGCAGCCGGGCCAATGCCCGCCGACGCCGCCCGGGCACTTGGCGGACGCCGTCAGCTCATCGAGACCCGCGCTCGCACCCTCGCTGACGCCGCGGTTCGCGACCGGGCGCCGTGGGTGTGCCGCATCGGTGACCGGCCGCACAGTGCCGGCGACCGGGAACGGTGGCTGGCCGAGGTCGCGGTCGTCGCCGCCTACCGCGACCGGTACGGCATCACCTCCACCGCACCGCTCGGGCCCTCGACCCAGACCCTCCTCCAGGAACGCGACCGGCCGCGCGCCGCCGAAGCCCTCCGTCGCGCAGAGGCCATCGCCGAGAAGGGCCGGAGCGCACCGAGCCCGACACGCGCCCCCGGGCGCAGCCTGTAGGACGCCCCTCACTCCTTGCGCAGTCGCTCGCACGCAGCCCAGCGTGAAAGGGACCGCGGTGACCGCGCGGCGCAGCTACGAAATCCCTGGACAAGACCGTGGGTGCAGTCATCCGGGCGGTGGAGAGAACCGCAAAGAGTGAGCGATCGACATCTTCGCCTTCCAGCGGGACGGGACCGCCAGCAAGCGGCGTCGGCGGCGCACGCCGTGGAGCCGGGACCGCCCCCAGTTGCGGCAGGGACAAGTTCTCCACAGCCCCGCCGTCCTGTCCACTTTCGGCGCCCCAGTAGCGCGCACCCTTCATCGGAGGGCGGCTCATCCCGTGCCGCCACGAGCGAGGGACGGGGATCGTGGTCTTCTACGTCATCTTTCGGTTCTGGTGCACCCTCGGGCTCCGCGTCCTCCCCCTCGCTCAGGCCTGGATGCCTACCAACCACCTCGTCCGCTGGGTCGGCACCGACCGCGGAATCAAGTGGGGCCTCCCCATCGGCATCGCGCTCACGCCCTTGTACAACCTGGCCATGACCTGGGGACACGGGCACCTGGACGCCGGCGGGACCGCCTTCTGGTGGGTACCGACGGTCTGGGGCGCAATCAACATAATCAAGTTCGCCCACGTCGCCATCCGCAGCCCGTTCATCTGGATCCACCGGACGGTGCGCCGCCGCCGCGCGCTTGGTCGAGAGTTACCAGCGCGGGCCCGCGCAGTAACCGCTGACGCGACCAGCAACTAGCGGGCGAGAAGTGGTGGCCGGCGTCGCCAGCACCTGCCCGCACCGGAAGGGGCGGTTCAGGGGGGTGGATTGCAAAACTGACGACTTGCCACGATTCCGCTCCCAATCCCCCGATGGCCGCGATAACCCCCGCTCCCCTTCTGTGGGAATCGAGTTGAGCCCTGCCGTCGCGGACAGGACGCCCACAGGCCTGTGGGTAAGTGCGGGGGCTCGGGGCTATGTCAGACCCGTGTGCCAGAATCGGAGAGTCCGCAGTTGAATCCCTCAGAGGAGGTCAAATGTCTAGCGCGAACAAGCCGGAGCACCCGGAGCGCCCGGAGCACCCGGACAAGCCTGGCCGCCCTGACGAGCCCGGTAATCCCGACGTTCCGAAGGGCCCGCCGAGCGACGTCCCACCGGGGCACACGGACCCGCCGGTGCCGCCGCGGCCGCGCCCTGTGGGCTGAGAGCAGTGAGAAAGCCCACCTCCTGGTGGGAGGCGAACCCTGGGCGGCTCCAGTGGGAGATCGACTGGCTGGAGTGGCTCGGGGTTTCCCTGGTGAGCCAGACGGCCGACGAGGAAGCCGGCTTGCTCCGGATGTGCCTCCGAGTCCCGGACAGCTATACCGGGATTGGGGAACTGCCCCTCGACGTGACCTTCCCGCAGGCTTACCCCTTCGCGGAGCCTGTGGTCGTTGCACCCTCGCTCGCCCTGGCTCACCATCAGCATCCCTTCGCCAAGAACCTATGCCTCCTCACGCGAGGTGTCGGAACGCTCGCGCCCGATGGAGACGGTTCAATCGGGCACGACGGCTGGGAACCGGGCATGAGCCTCGCCGGGCTTCTCCGGGACCAGCTCCGCGATGTGATCGAGCTCGGTCAGGGGAGCGGCGTCACGGACCGCGAGGCGCGTCAGGGCGAGCCCTTCGCCGTCTACTACTCGTACGAGCCCATCTCCGTCGTACTCGTTGACAGTTTGTGGGGCCCGTTCAAGACAGGCGAAAGCGGCGCGATGGAGCTTGACGTCTACGGGGCGGTTAGCTTTGCGGATCACCAGCGGACCGTGCTTTTAGTGTGTGAGCTAGACCGAGGGGCGTCAGACGCAGTACGGATGCCGGAGGCCATTACTCGGTTCTGGGCGGAAACCGCGGCCAGCATCCCGTGCAACGGTCGATGGGTGTACCTGGACGACCCGGTGATGAGCGGTGACCCGGAGGAAGTGTGGCTCGCGGCCGCCCGGGCCGATGCAGGGAGTCCAACGACCCAGCACTCCAACGGCGTTGACTTCGAAGCCCGGCTCGTCGGGTTTCCAGAGGAGCACGGTCCCGGCGTTTCGGGCACTGGGTGGCTGCTCGTGATACGCCGCCGACCCGGAACTCAGGCCGCGGGAAACCGTGCCCAGAGACGCAGACAACAGCTGCCAGGGACGAAGCCACAACCTTGGACGTATCACCTCATCCGGGCTGTCAGAACGGGAGAGAAAGACATCCGGGCACGGGTTCCCCGTAACCTTGAAGACCTGAGCCACAAGTCAGCTCTCATCATTGGAGTTGGGGCATTGGGGAGCGTCGTTGCAGAGCAGCTAGCGCGCAACGGTATCCGATCTATGTTCCTGATGGACCGCGATGTCATGGAGCCGGGCAACGCCGCTCGCCATGCGTGCACCACCACGGAGAGTGGACTTCCGAAGGCTTCGGGGGTCGCTAGTCTGGTGAGGCGCATCAACCCGTTCATTCAGGTAGGCGCCTCGAACCTTTCCGTCGGCGCGGTCATTTCCGTGCCATCGGACCACGCCGACTTCATTGAGCGGATCTCTACTACGGACATCCTCATCGATGCGTCGGCAGACCTCCCGACTCAACGCCTGACCGCTGAACTCGCCCAGCGTGCCGGAAAGGACTGGGTCTCGGTTCACGGAACCAACGGTGCCTGGGCAGGTGAGGTGGTAGCGGTACCGGCGGGTGCCGACTGGTGCTACGGCTGCTATCTGGCCGCACTCGGCAATGGCGGCCTGCCTCGCTTGCCAGCGGACCAGGAAGAGTGGTGGCAGCCTGTCGGCTGTGCAGAGCCCACTTTCGTGGGGTCGAGTATCGATCTCACGGAGATCGCCCTCCTAGCCGTACGAACCGCTGCCGGGATGCTCGCCGGTCGTCAGCAGTCTGGTGTCTACTCTGTTCGCACGAGAGAGGCAGATGGAGTGCCGATCATGCCCATGTTCGAGCACACCCCAATCACCCAGCAGGACACGTGCGGCAAACACCGGTCGTCCTGACCATCGAGCCCGCGGCCGCCGCAACTCTGACAAGCGAAGCGAGTCGTGCCTTCCCGATGGAGACGGGCGGGGTCCTCATGGGATGGGAGTTGGGCGGACGTGTGCACATTCACACCGTCGTCGGCCCAGGTCCTGCCGCGGTGCACCGGCCCGCCGCATTCCATCCCGACAGTGAGTGGCAAGAGGGCGAGATCGCGCGGATTTACGCCGAGTCTGGTCGTCGCGTCTCCTACCTGGGTGACTGGCACACGCATCCCCGTGGAAGTACCAGGATGAGCCTGACGGATCGCGGCACGCTTCTGAGCATCGCGAATCACGCTGCCGCGAGGTGCCCCAACGCCGTGATGTTAATCCTGGCAGGTATGTCCAATAAGTGGTCCCTTGGCGCTTTCAGGGTGGAGCGCGTACCTCTGCTCTTGGGGATTGCGGTCACCACCGTCACAGCCCCCGTCCCGCAGCTAGCGGTATGGGATGACGATGTCGGTGGTCGGAAGCGATAGCCGCGGAGTCAGTCCATCGGAGGGGTCTTGTCCAAGATCCACGGCAGGCAATGCACCTCGATAAACTCCCATTCGCCGCTTCCGGGAACACCTGGACCAACGTATATGGCAGATTCGTGAGCGCCGGGCACGTTCCAGGCGTCCTCGTCGAGGGCGCCGACGGTGCCCTCTTGGATCACCGACATCCGCAGCGAAGTGAGGTGGTCGTGGATCTCGATCGGGTCGCTGCCGTCGTCGGCCAGCTGCACTGTGAACGGCAGTCCCGAGTCCCGCGTCGTCATCAATAGTTCTCGCGGATGTAGGCATAGGCGGAGTCGAACGGTTCGCCCTTGATGGGCAGGCCGTAGCGCTTGAGGAGGACGCGGAGCTCGGACTTGACCTTCTTGGCGCCCTCGTCCTTCTCCGTCCAGCCGGTGAAGGCGACGAGCTTGACGATGGCGTCGATCTCGGCGGCGAGCTTCTCCACGACGACGTCGACACCGGCAGGCTTGTTCTCGGCGACGATCTGGGACAGGGCGCCGATGTTTGGGTCGAACAGGGCCTCGTTCCCGGCGAGGGTGCCCTCGTCCTCCATGCGTTCGGCACGCACGGTCAGCTTCGCGACGTCGAACGCCTTCATCAGGTAGCCGACGGCGTCGTCGGGCTGGGCGAGCATCTGCTGGCGCAGCAGCTCGAGCCGCTTCGCGAGAGACTCGTACACGCCCTTGTGAGCCGAGGTGGTTAGGCGCCGCTGGATGCGGGCCTCGATAGAGTCGAGGACCTCCTCGACCGTCATCTCCTCCGCCGGCTTGTCCTCACCGCCGTCGGTAGGCGGCTCGACCGTGCCGTCGTCAGTGAGGTCCCGCAGGGCGATCAGGGCGGCGGGTTCGATGATGGCGCGGCCGCCGCGGTGGGTGACGGTGATGTTCTCCATGTGCTGGTGGACCAGGGCGATCGTCTTCGGGCCGACCCGGGCCCACAGCAGCTCGTGGGCGGCGTCGTGCGGGCGGGCGGCGTCGTAGACCTTTGCCAGCCACCGGTACTCGGCCGCGTACTTGGCCAGAATGGGGTGCGGGTCGAGGAACTCCCACATGCCCTGCAGCTTGAGGAACTTGGCGGCGAAGTCGTCGCGGGCGTCGCCAACGCCGATGGCCTGCAGGGCGGCGGTGAGGGCCTCGAAGGAGTCGTCGTCGGGGTCGATGCCGGCGAACCGGGTCATCGTCGTGGCGATCTGGACGACGAACCGGCCGGCGAGCTCGTTGACGCCGACGGTGCGCTTCTGCCCGGGGGTGTCCAGGTCGGGGGTGCGCAGGGCGTTGTCGATCGCCTTGTCCATGCCGAGGTAGTCCACGACGAGGCCGTAGTCCTTCACCGCCCCGTCGGGGGAGGTGTACTTGCGGTTCGGGCGGGTGATCGCCTGGAACAGGGTGTGCCGGGTCAGCGGCTTGTCGAGGTAGATGACGCCCTCGTTCGGGGCGTCGAACCCCGTCATGAGCTTCGCGGTGACGACGAGGAACGTGAGCGGGTCGTCGGGGTCGGTGAAGCGCTTCTTCTGCTTCTCCTCGGCGGCCTCGTCGAGCTCGTACTTCGCGTACGGGTCGTCCTTGCCGCCGGTGACGGTCATGTTCAGCTCGACCGTGTACGGCAGGCCCCGGTCGGTGATGACGCGCTCGAGGCCGTCCTTGTAGGCGACGACCATCTCGCGGTCGAGGGCGACGACCTGCGCCTTGAGGCCGAGGGGGGCGAACTTGGCCCGGTAGTGGTCCACGATGTCGACGCAGACAGCGGCGACCCGGTCGGGGTTGGAGAAGAAGACCTTCTTCCGCGCGACCTTGGACGCGATGTAGGCGTGCTGATCCTCAGTCAGGCCCTCCTGCTCGGCGAGCTCTTCGTCGGCGGCGTCGAGGGCGTCCTGGTCGAGGTCGAACCCGACCCGGCGGGACTCGACGTACACCGGCACGGTGGTGCCGTCGGCGATGGAGCGTTCCGGCTCATACGTGCTCATCACGAACCCGGGGTCGCCCGGGTCGCCGAACAGCTTGAACGTGTTCCGGTCCGTGTCCGCGATCGGGGTGCCCGTCATGCCGAAGAACCGCGCGTTCGGCACGGCGGCGCGCAGCTGGGTGCCGAGATTGCCCTCCTGGGTCCGGTGGGCCTCGTCGACGAGGACGACGATGTTGTCGCGGGCGTTGAGGAACCCGGCCTCCGCGAACTTGTGGATCGTGGTGACTATGATGCCGCGGTAGTCCCCACGGAGCAGGTCGTGCAGCTCCTCGGAGCGCTGCGGGGCCTCCAGGCGGGGCATGCCGCCGGTCAGGAACGTCTCCTTCGCCTGCGAGGCGAGCTGTGTGCGGTCCACCAGCATGATGACGGTCGGGTCGCCGGCGTGCGGGTCGTTCAGCAGCCGCAGCGCGGCGAACAGCGACAGGAACGTCTTCCCCGACCCCTGGTAGTGCCAGATGAGCCCACCGGGCCGGCCGGTGAGGACCTTGTCGTGGATGGCCTCCGCGGCCTGGACCTGCGGGTAGCGGGGGAGGAGCTTGCGGGAGCCGGCCACGCCGGAGTGCGCGAACAGGGTGTACGAGCGCAGGATCCGCAGCACCATGAACGGGTCGAGCAACAGGCGGGCGTCCCGCTCGACCCGCTGCGGGCCGATCAGGGCCGGGTCGCCGTCCATGTCGCCCCACCTCGACCACGCCTGCGCGGGTTCGGCGACGGCGCCGTAGCGCAAGTCGTGCCCGTCGGTCGCGACCTGGAACAGGTTGGTTGCGAAGAAGGACGGGTAGTCGTCCTGGTAGACGTCGACGAGGTCCTTCGCGGCGTTGAGCCACGTGATCTTCTTCCCCACCGGGGTCTTCGTCTCGATGACGACGAGGGGGAAGCCGTTGACGTAGAAGACGACGTCGAACCGGCGAGACCCGAGGGTGACCTCGTCGGCGACGACATACTGGTTCGAGGCTGGGTCGTCGAAGTCGATGAACCGGCGCGGGACCGACTTGCTCGTCGCTACGTCCTTGAACGTGCGGTTCCCCCGCAGGATGGTCGTCATCAGTTCGTTCGCGGCGAGGAGGCCGTCCGACCCGGCGGAGATCACCGCGGCGCGCAGCTCGGCGACGATGATGCTGACGTTGTCCCCGGCCCGGTCCAGGTCAGGGTTGAGCCGAACGAGGGCGTCGACGACCCAGTCGGTGATGAGGACGTCGGTGGTGTGCCGTGGGAGTTCGTCACCGGGGACTTGCGTCCACCCGCCCTCGACAGCCCACTTCACCAGCGCCTTCTGGATCGTGCTCGCCTCCGTGAAACCCGTGCTCATACCGCCTCCTGCAGACCGAACAGCTCGTCGTACGACTCGGGGATCTCCACCGCACCGGACAACAGCGCGGGGATTAGGTTGGCACGAAACTCTCTCGACGCAGCGAGGTGTCGTGAGATTGTCGATTCAACATCGGCGATTGCGTCGAGGATGTTGACCACATCGCGTTGCTCGCCAATATCAACGAGTGGCCGCTCCAGGAGGCGCAGAACCACCTCCTTGGAGAGATTTGCCTGAGCCGCTCCTGTGGCGGCGTGCTTGAGCCGCGCGCTGGCGTTTGAGGCCCAGTGATACAGAAAGCGGCCGTCGATCGCGGAGTTGTCTGGCACCAACGCAAGCACGGCCTGATTGGTCGCCAGCTCCGAAGCAGTGCGTCCGACCTGGGCAGCAGTCGCTCCGTACATCGCGATCACGACCGCCCCCGGTGGCACCATCCACGCGCTCGAGTCCCGAATCGCCGATTCGGTAATCGTCTCCTCCGTCTCGACGATCGAACGACCAGCGACCTCACCAGACTTGAGCCACGGAACCTTGCCGCCGTAGTAATCCGGACGTGATCTGCTCGGGGTCCCGCCCGCCTTTGCCTTCGTCAGTACCTCTGCGATCGACCCCGATGAGGGGATCTCGGACAGGACGGCTGTCCTAGTGGCGTCAAGAAGGGTGCGCCCTTCACCGAGCTCGGCTACGGAGGCCTCGATGTTGTCGTCGAGCGCGCCGATCAGGTCGACGATCCGACGCTGCACGTCGAGCGGTGGTAGGAGCACTTGTGCGGCGAAGAACTCCTCAAGGCGGACGTTGAGCAGACCGTGACTACGGGCGCCTTCCCGAAGCTTTCCAGCAAGCGAGGCGAAGAAGGTCGACGAGTTGCAGGCGAGTTCGAGGAACTCCGGCGTCACAAAGTCAGTGTCCGCTCTGAAGCAAATGTAAAGCGGTGTGACGACTCCAGGCTCGCCCTCGGTCATGCGGGCCACGACCCCGAACGGTGCATCCTTCGAGCTGCTCTTGTTGTAGACGAGGTCGCCTCGCTCGACGACGTAGTAGGTCGTGAGGTTCTTGCTCGCAACCTTCTTGGTGAAGAAGTTCTCCTGGTCGACCAAGCCTCGGTCTGCGGCGACCGTCATTACGCGTGTCTGCGACGTCGCTTTGCGCTTGATGCGAGTGACGACATCGCCGAGGGGGACCCTTCGCAAGCCGTTCACTGGACGCCTCCGAGGTCGGCGATGCCGGCGGCGGCGAGGCGGGCGAAGAGGGCCTCCTCGGCGGTGATGCGCTCCGCGCGGGCCTCCTGGTAGCGCACCAGGGCGGTCTCGAGGTCGAGCTCCTCGGCTGATTCGGCGCGCACGTACCGGCCGATGTTGAGGTCGAAGTCGTTGCCGGCGATCTCCTCCAGCGGCACGAGGCGGACGTTGACGCCCTGGTCCTCGCCGTCGGGGTCGATGCCGGTGCGGTATGCGGCGACGGCGGCGGCGACGTCGTCGTCGGACATCGTGTTCTGGTTCTTGCCCTTGACGAACCTCGCGGCGGCGTCGACGAAGAGGACGTGCCCCTGACGCTCGGCGAGCTTCTCCGACCGAAAGATGAGGATGCAGGCGGGGATGCCGGTCGAGTAGAACAGGCCCGTCGGCAGGGCGATGACGGCCTCGAGCTGGTCGGCCTCGACGATGCACTTGCGGATCGTGGCTTCCTTGCCGCCGCGGAAGAGGACACCGAGCGGCATGACGACACCGGCGCGGCCGGTGCGGCCCTTCATCGAGGCGACCATGTGCTGGACCCACGCGTAGTCGGCGTTGCCGGCTGGCGGGACGCCGCAGAACGCGCGCGGGTCCGTCGCCCAGTTCTCCGCACCCCAGTCCTTCAGCGAGAAGGGCGGGTTGGCGATGACGACATCGAAGCGGCGCAGGTTCCCTGCCACGGTGCGGTGCTTGGGGTCGCGCAGGGTGTCGCCGCGGGCGATGCGGGAGGAGTCGAACCCGTTCAGGATCAGGTTCATCCGAGCGATCGCGGACGTGGTGAGGTTGACCTCCTGGCCGTACAGGTTCAGCGACTGGTACTGCAGGCCATCCGCGCGAAGCTTGCCGATCGTCGAGACCAGCATGCCGCCGGACCCGCACGCCGGGTCGTACACGGTCTCCGCCTCCGTGGGCTGGAGGACGTCGACGAGGAGGTGGACGACGGAGCGGGGCGTGAAGAACTCGCCGGCCTTCTTTCCCGACGAGTCGGCGAAGTTCTTCAGCAGGTACTCATACCCCTGACCGAGCAGGTCCGAGCTGACCCGGTCGGGGGAGAGCCTGATCTGGTTGAACGCCTTGACGATGCCGAGGATCGCGTGGGCGGGGATGCGGTCCTGGTCGGCCCAGTTCGCGTCCCCGAAGATCCGTGCGAGGGCCTTGGGGTTGGCCTGCTCGATGTCGGTGAACGCCTGCTGGACATGGGCGCCGAGGTTGCCGGCGGTGCGGGTGGTGACGTCGTACCAGGACGCGCCCTCGGGCAGGACGAAGCGGTGCTCGTCGGCCTCGATCTCGTCGTCGAGGTCGTCGCCGTACTTCTCGACCGCCTGGTCGTGCTCGTACGCCCAGGTATCGGAGAGCCACTTCCAGAACAGCATTGGGAAGACGTAGGTCTTGAAGTCGGCCGGGTCGACAGGGCCGCGCAGGGCGTTCGCCGCTGCCCACAGGCGCGACTCCAGCTCCTCGAGCGTGCTCTGTTCCACGTCGTGCTGCGACTGTGTCTGGCTGATCATGCGTCCTTCGGGCCCCGATCATCGGTCTCAGTGCGATTGTGCGCTTGTCCGTCGTTCCGGGGACAGCGTCTCACCCGCGACTGACATTCATCCTGCACTTACGGGCTCACGTCGTCGGGTCCGAAGGGAAGGCTCTCCCCCTACGATGAAGCGGCTGTTCTCCGGGCACGCAGTGCAGTTCTTCGACAGCACGACACATCCACTGGGTCTGAGCTGAGTTCACTGACGCTGCCTGCCGATCGACAGCTCTAAAGCGTCAAAGGGCGACTGAGAGGACCGCGGCGAAATCCGCTCGGGGTCGTAGTTTCCCGAACTTCCTCCAGTCACCCGTCGCATGGCCGTACTGACCAGCAATCACTCCCGGTGAGACTCCGGCGCGCCGTGCGAGCGACTGCAACTGGTCATCAGTGTTGAGCTCCTCGAGCTCACGCCGGAGAGCCTCGTCGAGGATGATTTCGCTAGCGAATCTGTTAGCGGCTGTCTCCTGCAGGTCCTCGTCGTCGTGCGCGCCGCCGACGTCGACGTCGAGATATGTCGCCCGCTTTGGGTGCAGGAGGACGTGCCCGATCTCGTGCAAGAGCGCGAACCAAAAGACGTCGAGGTACTTGTAGCGCCCTGACAGTGCAATCACCGGATGGTTCGAGGCGAGCCATCTGGAGGCTCCGGTGATTCGAGTGTCGGCGATCCCTGGAACGAAGACCAGAAGAACGCCTGCCTTCTTGAGGAGGGTCTGGGCACTCTTGAAACCGGTAGGGATTGGTTCGCGAGTCAGGGGCGGCAGCATGCGTGAGAGCGCCCGAAGTTTGCCGGCATCATACGGGGGGCATTCTACTCTAAAGTCTTCTGCTGCAACTTCAGCAAGCCGGAGCCAGAGTGCGGTCGCGTATGGATCGATTGCGAACTTCTGGCTCCTCTTGTAGTTCGCCTGTGGTGTGAGCCAGACCTTCTCGAAGGCCGTCGTGTCGGCGACCTGGAAGAATCTAAGAAGTGAATCTGCGCGCGCGGCGACTGAGGCCTTGGTGTCGACGAGCTTCCGCTCTCGCAGCACCTCGTTTGGGAAGCGGCTCAGCCACGATGCGAGGCCGGCGAAGGAGACGGCCGAGTTCTCGCGGGCCTTGTGGGCCTGCCACGTTGCCTCGAGTGCGAGCCAATGGTCCGCGGGTACTCCGAGCACCCGCTCCAGCGCGACTGCAACCTCGGGGGAGAGCGGAACATGCGCCTTGATCACCTGGTTGAGGTGCTTCGCGCTGATGCTTGCGCGGGCCGCCACGTCCGCCTGGGTGAACCGCAGGTCCTCCAGTGTCTCTTGGATCATCGAGCCTGGAGCGACCGCCCAGTCAGGCTCGAACTCGCGGGGGATGTACCGCATCGTGCTGGTGCTTGGTGACGTCATCACATTGCCTTTCGAAGGCTGCCGGATCCCTCTGCCATGAGGTCGGCGACGAGCAGTGCAGTCGTGGTGCTCGCATGTCGCAGGAGTTGGTCTGCCTCGGCGATGCCGAGGACTTCGCCGGTGCGTGCCAGCGCCATCGCGCGCATCCCCGCCTTGCGCATCTGAACGCTCAGTGACGTCTCGGTGCGGTGGCTGTCGCTCGTGACCCTGACGGACGGGTGCCTCAGTAGTGCGGCAAGGTCCCGACAGTGCTTGACGGTCCACAAGAGGCGCCTGACCGCGTCCGCTGACTGCGGCCAGCGGAGCTCGATGGCGTCGCTGGACGAGCAGGTTTGCTCGAGCGCGGGGTCGCGCCACGCCAGAAGCACCTTTACCTCCCAGGTAAAGCCATCGTGCTACGGTTGTTTACCAGACAGGTAAAGCCTACCGCGCCGCGGCCTGGTTCCCTGCGCGACACCCAGGAGGTACCCATGGTTTCCACCGACGCGCTGACCGAGCTGGCCGCTGCCAACGGCTCCAAGATGATCGAGGTCTTCGTGAACGCTCGCCCGCACCTCGTCGCGGACAAGGAGGTGTCGTTCGAGCAGGTCGTCGCGCTCGCCTTCCCCGGGCAGACCCCAGGCGCCGACACCGAGTACATCGTGACGTACACCCGCGCTCAGCACGGGAACGAGTCGGGCTCCTTGGCCCCGGGCCAGGGGATTCGTGTCAAGAAGGGAACGAGCTTCGGCGTCCAGACCACGACGCGGTCCTGATCATGGACGACCTCACCCGCCTTCTGAACGAGGGCTACGACGTCGAACTGCGTGATGGCTACCTGGTCGTCCACGACGTCCCCTACGTCACCGCCGACAAGACGGTGGCCCGAGGGCAGTTCGTCATGCCGGCCACCATGGCCGGCGACATCCTGACGACGCCGCCGGACCACACGACCCACTTCGCGGGATCGGAGCCCTGCGACAACGATGGTCGGCGCCTGGCGAAGGTGATCCACGGCATGCAGGTCAGCGATCTGCTGCCTGGCCTGCGCACCAACTTCTACTTCTCCGCCAAGCCGCCCGAGGGTAATTACCGCAACTACTACGACAAGGTCACCATCTACGTCGACCTGCTCTCACGCTGGGCCCGCCGCATCGATACCCGGGCCACTGCGCGCACCTATCCGGTCCACGAGGTCGCCGACGACGACTACCCGTTCGCCTACCGCGACTCATCGTCCAGCCGGGCCGGCACCACCTCCCTCAACTCGATCTTCCGCGGCATGCGGATCGCGATCGTCGGCCTCGGCGGCACGGGTTCGCACATTCTCGACCTCGTCGCCAAGTCACCGGTAGCCGAGATCCACCTCTACGACGGCGACGTCTTCATCAACCACAACGCCTTTCGCGCTCCGGGCGCCGCCGACATCAACGAGCTGCGAGCCCAGCCGAACAAGGCCGAGCACTGGGCAGCGCAGTACTCGCGCATCAAGCGCGGGATCATCGCTCACCCCACATACTTCGAGGTCGAGACCGTCGCGGAGGTCGCGGGCTTCAACTTCGTCTTCCTCGCGCTCGACGACGGCTCCGACCGCCAGGGCATCGTCGCGGCCCTGGAGGCCGCTGACATGTCGTTCATCGACGTGGGCATGGGCGTCACCGACACCGGCGCTGGACTGACCGGCATGGTGCGCGTCTCGACCAGCACCCCTGGACGACGTGTGCCGATCCCGGCCGGGGGCACGGCACCCGACGAGTACCAGAGCAACATCCAGATCGGCGACCTCAATGCCCTTAATGCAGCACTCGCAGTGCTCCAGTGGAAGCGCCATCTCGGCTTCTACGCCGACATGGCATCCGACATGCCCGCCTTCGCTTACCCCGTCAGCGACAACACGATCAACAGGCTGTCCGTGTGAGCCGCCACCACGAGATGGACCACCGGTTTGTCGAGGTGCTTCCCACTCCCCTCGAGCCGGGCGTGCTCTACATCAGCGGCGCGCACAACATCGTCGCCCACCTGTGCTGCTGTGGATGCGGCACGGAGGTCGTCACCCCACTCGGCCCAGCCGGGTGGGCGCTCCGCTACGACGGACGAGTCAGCCTCTCACCGTCCATCGGCAACGGTGCGTACGACTGCAAGTCCCACTACGTCATCCAGGCGTCCCACGTGCGGTGGCTCTCGAACATGACCCTCGAGCACCACGTTCGCGCCCAGGCGCGGGATCAGGCAGCGGCGCTCAACCTCAACCTGTCCCGGCTTGACCGCGCCAAGCGAATGGTCGCAGACCTCTTCCGCCGCATCCGGCGCTGAAGACAAGCCCGGCAGCGCCTCCGCGACGCGACGAGATCGGAGCGAAGGGTTATGTACCTGCGAGGTGTTCGGTGCAGTACCAAGCAACTCCCTCTTGAGTCCCAGTACGGAGGGGACGTCATCGCTGCACGCGTCCCTAAGGGAGCCCAGTCATTTCACTGCCCATACTGCTGATGGTGGCACGTCGTCGGCTAGGGATCGCCGAGCGAGGCGCCGAGCAGACCACGCCTCACGACGGTAGAACTCAATGGCGTGCCCATGGCAGCCTCGCCACCGTAGGCGGCTCCATCGGACGGCGGCACCAGCAACTCAGACCAGCAGAGATGGGTGAGATGGATGGCACGTAGCGACACTCTCCGTCGGGAGATCGCGACTCTGGAAGACAAGAAAGCCAGCCACGCGAAGATCATCGCTGCGCAGGGCAAGGTCGCTACGGCGGCGCGCGAGGCCGCCCGCAAGAAGCGTGAGGCGGCAGCGCGCTCCAAGAGCGCCAGCGCGATCCGGTCGTCGCTAGCTGCGGCCGAACGCGAGGAGAAGAAGGCGGACGCCGCCGAGGACAAGGTCGCCAAGGCGCGCAAGGACATAGCGACCATCGACAAGACGATCGCCAGCAAGACGACCTCGCTGCGCGCCGCCGAAGGATCAGAGCGGAAGGCCGCCGAAAACGCCCAGCGGAACAACGATGCGAGGCGAAGGCGTGAAGAGCTCAGCCACGCACGTGCCTTGGCGAACGCGAGCAGCCCGTCACCCGTGACCCGCTACGTCGAGGTCGCCCCGCCAGTTCCCGAGCGGCTCCGGGTGCTCTACCTGACGTCAAACCCCGACGCCACCACAAACACGGTGACGAGCCCCGATGGGACGGTCGTCGAACAAGGCACGTGGCTTCGCGTCGACCAGGAAGTGCGACAGGTCAAGCAGGGCTTGCGCGGCTCGAAGTACCGCGATCTCGTCGTCGTCGAGCACGCACCCGCCGCAACCTTCGGCGATCTGAGCGCCGGACTCAACGACCACCGTCCCCACGTCGTGCACTTCTCTGGCCACGCTGACGCGTTCGGCGTCTGGATGGAGAACGACGCCGGCGCACCCGACGGGCAGGACGTCAACTTCACGCTCCTTGCGAGGCTCCTCGGAGCCACTGACGAACCGCCTCGCCTGGTCGTCCTGAACGCCTGCGAGAGCCTCGAGGGTGCAGACGATCTCCTCCAGACGGTACCTGCGGTGATCGGGATGTCGGACACGGTCGACGACACGGCCGCCGTTGTCTTCGCCCGATCGTTCTACGCCGCGCTCGCCTCCGCACAGTCGGTTGCAACGGCGGTCGAACAGGCGAAGGTGCAGATGCTTGCCGCCTCCATGTTCGACCTCGACCAGGCCGACCACTCCCATCTTCCGACGCTGAGGACACGAGACGACGTCGATCCGGCAACGCTCGTCCTGGTCTCGCCGCCCGCCGGCTCGTGACGTCCCCGAAAGGCCCGACGTGAACAAGCAGCAGAAGCTCAAGAACACCGCGGAAGGACTGCTCGCCGGCCTGGCCGCCGTGGGCTTCGAAGGTCCCTGGCGTTGGGCGCACTGCGAGTGGGAGGGCGCGTTCCTCCGCGTATGGAAGATGTGGCCGCCCGCTAGGGACGCCAAGGTCTTCCGGACGTTCCAAGTCGGTGGTTCCGCTGACGGCAGAACGTCTCAGGCCCGGGACATACTCTTCGCGGTGAAGAGCACATCACCGTTCGACGGCTACGACCGCGGTCCGCTGAACCCAGCGCCGAGAGGGCTGACTCCGGAGGAGTACCTCGAGATCTGGGAGGAGGGCGCTACCCCTGCGGAGTGGATGGTCCTCGCTCTTGCGTTCCTGACCGAAATGGACGAGCCGCTTCGGGATTAGTTCCGGACAGGCAGCTGCTCAAGGTGCGAGCCCCGGACGGTCCCGATGCTCAAGATCGCGCGCCAGCCCTACTACCGCTGCCTCGCCCGGCCAGTCGGCAACGCCGAGCTCGCGCAGGCCTACCGGGCCAACGCACTTATTGACACCCACAAGCACGACCCCGAGTTCGGCTACCGGTTCCTCATCGACGAAGCCAAGGAGTTCGGTTAGCCGTTGGCCTCGCGGACCACCGGAGGATCTGCTCCGAACGGCTGGTAGTCGGCCTTCGGCAAGCACAGGCGGGAGTCGTTGACGTGGTGCGTTATACATGCCGACAGCGGCTGTGGGAGATGTCTGCGTTGAACGACAGAAACCTACCGCTTACCCATCGCAATCACCCCTGAGCAACCCTGACTGGCCCAGTACACTCAGATTGAGTGAACCGCCTGGTTCCCCGGAAACACAAGGGAATCCGCGAGTTCCGGAGACAAGCGGCGACGACCCGGATCCGTCCGAATCCGCCAAGGGGTCGCAGGTTCAAATCCTGTCAGCCCGACCGTGTGATGTCGCAAGACATCCGCGACAGGCCGAACCCTCATTTTGAGGGTTCGGCTTTTGTCGTTGTTCGGGGTTGGTAGTCGCGTGTGGGGTCGAGGGTGAGCTCGCGGATGATCTCGCCGGTGTCTTTGGCGGCGATGACGATGTGGCGGTCCTGGATGACGATGACGACGGGGGTTCGGGCGTGGGTTCGTCCGACGCCGATGTGGTGCAGGCGGCCGTTATAGCGCAGGGTGACGGAGCCTTGGCCGTCGACCTTGTCGTGGCGGACGCGGTTGTCCTTGCCGGCGGGTGATCCTATCGGGACGGCTTTGGGTGTGGCGATGTACGCCGCTCGTGGGGTGCGACCGCCGAGGGAGCGGTGCGGGCGGGTGGTGTTGTAGTAGGTGACGAAGGTGTCGATGTGGGCCTGGAGCTCGGCGATGTTGTCCGCGGGCGCTCTGGTTGCGAGGTGCTTTTTGAGGGTCTGCTGGAAGCGTTCGACCTTGCCCTGGGTCTGGGGGTGTGGTTGGGGGCGCCGTTCTTCTGGTGGATGCCGAGCTTGTGGAGCAGTCGCTGGAAGCTGTTGCGGGCCTTGAGCGAGTGGGTGGTGTAGACGAGGCCGTTGTCGGTCAGGACGGTGGCGGGTAGGCCGTGCTCGGCGGCGGTGGTCTGGAAGGTGGTGGTGACGGTCTGACCGGTGATGACGGTGTGGGCGGTGACGGACAGGGCGTAGCGGGAGTGGTCGTCGAGCCAGGTGATGACTTCGGTGTCGGTGCCGCCTTTGAGGCGGACGTGGGTGAAGTCGGACTGCCAGCACTCGTTCGGTGCGGACGCTTCGAAGCGGATGTAGGAGGCTTTCGGGCGTTTCTTGGGCTCGGGGGTGATCAGGCCGTGCCGGTTCAGGGTCCGCCAGATCGTCGCCACGGACACGGTGACCCCGCGGCGGGTCAGGTGCTCGGCGATGGTGGCGGGGCCGGCGTCGTGCCCGGCGGCGGTCAGCTCCTCGCGCAGGGCCAGGATCGCCGTCACCTTCTCCGCGCTGGTCGCTCTGGGGACGGTCTTGGGACGGCGTGAGCGCGGCTCGAGCGCTGCCTCGCCGTCCTGCTCGTACCGGCGCACGAGCCGGTAGACCCACGATCGGTGGACACCGTAGGTCGCGGCGACCTCGGCGACCGGGCGGTTCTGATGGACGACGGCGGTGATGACCAGACGGGCTGTCGAGGACATGACCGAGCCCTACTGGGTCCGAGCGGTGTCGCGGATGTCTTGAGAGACGTGTCGCGCATGTCTTGAGACATCTGTCGCCTATGTGTTGAAACAGGACACTGTCAGCCCGACCGAGTGAGATGGCCTCGGACTTGCGAACGTGCAGGTCCGGGGCCATATGCGTCTCCCGAGCGGGACTGGTGACCGTGACCGAAAGGTTGCCAGTTTTGATTCATGGGGCATTTATGGGGCATAAACCCCTCGCCCGAGGCCCGCACTGGCCGCAGGTCCACGCCGCGCTGCGATCGGTGGTCCGAGCAGGGCCTGTCCGTTGTTCTGTGTAAGTGCGTGACGTGTGTTCATGGTGTCAGACCCGGTCCAGGCGGCCGGGGAACATCAGGTCGAACTGGTTCAGGGCGGCTCGCCAGGAGCCGGTGGCCAGGCTGCGGCCGGCGGTGTTGCGGGTGTGTTCCACGCCGAGGTCTTTGCAGCCGAGGTAGAGCAGCTTGATCAGGGCCTCGTCGGTCGGGAAGTGTCCGCGCGTCTTGGTGATCTTGCGGAGCTGGTAGTTGATCGACTCGATCATGTTGGTGGTGTAGATGACTTTGCGGACCTCCGGGGGGAAGGCGAAGAACGGGATGACCTGTTCCCAGGCGGCCTCCCACTGGCGTTTGATCGCCGGGTACTGCCGGCCGATGTCGGACTCGGTCCAGGCGTCCAGGGCGTCTCGGGCGGCGGTTTCGGTGGAGGCGGCGTAGATCGAGCGCAGCTGGGCGGCGACCTTCTTGCGGTCCTTGTAGTTCACCCAGCGCATCGAGGCCCGCACGAGGTGGACCACGCAGGTCTGCACGAGCGCGTCCGGCCACACGGTCGTGACCGCGGCGGGCAGGCCGGTGAGCCCGTCGCACACGACGATCAGGACGTCCTCGACGCCGCGGGCCTTGAGGTCGTTCATCACCCGCAGCCAGAACTTCGCGCCCTCGGTGTGCTCGACCCAGATGCCCAGGACCTCCTTGCGGCCGTCGACATCGACGCCGACGGCCAGGTGGGCGGCCTTGTTGCGCACGGTTCCCTCGCTGCGGACCTTGCAGATGAGCGCGTCGAGGAAGATCACCGGGTAGACGCGGTCGAGCGGGCGGGCCTGCCACTCGCGGACCTCCTCCAGGACCGCGTCGGTGATCGTGGAGATCAGGTCCGCGGAGACCTCCACGTCGTAGATCTCGACCAGGTGGGCCCGGATGTCCCGCACGGTCATCCCGCGTGCGTAGAGGCCGATCACGATCTTGTCGATGCCGTCCAGGCGCCGTTGCCCCTTCCGCACCAGCCGCGGCTCGAAGGACCCCACCCGGTCGCGCGGGACGTCCAGGTCGATCGTGCCGGCCTCGGAGTGCAGCCGCTTCGGCGTCGTGCCGTTGCGGGAGTTGCCTGCCCCGGCCCGCTCGTGCGGCTCGTAGCCCAGGTGCTCGGTCAGCTCCTCGGCCAAGCCCCGCTCCAGCACCGCCTTGGTCATCTGCCGCAGCAGTCCGTTCTCCCCGAGGAGCTCCACCCCCTGCTCACGGGCCCGGGCGACCAGCTCCTCCGCCAACGCGGCGTCGACGAGTCCCTCCCCACGCTCAGGGTCAGGCTCACGACCACGACGTCCCACCCGTGCAGTCTCGGTCATATCGCTCATCACGTGTCCTCCCCGGGCCGCTCCCACGGCCCAGCCTCGAGGTCACGCACTTACACAGAAGTTCCGACACGCCCCCACGAACGGCTCCTCGGCAGCGGACGCTTCGACACCACCAACACCGGTTACGCCGCGATGCGCCGTTATGTGAAGCAGTGGCCCACCCGGCTCTGGGCCGTCGAAGGAGCCAACGGCGCAGGTCGTCCGCTGGCCCAACGGCTCGTCACCGCCGGCGAGAAGGTCGTCGATGTGCCGGCCAAGCTGGCGGCCCGGGTGCGGCTGTTCGACACCGGACACAACCGCAAGACCGATGCCTTGGACGCCCACTCCATCGCCCTCGTCGCGGTCCGCACCCATGGCCTGCGGGTGGTGGTCGAGGACGGTGAACTCGAAGCCCTGAGGATGCTCACCGACCGCCGCGATGAGCTCGCCCGTCAACGGGTCCAGACCGTCAATCGGCTGCAACGCCTCCTCAGCGAACTACTGCCTGGCCAGCGCAAACGCGACCTGTCCGCCGCCCAGGCCAAGGCGATGCTGGCTACCGTGCGGCCCCGCGACATCGCCGGCAAGACCCGCCGCCGGATGGCCGCCGAAGAGATCGCCGACCTGGTCACGGTCGACGCCAAACTGAAGAAGATCAAGGCCGAGCTGAAGGCCGCGGTCCTCGAACGTAGGTCGGGGTTGATAGACATCTACGGCATCGGACCAGCCGGTGCCGCGCGGGTCCTGGCCGACGTCGGCGACGTGGCACGGTTCGCCGACCGCAACCGGTTCGCGTCCTGGACCGGCACCGCACCCCTGGACGCCTCCTCGGGCGAGCAGACCCGCCACCGCTTGTCGCGGGCCGGGAACCGGCGGATGAACCACGTCCTGCACGTCGCGGCGATCGTTCAGATCCGTCACGACACCGAGGGTCGTGCCTACTACAGACGCAAGCTCGATGCCGGCAAGACTCCGATGGAGGCGCTGCGGTGTCTGAAGCGACGCCTGTCCGACGTCGTCTACCGACAGCTCGTCGCCGACGCCCAGCAGCAGGGTGGAGCGGGTCCGGGAGGGCACTGCGGGGCGACTCGTCAATCCAGCGCGGCCGACTCGCACCCGCTCATCGACACTTCGGATCAGCCACTTCCCGGACCCGCGCAGCCGACGCTAAGCCGACCACCAGCTAGCCGGAAGACCCTCGCCAAAGCCGTGCCTTGACACAGAGGGGTGCCAGATCCGTGCGGTCCTCCGCGCAACTCTTGGTGGCATTAAGTGAGCCTCGGGTCGGGGTCCGGAGGTTCACGCCCTGAACCTCGGTCAGACTCCGGTCTCGGCCGGGAGACGTCCGGATCCGACGGCTCGGCGCAGCAGCTCGAAGTCGGCCTCGGCGACATCGGCGTAAGCGGCCGACCATTTCGCCGCCGCCTCGGCGAATTCCTCGGACCGGCCGAGGTAGCTCACGATCGCAGCCGAGGCGGGAGACTGCCCGTGCGCCCGAGCCAGGAGTGCGGCGCACAGCGCACCGTACGAGCGGAACTGGTCGGTGTCGAGCGTGTCCGGGTCGATCGACCCTTTCATGTCGCGGAACTGCCGCCAGTAGTAGTCCACCCGGTAACGGTCCGCGGAGTCACCGGCCCAGCCGCGGATCCATCCGACGAACAGGTCGGAGTTTGCCTGCAGGATCCGCTGCGCGGCGACGACGCGGTGACCCTCGATGAAGTCCGTCACGCCGGGGCGGCCGGGCACGGCCGAGCGCCGACCACCGTATGTCGTCAGGACGGACGGCGGCGCCTCCTTGGCCTGGAGGAACAGCATGTCGCCGGTGGGACCCTCGACGGCGATGAGGTAGCACCGGGTGCCGACGCTGCCGACTCCGACGACCCTCAGCGCGAAGTCGACCACGCGGTACTGCTCCAGCAGGAAGGCGATGTCCTCGCGCAGAGTTGCGCGGTACTGGGCGAACAGGTCGGTGACTTCGCCCAGGGTCGCATGATCGACGTGGCGAAGGACGGGCGGCTGATCGACGATGCGGATGCCGCCGTCGACAGCGATCGTCGTCAGGCGCTGCAGCACCTGCTCCGATGTGCGCCCACGGGCCTTCTTCGCCGCCTTGCGGACCGTCCGCTCGCCCTTCTCGCCGAGGTGACGCGCGACCGAAGAGGTATCGACGCGGGCGTAGTAGCGCTCCCGCGTCGACAGGCGGCAATAGCTCCGCAGCATCTCGCGGTACGCCTCGGCCGCGGCGAACGCCGCGTCGCGGCATGCGTCCTCGCTCATGCCGATGTCGCGCCCGCTGACGTACACGCTCGCGGTGAGGCGGCGCACGTCCCACTCCCACGGCGCGACGCCGCCCTCATCGAAGTCGTTGAGGTCGAAGACGAGCGCGCGTTCGGGTGAGGCGAAGAAGCCGAAGTTGGAGATGTGCGCGTCGCCGCAGGAGACGACCTCGAGGTCGGTGGTGGGCGCACCGCGCAGGTCGGCCGCCATGACGGCCGCCGTGCCCCGGTAGAACGCGAACGGCGATTGCAGCATCCTGCTCACCCGCACCGGCACGAGATCCTGCAGGCGCGACGCGTATGGCTTCTCCCTCACGGTCTCCCGTTGTGTGGTGTGGTGGGTTGTGGCACGGCGGCGCCCGGGCGGGCCAGCAGCTCGTAGCAGATCGCCGCGAGTCCACCTCCGACCAGCGGCCCGGCGAGGTAGACCCAGTACTCCGACCAGGGCGTGGATCCGCCGAAGAGCTGGTTGACCAGGTAGGGGCCGAAGGACCGGGCAGGATTGACGGAGCCTCCAGTGAACGGGCCGATCACCATGATCTCGGTCGCGACGGCCAGGCCGATGATCAAGCCGGCCCACCCTGCGGGTGCGCTGTGGCCCACCGCGACGGCCATGACCACGAGGAGCAGCAGGAACGTTCCGAGCCCCTCCGCGAGGACCCCTTGCGCGGCGCTGACGCCCGTTGCGAGCGACGTGAGACCCACCTGGGCGGAGCTCGTGGCGCGATCACCGGCGTACGCCACGATGAGCAACGCCCCGGCGACGGCACCCGCGAGCTGGGCGACGACGTACGGCGTGACCTCGGCCCACGTGAAGCGTCGTACGACGGCGAGCGCGATCGTCACGGCCGGGTTGATGTGGGCGCCTGAGATGGCCCCGACGGTGTAGACGGCGAGGGTGACGGCGAACGCGAACGCGAGCGAGACGATCCCCAGGCCGGCGTAGTCCAGCGTGCCGTCGCCCTGATCCATGGCGGCGACGATCGATCCTGCTCCGAACAGCACGAGGATGGCGGTTCCGACGAACTCCGCGACCAGCCGTCGGAGGAGCGATGCATTCATCAGGTCCTCTCGCCCATGGCGGAACCACCGATCGGGTTCCAGCAGTGGGTAGTAACGATGAGGTTGGTACAGCGGTACCACCGGCGTCATCCCGGGTTCGCGGGATGCCGCCGAACTGGGTGACGACCGACGATGGGCAACCACTCCGGACGGATGTTCTGGGGGCACGTGATCGCGAAAGGGTCTGTCCAATGACGTCGAGCCCGACCACCGACCACGACGAATGGATGCTGCAGCTCGACAAGCTGACCAGGGATCGCCGGGAGCAGTACGTCACCATCGAGATCCTGCATCCCGAGTACGGGGATCAGCCGGAGGCGGAGCACCTGCCGTTCGCGTACGCCATGTACGACCCCAAGGACGACGTGGTGGTGATCGCCGTCGGAGGCAACACGGCGAAGTATCCGGTGCTGCTCCGCCACCTGATCGCTCACCCCACCGAGGTGGAGGTCGACGTCGACGACGGCGCCCTGAAGGTCGTCGAGAAGGACGGCACGACGACGATCGTGGGCTTCCATGGAGTGCCCGCACAGATGTGACGCCGCCCAGGCGGTGGTCTTCCTCGGCCGCCTCTACCGTGCGAGTGTCCGGGACGGTGACTCGCCGAACGCCGCTCGATAGGCCGCTGCGAAGCGACCCATGTGCAGGATGCCCCATCGTGAGGCGACGGCCGCGACCGTGGTGCTCCCGGGGTGTGCGTCCCGGAGAACGGTGTGGATCCGGCGCAGTCGCACGTCCCTCAGGTACTGCATGGGCGGTTGCCCGACGTGTTGCCTGAATCCCTCTTGGAGGGCCCGAACGCTCAGGTGCGCCTCCCGGGCGAGCAAGGTGCTGGACCATGGCTCGTCCGCGCGTTCGTTGAGCAGGTCCACGATCCGGACGATGGCCGCGTGGGAACCGGGGCGCGGTCCTGCGCCGACGTCGTCGAGGTAGTTGTGGGCCTGGCCGAGCAGCAGCCCGTCGAGCAGGAGGCTCTGCACGTGCGCGCCGGCGTCCGGGTGGAGGAGGAGTCCCGGGCCTCCTCGAGCTCGCGCGCCAGCAGCCGCAGCGTCTCGGTCCAGGAACGTCCAAGGGGACCCCGCAGGGTCCATGGCGAAGTCGAAGCGGAGCGGACGCACCGCCGAACGCCCGAGGAGCTCGTCGAGCTACGCCTTCAGGACTCCCGGCGGGATCATGAGGCACACCTGGACACAGTCGGCACTCCAACGCATCCGTGCAGGCTCACCAGGGGGAAGACGGCGGCATGGTCCCCGGGAGCGGCGACGACCTCGGTTCCACCTGCGCCCATCTCCGCGTGCCCGGCAAGGGGGACGTCGACGTGGAAGTTCGTCGCCTCGTCCGTCACCACCCGGACCTCTTGCCCGTAGCCCAGTCGCCCCACCGTCAGCTGGCCGAGCCTGAGCGCGGCCAGCGACATGTCCAGGCGGCTCCGGCGCGGAGAGACCCTCAAGCGGTTCGGGAGGTACGCGTCACGCACCAGCACCTCTGCCTGAGCAGGGTCGGTCACGCCTCGGACCGAGACCGGCCCGTGCGCGCCGGTGGCTATGGGCGCCCTGGCCCGCGGAGCAACCGCCTGCCGTTGCTCGGGCGAAGGTGTGGTCATCGCGCGGGTGGCTCCTGGTCGCCCACCTCCTGGTCGCCCACCTCCTGGCGCGCGTCGACTCGAGCCTCCAGCTGCTGGACCTCCAGCTCCTGGATGGCGCGGTCGGCCACCTCGGCGTCCGCCAGGATGTCGTAGCGGGACGGCTGCATGATCCTGACGGTCGTGAAGTCACGACGTCCGCGTTGCATCGCGAACACCACGACGTTGAGCAGGCCACCGAGGACGGCGCCGAAGACGAGCCCGTAGATCGCGAGGAGGAGGCTCGCCCTGAGCGGATCGACCCACTCGAAGAGCCCGAACACCCAACCGATCAACGCGCCGGGGAGGGCCCCGGCTGCCGCCCCGTGTGCCGCCGCGGTGGCGTAGGTGAGACGGCCGGTCACTTGTTCGACGAGCCTCACGTCATGTCCGACGATGGCCGTCCGTTCGACCGGGAACTTGCGGTCGGCCAGGTGGTCGACCGCCGCCACGGCATCCGCGTAGTCCTCGTAGGAGGCGATCACTCGGCGAGCGGGCTCGCCGTGCCGTGGTCCTTCGTCGTGATGGTTCGACTGGGTCTGGCTCATCGATGCCTGCCTCTCGTCTGGCGGCGGGGCTGGTGACGAGTCACTGTCCCGCAGCGGCGGTGGTCACCGGGCGGTCGCTCAGGGAGATCTTACGTGGTTTGCTGGCTTCGGAGACGGGGATCTCGAGGTTGAGCACTCCGTCGGTGAGGTCGGCGGTGAGCTTGGTGGCGTCGAGGTTCTCGCCCAGGAACAGCTGGCGGCTGAACTCGCCGTGGGGCCTTTCGTCGACGATGACGTCGTCGCCCTCCTGGGCGAGCGGGGCGCGGCGGGCGCGGACGGTGAGGACGTTGCGTTCCACCGTGACGTCGATGTCGTCCTGGGTCACGCCGGGCAGGTCGAGGGCGACCAGGAAGCGGTGGCCGCGGCGCAGTGCCTCCATGGGCATCGTGCGCAGGTTGCGGGAGCCGGCCAGGGCCTGCTCGGTCCAGCGGTCGAGCTCGCGGAACGGGTCGAAGCGCATCAGGGTCATGCTCGTCTCCTCCTCTGGATGTCGACCTGCGGCAGTCGCAGGTCCAGGGTGCGCGCGAGCGGCCACGTCAGGTTGGTCTCCGTCGGGACAGTGACTGCCGTGGTCGGGATGTCGCTCCTGGAACCACCGGGGTACCTCACGCGTCGTCGTCAGCGAAACCCTGCCCACGAGCGACGGCCATGTCATCCCGCGTTCGCGGGACCCGATCGCGGGCCCGGAGGCGTAGCCTGAAGGGCGGATCTCGGCGTGTCGGGTGATGTCCGTGGACACCGAGGAGGCAAAAGTGCTCGCAGGAGCCCCATCTGTGCGCGCTGTGCTCGGGGCCGGCTGAGCGCAACAAGCTCATTCTCGACTTCCGCCAGGAGGGGCAATGGCGGGGGGACGGCTACCTTGGCCTGACAGATCACCCCGGTCGTGGCCCGGGGCACGAGCCTGCCTGGCGGTCGAGCACCCGCGGCCGTTCACCCTCCGACGTCCGTCCCGCCTCGGACGTCTGCCTCCCCGGCGGCCGGTTCTCGGCCGAGCGAATGACGGCCGTCCTCGTCGAACGTGCCGGGCATTCAGCCGAGTCGGGGTCCCCACTGCTGCGAGTGATGGTGGAGATGGGTTGGCTTCCCGGGCAGAGCGAGACGTTTAACGTCCTCGAGCTCTACGAGAACGCCGTGGACCAGGTGGTCGATCGGGTGGCGGCGGTCGTGCTGTGCGTGTACGACCTGCATCAGCTGAACGCGGCAACGCTCACGACGGTGTTGGCCGCGCACCAGACGGTGCTCCTCGACCACACCGTGCTGGTGAACCCGCACTTCCGGACTGACGAGTCTCGGCACGGCTTCGCAGGCGGCCGGGGCCCGCATGCGCAGCAGACGAGCACACGTGAGCGGTGGCGGACCCTGACCCACTCGGAGCTGCGAGTCGCGGCGCACGTGGCGGACGGCCTGACCAACCGGGAGATGGCCGCGGTGCTGCTGGTCTCACGCCACACGATCGATGCCCACCTGAAGCACATCTTCATCAAGCTGGACATCCACACCCGCGTGGAGCTGACGGTCATCACGCTTCGGCATCGGTCGCCCTAGCCGACGGCCTGCGTCCAGCGCACCGAGCCTGCTCACCTCACGCGTTCATGGGGTGCCGGACCCAGGCCGACGGTAGCATGGGCGTCTGGGTATCGACTGAAAGGAGCCGGTGATGGGCAGGGCTGTGGGTGTGGACCTCGGTACGACCAATTCCGTGATCGCGGCGATGGAGGGTGGCCAACCTCAGGTCATCCCGAATGCCGAAGGCCACCGGACGACGCCATCGGTGGTGGCCTTCTTGGAGTCGGGTGAGCGCCTCGTCGGGCAGATGGCCCGGCGACAGGCGATCCTGAATCCGAAGGGGACGATCTACTCCGCCAAACGTTTCATCGGACACAAGTACGACGAAGTCAGCAGCGAGCTGACGACTGTCTCGTTCGACGTGGTGGCCGGGCCGGACGGCGCGGTGCGCTTCCAGGTCAACGGCAAGCTCTACGCGCCGGAGGAGATCTCCGCCCAGGTGCTTCGCAAGCTGGTCGACGACGCGGGGAAGTTCCTCGGCGAGCGGGTCACCGAGGCGGTCATCACCGTCCCGGCCCACTTCAACGACGCGCAGCGACAGGCGACGAAGGACGCCGGCAAGATCGCCGGGCTCGAGGTTCTCCGGATCATCAACGAACCGACGGCGGCCGCGCTCGCCTACGGGATGGAGAAGGTCGAGAACGAGACCGTGCTGGTCTTCGACCTTGGCGGCGGCACCTTCGACGTCAGCATCCTGACGGTCGGAGACGGCGTGGTCGAGGTCCGGTCGACGGCAGGGGACACGCATCTCGGCGGCGACGACTTCGACCGCCGCATCGTGGACCACCTGGCCGACGAGTTCAAGAAGTCCAACGGCATCGACCTGCGCGACGACTCACAGGCCCTGCAGCGCCTGTTCGAGGCCGCTGAGAAGGCCAAGGTGGAGCTGTCTGCGGTCACCCAGACCGCCGTCAACCTTCCCTTCGTCACCGCTGACGCGTCCGGTCCCAAGCACCTCAACGTCAACCTGATGCGCTCGACGTTCGAGCAGCTCACGGCCGACCTCGTCGAGCGCTGCCTCGGGCCGGTCAAGCAGGCCATGGAGGACGCCAAGGTCACCGCGGACGACATCGACGAGGTCATCCTCGTGGGCGGGTCCACGCGGATCCCCGCCGTGCAGGCTCTGGTACGCCGCCTGACCGGTGGCAAGGAACCCAACATGACCGTCAACCCGGACGAGGTGGTCGCCATCGGCGCCGCCGTCCAGGCAGCGATCATCAAGGGCGACGTCAAGGACGTGCTGCTGCTCGACGTCACGCCCCTGTCGCTGGGGCTGGAGACCATGGGCGGGGTGATGACCAAGGTCATCGAACGCAACACGACCATCCCTGCCCGGCGGACGGAGGTCTTCAGCACCGCGGAGGACAACCAGTCGGCTGTCGACGTCGTCGTCCTCCAGGGCGAGCGGGAGAGAGCGGCGGACAACCGTCAGCTGGCCCGCTTCCGGCTGGAGAACATCCGTCCCGCGCCCCGTGGGGTGCCGCAGATCGAGGTGACCTTCGACATCGACGCCAACGGCATCCTCCACGTCTCGGCGCGCGACAAGGACACCGGCGCCGAGCAGGAGGTGACCATCAGCGAGACCTCCACGCTCAGCCAGGAGGAGGTCGACCGGATGGTCGCGGACGCCGAGACCCACCGCGGTGAGGACGCAGCCCTGCGCGAACGGGTCGACGCCCGCAACGAGCTCGACTCCGTGGCGTACCAGGTGCAGAAGGCCCTCGAGGAGGGTGGGGACGCCGTGCCCCAGCACGACCGCGCCCGAGCCGAGATGCTGGTCGAGGAGGCCCGGCAGGCCGTCGAGGGTGACGAACCGGTCGACCGCCTCCGCGCGCTGACCGGGGAGCTCCACCAGATGGGTCAGGCGCTGAGTACGGCCACCCGGGGTGGCGGCGGGACGTCGGCGGGCTCGGCCGATGCCTCCACCGAGACGTCTGACAGCGACGACGACGACGTCATCGACGCCGAGTTCACCGCTCACTGACGGCCATGTCCGACCACGACGCACCGACGACCGAGGCCCCGACGACCGGGGGAGGGAGCGACACGGCTCCAGCGAACGAGACCCCGGAGCAGGTCGACGACACCGAGGGAGACGATTCCGCGCGCCAGATCGCAGAGCTGGAGGACGCTTGGCGACGTACGGCTGCGGAGCTGGACAACTTCCGCAAGCGGTGCGCGCGCGACGTGGTCCGCAGCCGCGAGCAAGAGCGGGCGGCCGTGGCCACGAGCTGGCTACCCGTCCTCGACAACCTTGAGCGGGCGCTGGAGCACGCGTCGTCCGATCCCGCCTCCGTGGTCGAGGGCGTGCGTGGCGTGCTGGCGCAGGCGGTAGGCGTCCTGGCCGACCTCGGCTACCCGCGTCGCGACGACAACGGCCGGGCCTTCGACCCGGCCGTGCACGAGGCGGTGAGCACCGTGGCCGACGAGGGCCTGACGCCCGGCACCGTGGCCCAGGTCGTGCGTCCCGGCTACGGCCCGGACGACAAGCTCCTGCGACCGGCCGCGGTCGTGGTGGCCACCAGGGCAACCTGATGGCGAAGGACTTCTACGAGGTCCTCGGGGTCTCCCGCGATGCCGACCCGGCCGACATCCAACGCGCCTATCGCCGACTGGCGCGCCAGAACCACCCGGACGTCAACAAGCAGTCCGATGCCGAGGAGCGGTTCAAGGACATCGCCGAGGCCTACGACGTGCTGTCGGATCCGGAGCAGCGTCGCCGCTACGACGCCTTCGGCGAGGACTTCCGGCGCGTCCCTCCCGACACGGACCCGGACGCCTGGCGGCAAGCCCGGACGTACGCCGACGCCGGGGCAGGGGCGCGCGGGCGCTGGTCGTCGGGGGCCGGCCCGGCGGGGGGTTTCGGAGCCGGCGACTTCGGCGACGACATCGACATCGAGGACCTCCTCGGGGGGATCTTCGGCGGCCGGGGGAGGGGCGGTCGGGGCCGCGCCGGTTGGGGGCCGGGTCCGGTCCCGGGCTCCGACCACGAGGCGGAGGTCGAGGTGTCGGTCGAGGAGGCCTACCACGGCACCGAGCGCAACCTCACGATCAGCGGCCCCGACGGGCCTCGTACGGTCGATGTCACCATCCCGCCAGGCGTGGTCGACGGCCAGCGGATCCGGCTTCGCGGCCAGGGCGGGCCGGGGAGTGGCTCGGCGGCTGCCGGAGACCTCTACCTGGTGGTCCGGATCGCCGACCACCCGCGTTACCGGGTGGAGGGACGCGACCTGCACGCGCTCCTGCCGGTCGCTCCCTGGGAGGCAGCCCTGGGCGCCTCGATCTCGGTCGACACTCCCGGAGGCGTCGCCACGGTGAAGGTCCCGGCCGGCTCGTCGAGCCATCGCCGGTTGCGGCTCAAGGGCCGAGGGCTTCCCAACCGGCGCGGCACGCCGGGGGACTTCTATGCCGAGCTGCAGGTCCGCGTGCGCCGCACCCTCACCGACGAGGAGCAGCGTCTATTCGAGGAGCTCGCGAAGGTGTCGGGCTTCGATGCGAGGAGCACACGATGACCGCGGTCACGCACTTCGCGCTCGCTCGGCCCTACCGGCTCAGCCTCGACAGCTACGCACAGCTCACCGGCGTACATCCCGAGCTGGTGCGCCGCCTGGTCGCCCTCGGGCTGCTGGACGTCACCCGCGACGCGCAGGGGCGCTTGTGGTTCGACCCCTCCCAGGTGAGGGAGATGGCCAGGATCCAGCGGCTGCGGATGAGCCTGAACCTCGGCTACTCGGCCATCGGGCTGGTCGTCGAGCTGCTCGACCGGATCGCGGAGCTGGAGAAGACGCAACGGCGATCAACACGACGAGGAGGCGCTCCATGGACATGAACAGACTGACCCAGAAGTCACAGGAGGCACTGCACGACGCCCAGACCAAGGCGCTGCGCTTCGGGCACACCGAGGTGGACGGGGAGCACCTGCTCCTCGCCCTGCTCGACCAGGCGGAGGGCCTGGTCGCGCCGCTGCTCGCCCGGGCGGGGGCAGACCCGGACCGGCTGCGTGAGGAGCTCGAAGCCGAGCTCGGGCGGCGCCCGCGGGTCAGCGGGCCCGGCGTGACGCCGGGGCAGGTGCACATCACCCAACGACTCTCGCGCCTGCTCGACACGGCCGACCGTGAGGCTCGCAGGCTCAAGGACGAGTACGTCTCGGTCGAGCACCTCGTGATCGCCCTGGTGGAGGAGGGCTCGGGCTCGGCGGCCGGTCGGCTCCTCCACGCCCAGGGGCTGACCCGCGACACGTTCCTGGCCGCACTGACCGAGGTGCGCGGTCACCAGCGGGTGACCTCGGCGACGCCCGAGGGGACCTACGAGGCGCTGGGGAAGTACGGTCGCGACCTCGTCGAGGCCGCGACGGCCGGCAAGCTCGAGCCGGTGATCGGCCGGGACTCGGAGATCCGCCGGACCGTCCAGATCCTGTCGCGCAAGAGCAAGAACAACCCGGTGCTGATCGGCGAGCCAGGGGTCGGCAAGACCGCGATCGTCGAAGGTCTCGCCCGACGGATAGCCGACGGCGACGTGCCCGAGGGACTGCGGGACAAGACCGTCTTCGCGCTGGACATGGGGGCCCTCATCGCCGGGGCCAAGTACCGCGGCGAGTTCGAGGAACGGCTGAAGGCCGTGCTCAACGAGGTGCAGAGCGCCGAGGGCCACATCCTGCTCTTCGTCGACGAGCTGCACACCGTCGTCGGCGCCGGCGCCGGCGAGGGTGCGATGGACGCCGGCAACATGCTCAAGCCGCTCCTCGCCCGCGGCGAGCTCCACATGATCGGTGCGACCACCCTCGACGAGTACCGAACGCACATCGAGAAGGACGCAGCCCTCGAGCGCCGGTTCCAGCCGGTCATCGTCGACGAGCCCAGTGAGGAGGACGCCCTCTCGATCCTGCGTGGGCTGCGTGAGCGGTTCGAGGTCTTCCACGGCGTGAAGATCCACGACGGCGCCCTGGTGGCGGCGGTGACGCTGAGCCACCGCTACATCTCCGATCGCTTCCTGCCCGACAAGGCCATCGACCTCGTCGACGAGGCGTGCGCGATGCTGCGCACCGAGATCGACTCGATGCCGGCCGAGCTGGACGAGCTCACCAGGCGCGTGACCCGGATGGAGATCGAGGAGGCGGCGCTCTCGCAGGAGGAGGACAGCGCGAGCAGGGCGCGACTGGAGGAGCTGCGCAAGGAGCTGGCCGACGCGCGGGCCGAGGCCGATGCCCTGCGTGCGCAGTGGGAGGCCGAACGGTCGGCACTGCGCGAGGTGCAGTCCCTCCGACAGGAGCTCGAACAGGTCCGGTTGGAGAGCGAGCGGGCCGAGCGGGAGTACGACCTCAACCGAGCGGCGTCCCTGCGGCACGGCAAGCTGCCCGAGATCGAGAGACGACTGGAGGCGGCAGAGTCCCGGCTTGCGGGGAAGCAGGGCGGTCGACGACTGCTGCGCGAGGTCGTGACCGCCGACGAGATCGCCGACATCGTGTCGCGCTGGACCGGCATCCCGGTCACGCGGCTCCAGGAGGGGGAGCGCGACAAGCTGCTCCGCCTCGACGAGGTGCTCCACGAACGGGTCATCGGCCAGGACGAGGCGGTCCAGGTGGTGGCCGACGCGGTCGTCCGAGCGCGCTCGGGCATCAAGAACCCCCAGCGGCCCATCGGGTCGTTCATCTTCCTCGGCCCCACCGGCGTCGGCAAGACGGAACTGGCCAAGACACTGGCGGCGGCCCTGTTCGACACCGAGGAGAACATGATCCGGATCGACATGAGCGAGTACCAGGAGCGACACACCGTCAGCCGGCTGGTCGGGGCACCGCCGGGCTACATCGGGTACGAGGAGGGCGGCCAGCTCACCGAGGCCGTGCGGCGCAAGCCCTACTCGGTGGTCCTGCTCGACGAGATCGAGAAGGCGCACGTCGACGTCTTCAACACGCTGCTGCAGGTGCTCGACGACGGCCGCCTGACCGACTCCCACGGCCGGACCGTCGACTTCCGCAACACCGTGCTGATCATGACCTCGAACATCGGCTCCGAGCATCTCCTCGAGGGGGTCACCGCGGGGGGCGAGGTCAAGGACGAGGCACGCTCGATGGTGATGCGCACCCTGCAGTCGCACTTCCGCCCCGAGTTCCTCAACCGCGTGGACGAGATCATCATGTTCAAGCCGCTGACGCTCGCCGAGATCGAGCGCATCGTCGACATCCAGCTCGAGGAGCTGCGCCTGCGGCTGGCCGACATGCGGATCACCCTCGAGGTCACGACCGAGGCGCGCCGCTTCATCGCCGACCAGGGCTTCGACCCGGCGTACGGCGCCCGTCCGCTGCGGCGCTACATCTCCCGCGAGGTGGAGACCAAGGTCGGTCGGGCGCTGCTGCGCGGCGACGCGTCCGACGGCGGAACGATCTCGGTCACCGTGGTCGACGGGGAGATCGCGGTGACCGCGGCCGGCAGTCCGTAGGAGGGGTGGGCAGCCGCGTGAACGCGAACATGTCGAGGTCGACCACGGTGGTGTGCGACAACTGCGGAGCCAAGAACCGGGTGCCGGCAGCCGCCGACGGCGTTCCCCGCTGTGCGAAGTGTCAGACGCCGCTCCGCTGGGTGGTCGACGCGACCGACGAGGAGTTCCACGCCGTCGCGGACGAGTCGAGCCTCCCCGTGCTGGTCGACGTGTGGGCTCCCTGGTGCGGCCCGTGCCGGATGGTGAGCCCGGCCCTGGAGAGGCTGGCCGGAGAGATGGCCGGCAAGCTCAAGCTGGTCAAGGTCGACGCGGACGACAATCCGGAGGTGAGCCGGCGTTTCGAGGTCCAGTCGATCCCGACCCTGGTCCTCCTCCACCGCGGCGAGATCGTCGACAAGCAGATCGGCGCCGCGCCGGAGCCCCGGCTGCGCTCATGGCTCGAGTCCAAGCTCCCGGCGGGATCGTGATGACGCCCCCTCCGCGCGTCGCCCCAGACCCGCACCTGCCGATCATCCGGCCGGTGCCGCCGCCCGCTCGGCGCGCGTGCCCGGAGTGCCTGCGCCTCGCCACGCCGTGGGTGCACCTGCGCCAGTGCCTGACCTGCGGCCAGGTCGGCTGTTGCGACTCGTCGCCCATGCGGCACGCGCGCGCACACGCCGCCGGGACGGGCCACGTCATCGTGCGTTCGATCGAGCCGGGGGAGAGCTGGAGGTGGTGCTATGTCGACGACCAGTTCGTCTGAGTCCGAGCTCGAGGACCTGCCCGAGACGCCCGATACGACCGGCGCGTATCCCCGGCTGACCGACGACCAGATCATGCTGCTCTCGCGTTACGGCGAGCGGAAGCGGCTGCCCGGGGGCACCATGCTGTTCTGCGAGGGGGACCGCGAATGCGGCCTCTTCGTTCTGCTGGACGGCAAGGTCCAGGTCCTCCAGGAGAATGACCCGGGGGAGGAGTCTCGGGTGATCGCCGTGCACGGGCCCGGTCGCTTCGTGGGTGACCTGTCGATGTTGACCGGCCAGGCCGTCTATGTCACCGCCGTCGCCCAGACCGACGTCGAGGTGCTGGAGATCCCCTATGGCCGCCTCAAGGAGGCGGTCACCCAGGACCAGTCGCTGGGGGACCTGATCCTGCGGGCCTTCATCCTCCGGCGCAACATCCACGCCAACCTCGGCGCCGGGCTCCGGATCATCGGGTCGCGCTACTCCGCCGACACCCGCCGGCTGCGGGACTTCGCGAGCCGCAACCGGGTGCCGTACCGCTGGGACGACCTCGAGGAGGATCCCGACGCGGAGGCATCGGTGCGAGCCTTCGGCATCTCACCCGACCAGACCCCCGTCGTGATCTGGAAGGGGCAGGTGGTGCTCCGCAACCCGAGCTCCGCCGAGCTGGCCCAGCTTCTCGGCCTGCGGAGCGAGGCGCCGCCCCGCGATGCGTACGACGTCGTCGTGGTGGGCGCCGGCCCGGCCGGTCTTGCTGCCGCAGTGACGGCGGCGTCCGAAGGACTGTCCACCGTCGTGGTCGACGCGATCGCGACGGGAGGGCAGGCGGGGACGTCGTCCCAGATCGAGAACTACCTCGGCTTCCCTGCCGGCATCTCCGGCGGCGAGCTCGCCGATCGAGCCGTGGTCCAGGCCCGGAAGTTCGGTGCCACGTTCACGATTCCCGGCGAGGCCCGGTCGCTCGACCGCATCAACGGCCACTTCGTCGTGAGGCTGTCCGACGGGATCGAGGTGGAGGCGCACACCGTGGTGCTCGCGACCGGCGTCCGGTACCGCCGCCTCGAGGTCACCGGCATCGACCAGCTCGAGGGTCCCAGCGTCTACTACGCCGCCACCGAGTTCGAGGCGCGGATCTGCCACGGCGACCCGGTCACGGTCGTCGGTGGCGGGAACTCCGCCGGGCAGGCGGCCCTGTTCCTGGCCCGCAACGCCGCTGAGGTCAATCTCGTGGTCCGGCACGACGACCTGGAACGCGACATGTCGCGGTACCTCGCAGAGCGGATCACCGAAGCCCCACGCGTGCGCGTCTGGCGCAACAGCGAGGTGTGCGAGCTGCGAGGCGACCTCGCCCTCGAGGAGGTCATCGTCCAGGACCTGCAGACGGACGAGCGCCGAACCCTCGACACGACGGCTCTGTTCGTGCTGATCGGCTCCGAGCCCCACACCCGGTGGCTCGAGGGCTCGATCACTCTCGACGACAGGGGATACGTGCTGACCGGCGCTGACGCGGGAGGAACCAACCTGTTCGAGACCGCGAGCCTCGGCGTCTTCGCGGTCGGGGACGTGCGCAGCGGCTCCGTGAAGCGAGTGGCCTCCGCCGTTGGTGAGGGGGCCGTCGCCGTGCGTCTGGCGTACGAGCACCTCGTCAGGGCGGGCCAACGATGACGGTCGGTGGTCACAGGTGCTGGCCCGCGGTCGGAAGCCCCGGTCTGTCGTGGCGACGCCCAGCACGGCCCTTGTGGCGCGGCGCTCGAGCCGGTGTGGGTCCGCCGAGTCCGAGCAGGATCCTCAGGGCCCCGACCGCGATCAGCGCGTATGCCGCCGTATCGGCAAGGGTGGCGCCGAGGCCCACGTTGAGTCGGTTGGCGACCCATCCGAAGTACGGCACGGCGTAGACCACGGTCCCCATGACCTGTTCGGGGCGGACCGGCCGGTCATCCGGAGTGCGGTTGGCGTCGCCCTGCAGAGTAAGGCTGACGTCGCCTTCGGCGCCCTTGGTGACAGCGATGACCCGGTGGGTCACCGGCGTCGGGTCGTCCGACTCCGGCTGGTAGGAGAGGACGTCCCCCACGCGGGCTTGCGTGGCGTCGACGGGACGGACGACGGCGAGTGATCCCGGCGGCATCGTCGGGGCCATCGATCCCGACAGGATCGTCAGCGGGACGGCGCCCAAGATCTTCGGCAGCACCACACAGGTGAGGGCCAGTGCCGAGGTGCCCATGAGAAGAGCCACGGAGGTGGTTCTGGCGACGAACGTCGTCATGCGCCGGATGCCGTGCCCGGCTTTGATGTTTCCTCTCGGCTCCGGTGACGAGCGTCGCACAGGGGCGGCCGCGGTCACCCGTCGACCGCCCCCGTGCTCGGCTCCGGACATGTGGCGAAGGGTGGTCAGGGCTGCGTCGGTCGAAGCTGCGTGGTCACGAACTTCGCGTTGGACAGCAGCGCGGTGGCGCTTTCGGCCTCGTCCAGGGATGCCGCCGAGGACAGCGCGAACGTGACCGTCCCTGTCGCATCGATCTCGTCGTCGATCATGTCGTCGCGCAGAAACGAGACACTTCCGTCCGCCTCGTCGATCACGCCCGCCTCCGGAGCCGGAGCAACGTCGTAGGCCACGGTGAAGTTCGGCCCGAAACCGGCGGTGTCGAACGCCATGCGGTCGAGGTGGATCCTCCCGGCGAGGTTCTTGCCGACGGCGGTGACGGCGACCGGGACGGTGAGCGTGACGGTGTCACCGGGCACGAGCTTGTCGGTGGCGGGGTCCCAGTCTGGGTCCACGGCGTCGGGGGACTCGTCCTCCCACGACTCAGTCCCCATCTCGAGCGAGAGCTCGCCCGCGGTGATGGAATCGCTCGGGAGGGGGTCCTACTCGGACCAGAGCGCGAACGACCCGAAACCGCCGACGAGCAGCGCAGTGCCAGTCGCGATCGTGAGCGCGCCCTTGAGGACATTCTTGTTGCCGGGCATGGCTTGCCTTTCCGTTCTGGGTCCTCCCGGGTGGAGGACCTTCGGCCCGGGGAAGGAAGAGCTCCCTGCCTCCGCGGCTTGGCGCCAAGGCTCCGTCAGCCGCTCGCTGAAAGTGGCGGAACGTGGATCGGGTGCGCGTCCGGGATGGTGGGCCGCGCCCAGCGGCCACAGTCTTCCATCCGCGATGACGACGCGGTATCGCCCGCGGTGCGTGGCGGCGCAGCGATCGATGGTGGCGGCACCTGTCCGGGTGTGTGAAGCGACATGGATGGAGTCGGCCTCAGATGGCCAACAGTCCGTCCCGTTCCGCGCCAAAACGGATACCCCAGGGGTGAAGTCACCGAGGTCAGGCAGGACGGTTGAGCGTGTCCGAGAGGGCCTCACCGAATGCGGCCCTGTAGGCGGCCGCGAAGCGGCCCAGGTGCAGGATGCCGAGGCCGATGGCGATGGCACCGACCGTCGTCGTATCGCGGTCGGCCGCCAGGAGCGCCTCGTGCGCCCGGCGGAGCCGGACCTGACGCAGATAGGTCATCGGCGGGGTGTCCAGGTCCCGACGAAAGCCCTCCTGCAGCGCACGTACGCTCAGGTGCACCTCGGCGGCCAAGCGGACCGCCGTCCATGGCTCTGAAGGTCGATCCTCGATCAGCTCCACCGCCCGCTTGATCGCCGTGCCGAGCCTGACCGGACGATCAGCCACCACGGCGTCGTGGTGGCTGTGTGGCTGGCTCAGCAGCACACCCCCAAGCACCAGTCCTTCGACGTGGCCACCCACGCGGGGGTCGTGACCCACTGCCGTCGGCTGGTCCAGCTCGTCCACGAGGAGGTCTAGGACGGTCCGCCAGCGGCGTCCAATGGGGTTGTGCAGGTCGGCGGTGAAGTCGAACGTGAGCCGACCCCTGAGAGATCGACCCAACAGGCGCTCGAGCTCCGCCTCCAGACGTGTCCGCGGGATCATCAGGCACAGCTGCTCACAGTCGGCGGACCACGCCATCTCGGCAGGCGCCCCCGGCGAGAACACGAGACCCTCACCCATACCTGTCGCGACGGGCTCGCAGGACCCGCTCCGTGACGAGGCCCGGCCCCGCAAAGGGATGTTGACGTGGAAGTTCTCGGCGTCAGCCGTGCGCAGGCGCACGCGGCGTCCATATGTCAGCCGCCCGACGGTGAGCGCCCCCAGCCGGAGGCCGGTCACCTCCATGTCCAGCGGAGCGGAGCCCGGAGACAGGTCGAGTCGGTTCGGGAGGTAGAGCTCACCGACGATCCGCTCGGCCTCGTCGCGGTCAACCGTCGCGCTCCGTGTCGGGCGGGGCGGCGATGCGCGGTTCGCGATCGAACCTGGCCCACGGCTCCCGAGGGTGGCGCTCATGGTGCTGCTCCTGCATTGTCCCGGGCTCGACGCCCCAGGGGATCGAGCCTGCCCGAAAGGTGTTCGGCCGGGCTCGACCTGCTTCGTCACGTCGCGCGGTCGGCCCGGCGTCCCCGGTCATGCTAGGCCGCCCGGCCGTGCATGGAGCGCGCTTGATGAGCCGCTCAGCGCGGCACCATGGCCGGATCGCGCACGGCCGCTGACAGCGGCGCTGAGCCGTGTGGTCGACGTCACGCTCGTGCGAGGGCCTGACCCGCGGTCCCCGTGGTGCCCTGCCCGCCGACCCGGGAGCAGGGCGCCACCCGGGTCGGCGCCGGGACGTGGGCTGGGCGGGCGGGCGTCGGCGCGCATCCGGGACCAAGCGGTGCGTGGGTCGGATAGCCCTAGCGCGCGCGCTCGGGGGAAGGTTGGTCCGGACCTGCCAAGGATGGCGGGGGCGAGGCGTCTGCCAGGACGGCAGTGTGAACCTCGGCCAGGGACCCCGTGGCGCGGCCCAGCCGGGCCACGGGTCCCTTCCGAGCATGGAGGAGCGTCGCGACGGGACGCAGGAAACCGGGGTTCATCCCTTCGGCAGGGGTCGGCCCGACTCCTGCCGGTACGTGTAGGCGGCGGCCCGAACAGCTTCGTCGCTCTCCAGGCCCGCACCCAGAGCCCCGCCCAACGTGGCCAGGGCGCTGGTGAGCCACACGAGCTCGAGGTAGTCACCGACTCGGGCCGCGTGCCCGATGTTCTCCTCGAACAGATGCGCCGGCACCAGGACCGGTGACGTCAGCATCGCGAGCAGGAGGAGCGCGGCGTACAGGAAGAGCACCCCTAGCAGGACGGTGCCCGTCGTGGCCAGGTTGAAGAGGGTCACCTGCTTGCGACCATCCATGGTCGATGAGCGTTCCCACAGTCCCGCTCCGACGATCAGCGCGACGGTGATCGCCACGACAGATCCCACCCCGACCGCCGAGAGCCTGGCCCAGCCGAGGGCGTCGCCGAGCTGCCAGATGTCGGAGGTGACGAGCGCGAGGACCCCGGTCGCCAGGGCGGCGGTCAAGGCTCTCGAGAGACCGATGGCGAGTCTCCACGGCTGGTTGGCTCGGATCATCCCGGTCAGGAGTCGCACGTTCCCGCTCAGGACCCTCGCGGTGAACCTGACGCTGCCGTCCGCGCCTTCCTGCTGCCTCCCGAGCTCATGTGCGCGGCGCCGCAGCCCCGCGACGGAGCCCGGCAGCGCGTGGTCCTCCGTGTCCCCGAGCAACGTGCGCACGAGTCCCACGACGGTGTCACGCGTGCGACGACGCAGTCCGATGGCGCCGAGCGCCGGCAAGCACACGACCGCCACGCCGTGCAGGGGGCTGGCGTGGGCCACCACTGGGCGCCGGTGGACCTCGAGCGGCAGGTCGGTGAGGCAGACGACCAGGTCCCAGGCCTCGTCCAGGAGCCTCTCCCTCGCTGCGGCGACGATGATGGCGTCATCGGCAGGTGGGCTGACCAGGACGTCGACCACCGTCGGCACCCGCCACTCGACGGTGGGCAGTCGCTCGCTCAAGTCTGCGCGCAGGTCGTCGGCGAGGTTCGACGCGACCTCGGCGGCGGTACCAGGCGCAGAGACAAGCCCGATCACCACCACATAGCCACTCATCGCAAGGCGGCCGGCCTGCGCGAGTTATTCCGACCGTCCTGCCTCATCCCAGAAGTGTCGGACCATCGGGCGGCGTGAAGCAAGGGGCGCCACCGACACGTGTGAGGTGCTTCAGTGAGCCGGCGAACGCCGTCGCCTGGCCAGATCGCGCGGGGTCGTTGCTGGTCCGCTCCGCGCTCGAGACCCGCATCACGATGGTGCCGAGGGCTCTCCACGAGACCCTTGTGGCGCCTTGGGTCTGCCCCCTTCAGGCTGCAAGGCGCCACCCGACCCGAGACGACGCGCCCTGACCTACCAGGAGGCCCAACGTGAGCGAAGCGCTCAGCCGAGCAGTCGTCGAGTCGGTCAACCACCACCTGCGGACACCCGTCGCGGTGATCATGTTGAACTCCGAGATGCTGATCGACCACGGGCACGAGCTTCCCGAGGACGTCCAATGCTCGCTCGCCTGCATCCTGCGGTCAGGCCTTCGACTCAACGACGTGGTGGCCGGTATAGGTGAGCTCATCGATGTCGTCTGCCTCGGCATCAACGTCCGGGACACGGTCGACGTCTCGCACGTGCTGGCCGATGAGGTCGCGACCTACATGGACCGAGCCGAAGCACGAGGTATCCGCCTGGACGTCTCCACCGGTGGAGCGGTGAGCTGTGTGGGGAGCCCGAGTCGTCTGCGGCGTGCGCTCCGCGAGTTGCTCGACAACGCCGTGACCTACGCACCCGACGGGTCGACGGTGTGCGTAACCGCCACCGTCACGGCGACGGGGGTCCGGAACACGATCCGCGACCACGGCACCGGCATCGATGCGGCCGACCGCGACCGATTCATGAGGCCCTTCGAGCGCGGCACCCACCCGCGGCAGGAGGCCACCGGCCTCGGGATGAACCCGCCGTTCGGGTTCGTCGGCGAGTGTCGGTGAAACGTGTCGACCTGCGGTGATGTACTGCTCCGGACCGGTGCGAACTGGCTGCCTTGATCTGGGGGTCAAGGGGTCGCGGGTTCAAATCTCGTCGGCCCGACACAGAGAACGTGCTGGCGAGAGGCCCGTAGGCGGACTTCGTGTGGTCTCCTGCGGGCCTCTTTGCGTGGGCTGACACCAGTTTTGACACCAATCGGCCGACCGGTCACCGTCGCCAACTCTCCTCGACAGCCGAGGAGAGCATCGCCTCTCAAGAAGCCGCCAGAGGACGACCCTCGGGTCCGGCTCTTGCTGCAGGAGCGCGCCAGGGGCGGTGGTCAGCTTCTTTGCGTCGAGTCGGACTCGTGCTCAAAGTGGCCCGCCTCGATCTTCGTCCTTGCGCGGTCGAAGGCCCGGCCAGAGAGCGCGGGAGCCTCTCCGTCGATCTTCGCCTTCTCACTTGCGACCTCTGCGGGCAGCGACCGCCACGAGCGGGGATCGTCTGGTGCAGAAGTCGCGAGGTCGATGCGGATCATCTGTCGAGCTCGGACTCGTAGTGCGTTGAGCTGCCGCCCCGCGGTGAGATGACGCAACTCGGCCTCTCGCGGCTTGAGGAAGGTGAGCAGGCCGGCGGTGATTGCAGCGATGAGGGCGGCGGCTCCAGTGACGACTGGTGCCGCTTCTGTGAGCACGGTGGCCGCCGCGATGCTGGCGGAGATCGTGGACGTCAGGCCGAGCCAGAGGTTGATGCGGGCGTGGGCCTCGGCGTGCGCGAAGTGCGCCTTCTCCGTCCAGAGGATGTCCTCGGACAAATCCTCAAGTTCTCGCGCCACGGCTCTGCGGAACTCCGGCGTGAAACCGTGTGCGGTGGTCATCGGTGCCTCGCGTTGGTCGTGGATCGCGCCGTGGCGGAAGCACGGCGCGGGCGTGAAGGAGCGTTGATCGGTGCAGGGAGTCGCACCGAACCACGAACAGAAGATGGGGCTTGTTCGGGGCTATAGGGATGAAGGACGTCCGCCTGCGAGTCGCCGTCGAGGCGGTCGGGCCCATCTCCGTACCAGGTGCCCGTCGCCCGCCACTGCTCGTAGTGAATTAGCCACTCGAGGGTCCACGGGAGAACGGTGTCGACGAACAGCATGCCGGGGCGGAAGTCGCCGAGATCCGACACGCACAAACTGCCGGTGTCATAGACGTGGGGGAGGAGACCCGACTCGTTCGCGATAAGTTCCGGCTCCATCACGTAAATCGACGGCACTCGCGCGTGCTCGGCCTCGAGCCGCAAGAGGTAGGTGTCGCACAGGTCCAGTGGGCGCACGCTTCCAGTCCAGATGAGGTGGCCCCGCGTGAGCTCGGCGGAGCTCGAGGGGAAGGCCTTGGACAGACACAGGGCTTGAAGCGCTAGGTTCGCGTCACCGCGGCGATAAACCACCGGCAAAGTGGTGTCCTTTCACTGTACGGGAGCCTTGGGCGGCGGACGCCGTGGACGCGATGGCCAGCGTGCCGCCAGTCTGCATCCTCAACGCCTTGTTGTGCCGGGCGCCGTCGAGGGTCTCGCTGAGTGCGTCGTTCGCACCCCGTGCGAAGCGGCGCCCGAAGCTGGCCTCGAGCAGCGGAAGGACTTCATGCAGTCCGGACTTGGACTCGAACCCGGAGAACGTGTCCTGGGCGGCGCGAAGCCACTCGAAAAAGTGCTCGGCGCGAGTGGGCTCCGCTGCCCAGCCGTCGAGGAAGTTCTCCGCAGGTTGCGCGGGGTTGCTCAGGGTCCAGGTGTGGTCACTCCACTCGAGGTAGGAGCCCATCTGGGAGACGACTTGGCGTAGCGAGTCGTACAGGCCTGTGCCTCCTGCGTACGCGTGCGCTGCAAGGGTCGTGATCACGATCGACGCGGGCCGGTCGTGCAGGTGCTCGGCGAAGTGCACGTCGCGGTGCCGCTTGAGCGCCTGGACCACGCGCTGAAGAGTGGTGCGTCGGCGCCACTCCGGCACGCCTTCGATGTCGAGGCGCTTGGCTTCCTCGGCGCTCGCCGTGAGGGTGCTTGGGCTCATGCGGGCGTGGAACCAGGCTGCGTAACCCGTCGGGTTCGACGAGAGCCACGTGCGAACGTCCGTGTCCGTAATGAGAAGGTCGTCGCGATTACTGTCGCGGTTAGGAATAGCTGGCAAGACGTCCATGTGCATATCCGGCCACGTGAGGGTCCAGCACCGGGAGCTTTCCTCGACGTTGGGGCGCCCGCTGTCCGGAGTCCGGGCGAAGGTGCGAACCGCTTGTCCGATCTCCTCCTTGAGCTCTTGCTGGCTGATGGAGGTCTTTGCGATGTCACGCTTGGCCACGAGATCGATGTCGATGTCGTCGTTGCGGTGGACGTTGCGAACTACAGTCCCGAGCTTGAACGATCCCTGCGGGAAGACTGCGTTCTGCCCGTAGGTCGAGGACCACTGCTTATCGAGCACCTCGCCGAGCTGCTCGTACCGCCGAACCACTTGCTCGAACTCGAACTGCGTGATGTCGAGCGCTGCGAGGCCGCCACGGAGGAGGTGCCCGAGATCGCCGACTGGTGCGGCCAGCGCGGTCTGAGTCATGGTTCCTGGTCCTTCCTGACCGGGGCCGGGACTGTGTCCTGTGTCACCTGTCAAGTTCGTGCCGCGTGTTCGCGGGTGCCGCAATGAACTACAGGGCTGGAACTACTCCGCTGTGGTATGGATACTACACCTAGGGGCCTACGCGAACCTGGGCACCACATGTTGTGCTGGTCCGGCGCGAGGGTTGGGTGCGGTGCTGGTTCGCGGCTTGCTTGCCGCGAGCCGCGAACCGCGGCGGGAGCGACCGCGACGAGCCGTTCGTCGAAGGGGTGGGCGTCGAGAAGGACGACCCGTCGGCCGCCGACGCGGCGCCAGCGCCCGGCCCGGCGCTGCCGGCTGCCGCGGTCGCGACGAGCAGGTCGAGCAGCACGACGAGGAGTTCGATGGGATGAACGGTTGACACCAGTTCTGACACACCAACCGGGACGGATTCACTGCAGTCCGAGTACGTCGGTCACTATCCGTGTTGGCGGTAGCAGGCTGATATGCGACCTGAAGCGATCGCTCTGAACGGGCTGCCGTCTGCTGGGGATCAAAGGGGCCCACGGTCGGTTCCCGCCCGTCCGAACAGTTCCGCGGTAAAGTGAGTGCGATCCCAGCACAGAGTGCGCATGGGACACCGGTCCGTCGACGTCGCGCTCGGTAACGATCCGAGACGTAGGCCCACCAGGGGCCCACGGAGGTCCCAGAGGCAGCAAAGGTGCTGGTGAGCGAGCCAGAAGCATCAGGTTCGAACCCAGTATCGCCCACCATCCCGATGGGGCCTCTGACCAGCGAAAGCGCAGGTCGGAGGCCCTTTGCGTGTCCGCCCTAGGTGGACACGAGAGGACCCGAATGCCCCCTGTGGGCCTCCCGGAGGCCCACCAGAGGCCCACGGACTGGTGATCGACGAACACCTAGTCCGTGGGAGGCGAGATCCAGATGGCAGGCACTCGACGAGGGTTCGGCAACACCGAACGTCGCAAGAACGCGAGGACGGGCAAGACGACGGGATGGCGGGCGCGGTACTTCGGGCCGGACGAGGGCCGCTATCACCAGACCTTCACGACCAAGATCGACGCCGAGGCGTGGTTGCACTCCGAGGAGGCGCTGATCGCGCGGGGGGAGTGGCTCCCGCCCGCCCAGCGGGTGGCGCGCGTCACGGTGACCCTCAACGAGTACGTCGCGGTCAACATGAAGGTCCGCAAGCTCGCCCCGCGCACCCGCGAGGAGTACGAGACCTATGTGGAGAGGTTCCTCACCCACGACGACCTCGGCACGAAGGCGCTGCGGGCCATCTCCGCGCGCGACATCACCGCCTGGTACACCAGGCTGCAGGAGCGGACCGGCAAGACGATGACCGCGCGCGTGTCGACTCCAGGGTCGCGACCACGACGTCCTCGACCTGCTCGACACTGATCGAGGCCGGCCGCCCCGGGCGCGGGTCGTCGCTCAGCCCGTCCAGACGGTGCTCGACGAACCGGGTACGCCACTTGCCCACCGTCGCCGCGGCGCACCCCAGGCGCGCCGCCACCGTCTTGTTGTCCAGCCCCTCCGCACACGCCAGCACGATGCGCGACCGCAACGCAAGCGCCTGGGACGACTTCGCCCTTCGCGACCAGCGCGTGAGCTGCTCGCGCTCGTGCTCGGACAGGACCAGCTCGGCCTTGGGGCGCCCAGATCGCGACATACCCCAGTCTACGACTTATGGTATGGATTTCTGGCGCACGACACTAGCGACCAAGGATCGCTAGCGACCAAGGATCGCTAGACGGGGCGCACGACACCGCCACGCAGCAACGGCGTCTGGCCGCGCACGTCGTCCCGCTCGTCCGGGCCGTCGGGCACCTGGCACTGACGGATACCGAAGGCGGGGTGGCCGAGAGGCGGGGAGCTGATCGAGCCGTTGCAGGTCCCGGATGCCGGCCGGCCCCCGGGACCGGACGGCCGGAGCCAGGTCCGAGGCCGTAGCGCGAGGTTCGCTCGGGTGGCGGGGTAGGTCCGTGCTGGCCACGCTCAGTCCGGTGGTGCCCATGGCCCGCGGAGCGCACACTGGCGAGCGGTTAACGCAGTGGCGAGGGTGCCCGCCGCGACATGAAGCCCCATGGCGGTAGAGAGTGGCTGGTGCCGAGGATCGGGTTGAGGGTCGCCAGAACTTCATCGGTGCCCTGCCGGGCTTGGGTGTATGCCGCGGCCGAGTTCAGGACGTCCTCGGGCAGCGCGTCGGCGGCCCTGCGATAGAACTCCTCGCACGAGGTAACCAGCGTAGTAGTGCGCCTCATCAGCGACCGGCGGCATCCCGGCGTCGAGCAGCCGCGACATATCCCCCGCGAGGAATCCCAGCATGGCACGTCGGAAAGCGAGCCGGGCGACGGACTTCGACACCTCCCTGGGCGGTGACCCAAGCGGAGGATGTCGTGGAGCAGGTCGCCTAAGGAAGTTCCAAGAAGCCGGCGCTCCGGGCTGCCGGGCTCCCGGGAGCCTCGACAGGCACGGTGGCGGCGTTCAGGCCGGCCGGCCCCGGCGCACCACCAGCGCGACCCCCGCCAGAGCGGCGGCCATCACCCACAGCACGCCGCCGACCCCGGCCGAAGAGGCGGCGAAGCCGGCGACGGTCGGCACGACGGTCTGGCCCAGCCGGTTGCCGGTCAGCCGTACGGAGAGCCAGGTGGCGCGTGCGCCGGGCGGCGCCGCCTCGGTCACCCACGCCATCGTGAGCGGCTGCCCGATTCCGAGGGTCAGCCCGCCCAGGGCCATGACTGCGAAGAGCACGGCCAGCGGCATGGGCACCGGGATGACGGCGACGGCGAGCGCGGAGAGTGCGAGCGAGGCGCCGAGCGTGGGGAGGCGGCGGAAGCGGGCCACCAGGGAGCCGACGAACATGCGCGAGACCATCGATGCTGCCGCCCGCACCGACAGCAGCACGCCGACCGTCCCCGCGCTGATCCCCGCCTGCGCGCCGAGGGCGGGCAGGTAGACGACGAGCAGGTCGATCGCTGCGATCAGCACGAGCGAGGCCGCGATCGCGTTGATGAGCTCGCGGCGCACCGGCCCGGTCACGCGCATCGCCAGCCGCAGGCTCCCCGGTGAGTCGTCCCGGGCGGGCCCGGATGCCCTGGCGCGCATCGCCGCGGTGCTGAAGACCAGCACGACGGCGAGCACCACAGCCCCGCGGAGGATGGCGGAGGTGTCCGGGATGGCGCCGTCGCCACCCAGAAGCGTGATCAAGCCCGGCCCGATGATCTGGCCGAACGAGACCGACAGGGTGTAACGCCCGAACGCCGAGTCAAGCCCGAGGGCCCCGCGCAGCACGGTCACCGTGGTCTGCTCGCCGACGATGGTCAGCAGGTGCCCGACGCCGAGCAGCACGCTCCACAGCAGCAGCGTCATCAGAGAGTCCGCCAGCCACGCCAGCCCGACCGTCGCCACGAGCATCAGGTCCGCGCCGGTCCAGAGCACGAGTCGCTCGCCGCGCAGGTCGGTCATCCGCCCCACCGAGATGGCGATGAGCAGCGGCACGACGGCGAAGGCCCCGGAGAGCAGCCCGAGCTGGCTAGCGGGGACGTCGAGCTCGAGGGCGCGGTACGCCGTCGTCGGGCGCACGACGTAGGTGAGCGCCTGGACCACGACGGCGTGGCACATCAGGGCGACCGGCCACCCCCGCGCCGGCGCCATCGCGTCAGCCGGCGGCGGCGACGCGCGCCCGCGCGCCGGTGCGGCGGGCCAGCAACCGCGGCAGGACGATCGCGACCACCAGGAGGGCGTAGACGGTGATCGAGAACGTCGAGCTCACGAGGATGCCGAGGTCACCGGCGGAGATGTCTAGCGCCCGGCGCAGCTGGAGCTCGGCGAGCGGGCCCAGGATGGCGCCGATGATCAGGGGCGTGACGGGGATGCCGAACCGGCGCATGACGTACCCGAGCAGGCCGATCGCGGCCATGACCCAGACGTCGAACACGGCGCCGTTGAGCGTGTAGGCGCCCAGCAGCGCGAACAGGGCGATGCCGGCGTAGAGGTAAGGCTTGGGGATCTGGAGGATCTTCACCCACACCCGTACCAGCGGCAGGTTCAGCAGGAGCAGCATGACATTGCCGATGAACAGGCTCGCGATCAGGCCCCACACCAGGGGCGCCTGCGTGGTGAGCAGCTGTGGCCCGGGCTGGATGCCGTACTGCTGGAAGGCGACGAGGATGACCGCCGCGGTCGCCGACGTCGGGATGCCCAGCGTCAGCAGGGGCACGAGGACGCCGGCGGCGTTGGCGTTGTTCGCAGCTTCCGGGCCCGCGACGCCCTCGATGGCGCCCTTGCCGAACTCCTCGGGGTGCTTGGAGAGCTTCTTCTCCAGCGAGTAGGAAAGGAAGGTGGGGATCTCGGAACCGCCGGACGGGATGGTGCCCATCGGGAAGCCGATGGCGGTGCCGCGCAGCCATGGCTTCCACGAGCGGCGCCAGTCCTCGCGCGACATCATCCGGCCGGTAAACCGCGCGATCGAGAAGGCGGCGCCGGTCTGGTGGGCGGCCACGTAGAGAACCTCGCCGATGGCGAAGAGGCCGACGATGACGAGGACGACGTCGATGCCGTCCAGGAGCCGCACCAGCCCGAAGTCCAGGCGCGCCTGGCCGCTCTGGAAGTCGATGCCGATCAGCCCGATGACCAGGCCGACGGCGAGGCTCACGAGGCCGCGCAGCACGGAGCGGCCCAGCAGCGCGCTGACGGTCAGGAACGCCATGACCATGAGCGCGAGGTAGTCGTGCGCCCCCAGCTTGACGGCGACGCGCACGATCGCGGGCGCGGCGATCGCGAGCGCCGCCGTCGCCAGGGCACCCGCCACGAATGAGCCGATGGCGGCCGTGGCGAGGGCAGCGGCGCCCCTGCCCGCGCGCGCCATCTTGTTCCCGTCGATGGCCGTGACGATGGAGCCGGCCTCGCCGGGGGTCTTGAGCAGGATCGACGTGGTCGACCCGCCGTACATGGCGCCGTAGTAGATGCCGGCGAACATGATGAACGTGCTCGACGGCTCGAGGCCATAGGTGAGCGGGAGCAGCAGAGCGATCGTCAGTGCCGGGCCGATGCCCGGCAGAACGCCGACCAGGGTGCCGATGGCCGTGCCGGCCAGCGCGTAGAGCAGGTTCGTCAGGGTCAGCGCGACCGCGAAGCCCTGCGCGAGGGAGGTGAGCGAGTCAGTCACAGCACCCCCTCGAGCACGCCGGCCGGCAGCCGGATCGACAGTCCCTGGGTGAAGCCGACGTAGATGACGACGGCGAGCACGGCAGCGATGAGGAAGTCGCGGACGTAGCGGCGAGCGCCGAGGGCGTACGCGATGGCCCAGAACGTCACCAGCGCGGTCGGCACGTAGCCGAGCCTCTCGAGCGCCAGCGCGTACCAGGCGATCGCGGCCAGCACGATGAGCGCGCCGCGGACGTGGAGCACCGCGAGGTCGATGTCGCCCTCGCCCTCGTCCGGGTCGCCGCGGCCGCCAAGGAGGACGTGGACGATCAGGGCGAGCGCCACCGCCATGGTGAAGACAGCGACGATCGTGGGGAAGAACCCGGCCCCGATGCCCGAGGCCGAGGTGGAGGCGGGCATCGAGCGGGCGTCGAGGAGGACGACGACGCCGAGGCCCAGCACGGCCAGGCCGAGGACGAGCTCGCCCCAGACGATGCGCCGGCGTGCCCGCCCCGCCGGGGCGGGGCGGGTCTCCGGCGGGGCCGCGTGGGCTCCGCCGTCGGCCGTCACTGGACCAGACCGAGGCCCTCGAGCACCTCGGTGACGCGGGCGTTCTCCTCCTCGATCCACGAGGCGAACTCCTCGCCCGAGATGTAGACGTCCTCCCAGGCGTTGTCGGTGACGGTCTGCTGCCACGTCTCGGAGTCGTGCAGGGCGTCCAGGGTGGCGACGTACTGGTCGATGGTCTCCTGCGGCAGGTCGGCCGGGGCGGTGATCGAGCGCCAGTTGTAGAACTCCAGGTCCTCGAGCCCCTCGTCGGCGAGGGTCGGGGCGTCCGGCACCGACTCGACGGTCTCGAGGGAGGAGACGAGGAGGGGGCGGAGCTCGCCGGCCTCGACCTGAGCCTGGAACTCGCCGGTGCCCGCGATGCCGGCTGACACCTGGTTGCCCAGCAGCGCCGTCGTCGCCTCGCCGCCGCCGGAGAACGGGACGTAGTTGAGGTCGCTCGGGGTGATGCCGCGCTCCTGGGCGAGGAGGCCGAGGAAGAGGTGGTCCGCGCTGCCCGCCGAGCCGCCTGCGATCGGCACGGACGCGGGGTCCTCCTCGATGGCGGTCAGGAGGTCCTCGAGGGTCTGGAACTCCGAGGCGGCCGGCACCACGATGAGCTCGTACTCGCCCATGAGCCGCGCCAGCGGGGTGACCTCGTCGAGCGTGACGTCGGAGTTGTTCGTGACGACGCCGGTCATCATCGCCAGTCCGGACGCCATCCACAGGCCTTCTTTGCCGGTCTGCGGGGCCACTTGGGCGAGTGCGACCGTGCCGGACGCACCGGGGACGTTGGTGACGGTGACCTGCTCGGCGAGCGACTCTGCCTGCAGCCCCTCCTGCACCGCGCGGGAGGTCTGGTCCCACCCGCTGCCCGGGGCGGCGGGCGCGATGATCTCCAGCTGGGCGATCGGCTCGGCGGCCTCGTCGCTGCCGGCGGCTGTGGTGGACGTCTCGCCACCGGCGGTGCCGCCATCATCGGGGTCGGTGCCGCCGCCACAGGCGGAGAGTGTGAGGGCGGTGGCGGTGAGGGCGAGGAGGCCAAGGGTGCGGCGAGAGCGCATGAGGTGGCACCTTCCGGTTCGACTGGACATCGTTGTCAGCTGTCATGCCCCTGGCCATCCGTGCGATTCCGACCCGGGTGCTGCCGGGAACGTACCGCGGTGTATGCGTGTATGCAAGACCGACATTTTCTGCCACACTGCCGCCATGTCGAGCGCCAACGTCCGACGGGGGACGGGACTGGAGACCGTGTACGCCACGGTCCGCGGCCAGATCATCGACGGGACGCTGGGCCCGGGTGAGCGGCTCACCGAGCCCGCCCTCGCCGAGCGGCTGAACGTGAGCCGAACGCCGGTGCGCGAGGCCCTGCGCCTGCTGCTCGCTGAGGGGCTCGTCCACCGGCAGCTCTCCGGCGGCCTGCGCGTCGCGCCGTTGCGGCGCGAGGATCTCGACCGCATCTTCGATATCCGTGCCCGGCTCGAGGGGCTGCTCGCCCGCGACGCCTGCCTGCGCATGACGCCCGAGGTGCGGTCCCACCTCGATATATTGCTGGACCGCATGGACCGCGCGAAGGGCGACGAGTCCGAGATCCTGCGCCTCGGCCGGGAGTTCCACGCCACTGTCGCCGAGGCGGCCGACAATCCCTGGTGCAGCCAGCTGCTCCACGAGATCCGTGGGCACGTCGACCGCTACAAGGCCTGGGCGACGAGCGACCCGGGCCGGCCGGCGCAGGCAGCGGTCGAGCACCGCGCCATCTTCGACGCGCTGGTGGGGCGGGATCCCGAGGCCGTCGACCGCATCATGCAGGACCACGTGGTGAGCAGCGCCGTTGCCGCCCGGCGCGCCTTGCCGCCGGACGTCCAGAGCTGAGTTCTTCACCGCCCGACCCGCCCGAACCCCACCGCGCCCGCCGAGAGAGGACCACGATGACGATCGTCGTCGGCTACACCACCAAGCCCGAGGGCAGGGCGGCGCTCGCCCGCGCCATCCTCGAGGCCCAGACCCACGCCGAGGACCTGCTCGTGCTCAACGTCTCCGCTGGAGAGGCCTACGCCGACCCATTGCTGGCCACTGAGGATGAGCTCGACGAGGTACGTGCCGAGCTCGCCCGTGCCGGCGTGGAGGGCCAGGTGCGCCAGCTCGTGCGCGGCAACGACGTCGCCGACGAGCTCCAGGCAATCACCGGCGAGCTCGGCGCGAGCCTCGTGGTCATCGGACTGCGCAGGCGCTCGCCCGTGGGCAAGCTCGTGCTGGGCAGCAACGCCCAGAAGATCCTGCTCTCGGTCGATGTCCCTGTGCTCGCCGTCAAGGCCTGAGGCCGTCGCGCGGGCCCGACCGCCCCGGGCCTCGCGCATCGCTGTCGGCGCGAGGACGGGCGGTGAGACGGCCTACCAGGTGGTGGCTCCGCGGATCACGACGTCGGAGCCGCCGTCGACGAAAGATGACCTGGCCGCAAAGGTGGGTCTTCTTTCTCCTCGCTGGTCCGCTTGACCAGCCATGCCCGCAACCGCGACTCACCCGTCCGGCGGATCGCCTGCGGCGTCTGGTAGCCCGTCAGCAGGACCAACGCACCCCGGCTATGGGCGTAGTCGAAGGACCGCTCCAGCGCAGGGAAGTAGCCGCTGAGCACGTCGCGGAGCCGGTTGACCACGCGGACCCGGTCACCGACCAGGTCGGTGCGGTGGGTGACCAGCAGCCGCAGCTCGGTCACCAGCGCGGTGGCGACCTCGACGTCCTGTAGATCGCCGCGGTGTCGAAGGGTCTCGGCGATGACGTAGGCATCGCGGGCGTCGGTCTTGGCCTCACCGCGGTAGGCGCTGGCCATCTGGTTCACCGTGCGGCCGGGGACGTATCTCACCCGCTGACCGTGGGCTGCCAGCAGTGCCAGCAGCAGTCCCGACATGGTCCCGGTGACGTCTACTCCCCAGACGACCTCGTCGGCGTGGCCAAGGACGCCGGCGATCGCGTCGAGGATGGCGGCCTCGTCGTTGACCACCTTCGTCGACCAGACTGTGGTGCCGGCCTCGTCGATCAGGCAGATCCAGTGATGACCCTTACCGACGTCGACACCAGCCCACCCCGAGCGCGATCCGTTGCTTCATCAACTCCTCCTTCGAGCACACGAGCGATTGCCATGGCCCGAAGGAACACCCCGCCGACATCCGTAAACAGCGAACAGGACGCGCATCTCAATCAGCAGTCAAGGCGCCCCAGGAGGAACCGGGCGGCCAATCCATCGGAGCCATCAACGGGCGATCAAGGCTCAGCCACACCCAGCCCTCCCGGGCCACCCAAGAACTTACGGATCAGGGCTCAGCGGCAGGGAACAACCGCGAGTCGCTCGAGATGTGGTTCAGGGGTGCAACCCCCGCCCAGCGCGCCGCCCTGGAGAAGAACCTTGTCGACGCCTACAACGCATCCCAGGACGAGTACATCCTCTCGGTCACCTTCAACGAGCGCGTGGACAGCAACATCAGACCGCGCTCTCGCGAGGCGTCACCGGCCGGGACGAGCCCGCCGCCCATCCCGAACGCTTCGTCCGCCACCCACCCGCCCCGCTGGGAGCCGCCCGAGGAGCCGTTCACCACCGACGTCGTAGCCGTGCCCACCCGCGGCGTCGAGCGCTGGCTCGCCCAGCGACTCTCGTACCACCTCGGCGCCGGGCCCGACGGCGAGCCCCGCGTGTGCGCCAACGTCACACTCGCCTCGCCGCACAGACTTGTCGGCGCCGTGCGCGCCGCCGCGGCGCGATGACGACGAGAACGGCGCAGGCCACCGCGTAGGCAACGAGCAGCGCGTCCGACAGGTTGGTGTACCCGCACAGCTGCAGGTCCATCGGGACGATCCCGCTCGCCATGACGAGTGCGAGGTAGCCGGGCGTCAGGCCCTCGATGGCTCGAGCGACTCTCTCCCAGGTTCACAGGTTCCGTGGTCGATTCGCGCCTGCCGCCCCCACCGGCGACATAATGCTGGTGCGGCGGGGCACCCCGCCGCGGCGGCGCACGCGTCGTCGCCCGCAAGGAGGTCGTCGTGTCACGTGCTTCCCGGACGGCGGAGCCCGGGGCTTCCGGCCCGGCCGCGACCTGCCGGGGACGGTGAGCGCCGTGTCGAGCTACGACTTCCTCGTGGTGGGTGGGGGCATCGTGGGCCTCGCAACGGCACGTGACCTGCAGCGCCGTCGGCCGGGCGCCTCGGTGCTGGTGATCGAGAAGGAGCGGGCGCTCGCCGCGCACCAGACCGGGCACAACTCCGGGGTGATCCACGCCGGGATCTACTACGCGCCTGGTTCCCTCAAGGCGCGCCTGTGCCGGGCGGGCGAGGCCGCCACCAAGGAGTTCTGCACCGAGCACGGCATCCCGTTCCGCACGGTGGGCAAGCTCGTGGTCGCCACGGACGACGCGGAGGTGGCGCGCCTGCGCGCGCTGCGCGGCCGCGCCGCGGAGAACGGCATCGAGGTCGAGCCCGTGGACGCTGCCCGGCTGCGCGAGCTGGAGCCGAACGTGACCGGCCGCGAGGCGCTGCTGGTGCCGGCGACCGGGATCGTGGACTACCGGCGGGTGGCCCGGGCGATGGCCGAGGGCGTGCGCGCCGCCGGCGGCCGGATACTGACCGGCACCGCCGTCACGCGCATCACGGAGGACGATGACGCCGTGCGGGTCGTGGCCGGCGGCCAGGAGTTCCGGGCTGGGCGGCTGGTCGCGTGCGCCGGCGTGCAGGCCGACCGGGTCGCCCGGATGGGCGGCCTGGCGCCGGATTTCCGTATCGTGCCGTTCCGCGGGGAGTACTTCGAGCTGCCCGCGGAGCGCACGGGTCTCGTCGAGCACCTGATCTACCCGGTGCCGGACCCGGCGCTGCCGTTCCTCGGTGTCCACCTCAGCCCGACCATCGACGGCCGGATCACCGTGGGCCCCAACGCCGTCCTCGGCCTCGCCCGCGAGGGCTACCGCAAGGGCGCCGTCTCACTGCCCGACGTGCTCGACTACGCGAGGTTCCCGGGCATGTGGCGGGTCGCCCGCGCGAACCTGCGCACCGGGGCGGCGGAGGTGGCCAACTCGGTGTTCCGCCCCGGCTACCTGCGCCAGTGCCGGCGGTACTGCCCGTCCCTGCGGCTGTCGGACCTGCGGCCCCATCCCGCCGGCATCCGTGCGCAGGCGGTGCTGGCGGACGGGACGCTGGTGCAGGACTTCCTGCTGCGGCACACGCCGCGGCAGCTGCACGTCGCCAACGCCCCGTCCCCCGCCGCGACCTCCGCCCTGCCGATCGGGGCGATGATCGCGGCACGCGTGCTGGAGCCGACCAAGACGACCTAAGTCGTCTAGTCCTTCTGGGCGCAGCGTACGTCGTCGACCTTCGCGTCGATCGTGGCGAGATATTCGGTGATCTGATCAGTGAGGGCCGACAACAACGCTGGCTGGTCGATCGCCCGCGAGCAGCGCCGCACACCTGCACGGTGACCCCAAGGAGGGACAGCAGCAGCGGGCGCGCCATCACCGACGAGGACCGCCGCGACCGGGTCGTCGTCGTCGAAACCCTGGCCCTGGCCCGCGGCGATGACGACCCGGTCGCCGGGCGGTCGGCTACCAGGGTCCGGCGCCACAGCATCGCCGCATAACGGACGCCAGCCGCTGAGACGCGGCACATCCGGATGTAGCGCCTCCGTATCTTGACCCGGGAGGAGACGGGCGGCCGACGACGGCAGGTCCGGGAACGCATGAGCAACTGCAAGCGACAAGCGGGGGAGTACCGGCGCCCCGGGGGACGGATCAACCTGGCCACCGAGCCGGGCTCGCGGCCAGACCGGCCCGGTTAGTTCTCCTGCGCCCCTGGCGGGTGCGCCCTGTCGGGCGTGAGAATGGTGCTCCGCGTCACGCCAGAGATGAGACTTGTAGGCCGAGCCGTTGTCGGACAGGACCCGCTCGACGGCGACGCCGTGGTCGGCGAACCACGCCACCGCTCGCCGGAGCACCCGATGGCGGTGACGGCCTTCTCGTCGCCGCAGATCTCGGCGTAGGCCAGGCGGGAGTGGTCATCGATGACCGTGTGCACGAACGCGGTGCCGATCTTCGGATGCCCGTGTCGGTCCTGCCGGTCCGCAGTGCAGTCTTGGCCTTGTTCTTGTCGCCCTGCCGCTTGCCGACGTAGCGCCAGCCGCCCCCGTCGGGATGTTGCCGAACTTGGTGACGTCGACGTGGATCAACGAGCCGGGGTGGTCGTGCTCGTAGCGCCGCAACGGCTCCCCGGTGACCCGGTCGATGAAGGAGAGCCGGTTGATCCGGTACCACATCAGCACCGCGTGCACGGTCGAGGCCGGCATCCCCAGCCGGCCGGCGATCTGGACCGGCCCCAGCCGGTGCCGCCACCGCAACCGCAACCGATGCGCACTAGGTCGGGGTCTGTTCTCGTCAGGCTGGAGCGCGGACGCGAGCTGCGGTCCACCATCGCGGTCTTGCGCTCGGCGCGGTACCGATCAGCCCACTTCTTCGCTGTCCGCGGGGAAACCATGAACATCTTGGCCGCCGCGGCGTAGCTCCAGCCGGACTCGAGGACGAGCAGGGCGAGCCGCAACCGGGCACGCGGGGTCAGGGCAGCGTTAGCGTGGGACACGAAGGCCTCCTGCTTGGTGAAGCGGTTCCTCGACCGCTCCACTTCACTACCGGAGGCCTTCACCTGTCAGCCCGACTCACCGCCACTGGGCGGTACAACCTCCCTGGAGATCACAGCTCGACGATCGTGATCACCTCGGCCGAGTACAAGCGGTCACGCAGCTCGCGAGTGTCGTCGTCGGCGGCCAGCGGCAGCTGGCCCGGGCGCCCAGGATCGCGGCGGCGGCCTCCCGGTGGTCCCGGGCGGCGAGAGTCAGGCGCGGTCATAGGTACCGGCGACTTCGGCGTTTCGGTCGTGGTAGCAGTCATCCAGGGCGGGTGCGAATCAGCGGCGGAGCCCCATCCCGCTCTTCGCGGGCTCTCGCCCGCGCGTACGTGCGCAAACGCTCGGCGACGAGCACATGGAGATTCCCCAGGGCCATGGCTCGGCCGACCATGTGGTGTGCGCTGGCCAAGGTCTCTCTTCAACGGCAGGCGAGTGGGGACGGTGGCCTCGGGCAGGAGGTGCGTGTAGCCGAAAATGTAACCATGAGGCATCGGTCGCCGCCGTTCGGGAGCGTCGGCCGGCGTCGGTCATCAACATCGACCTGCGGTCATGTACTGGTCCGGACGGGTGTGGATGGGGCGCCTTGATCTGGGGGTCAAGGGGGCGCAGACTCCATTCTCGCTGACCCGAACCGCTCCTCGGTAGACTGGTCTCGGTTCCAGCGCAGACCGCGCGTGGGACTCCAGTCCGTCGAGTTCGCGCCCGGCAAGAGGCGGGACGTAGGCCCACCAGAGGCCCACGGAGGTCCCGGAGGCGGCCCGCCGGCACACGCCCTACCGCGGTGCTCTCCGACAAGCCCCGCCGGCACGCATCCGCCACGGCGCCGCGGCGACCGCCCGTGCAGGTCCCCGGCGTCGGTACGATCGAGACGACCTTTTCCGCAGGACGAGCAGGAGCACACCGTGGGTACCGACCACCCTTTGACCATCGACGGCACCCCGCGGACGGTCACCGGTGGCACCACGGGCACCGAGCTGTTCACCGACCGGCGCGACGTCGTCGCCCTCCGGGTCGACGGCGAGCTCAGGGACCTCGACACCGAGCTCGCCGCGCTGCCGGCCGGCGCCGTCGTGGAGTCCGTGACGATCGGCAGCCCGGACGGCCTGGCGATCCTGCGGCACTCCGCCGCCCACGTCCTCGCCCAGGCCGTCCAGCAGGTCGACCCCGACGCCAAGCTGGGGATCGGCCCGCCGATCACCGACGGCTTCTACTACGACTTCGACGTCGAGGTGCCCTTCACGCCCGAGCTCCTCAAGGATCTCGAGAAGCAGATGAACCGGATCGTGCGCGAGGGGCAGACCTTCCGGCGCCGTGTGGTGACCGAGGCGGAGGCGCACGCCGAGCTGGCCGACGAGCCCTACAAGCTCGAGCTCATCGGGCTCAAGGGGCCGGCCGGCGCCGGCGAGGTCGCCGAGGGGGCCTCGGTGGAGGTCGGCGGCGGCGAGCTGACGATCTACGACAACGTCCGCCGTGGGGGAGAGGTGGCCTGGAAGGACTTGTGCCGCGGGCCCCACCTGCCCTCGACCAGGCTCATCGGCAACGGCTTCGCGCTCATGCGCTCGGCGGCGGCCTACTGGCGGGGCAGCGAGAAGAACCCGCAGCTCCAGCGCGTCTACGGCACGGCGTGGCCGTCCAAGGACGAGCTCAGGGCCTACACCGACCGCCTGGCCGAGGCCGAGCGGCGTGACCACCGCCGGCTCGGCTCGGAGCTGGACCTGTTCTCCTTCCCGGACGAGATCGGCTCCGGCCTGCCCGTCTTCCACCCCAAGGGCGCCATGATCCGCATGGAGATGGAGGAGTACTCGCGCCGTCGCCACGTCGAGGCGGGCTACTCCTTCGTCAACACCCCGCACATCACCAAGGCGCAGCTCTTCGAGACCTCCCGCCACCTGGAGTGGTACGCGGAGGGGATGTACCCGCCCATGCACCTGGACGAGGTGCGCGACGCCGAGGGCAACGTCACCAAGCAGGGCCAGGACTACTACCTCAAGCCCATGAACTGCCCCATGCACAACCTCGTCTACAACTCCCGCGGCCGGTCCTACCGCGAGCTCCCGCTGCGCCTGTTCGAGTTCGGCAGCGTCTACCGGTACGAGAAGTCCGGGGTCGTGCACGGACTGACCCGGGCGCGCGGCTTCACGCAGGACGACGCCCACATCTACTGCACCCGCGAGCAGATGAAGGACGAGCTCGCCGGCCTGCTCTCGTTCGTCCTCGAGCTCCTCAAGGACTACGGGCTCGAGGAGTTCTACCTCGAGCTGTCCACCCGGGACCCCGAGAAGTCCGTCGGTGACGAGGCCACCTGGGAGGAGGCGACCCGCACCCTCGAGGAGGTCGCGACGGCGTCGGGCCTCGAGCTGGTGCCGGACCCGGGCGGTGCGGCGTTCTACGGTCCCAAGATCTCCGTCCAGGCCAAGGACGCGATCGGCCGGACCTGGCAGCTCTCGACGATCCAGCTCGACTTCTTCGAGCCCGAGCTCTTCGAGCTCGAGTACACCGCCCCGGACGGCTCGCGGCAGCGGCCGGTCATGATCCACCGGGCGCTCTTCGGCTCCATCGAGCGCTTCTTCGGCGTGCTCCTCGAGCACTACGCGGGCGCGTTCCCGGCGTGGCTCGCGCCGGTCCAGGTGGTGGGCGTGCCCGTCGCCGACGTCTTCGACGACTACCTCCGCGGCGTCCTGGACCAGCTCCGCGCGCGAGGTGTGCGCACCGAGCTCGACGCCTCCGACGACCGGTTCGGCAAGAAGATCCGCAACGCCGCCAAGGAGAAGGTGCCGTTCGTCCTCATCGCCGGTGGCGAGGACGTCGAGGCGGGGGCGGTGTCCTTCCGCTACCGCGACGGCACCCAGCGCAACGGCGTCCCCGTGCCGGAGGCGATCGAGGAGATCCTCGCCGCCATCGCCAGCCGGGAGCAGGTGTGACCGACGCCGAGCGGGCGAGCGACCACGCCGGCGTGCCGGACGCCTTCGCGCGCCTCTGGACGCCCCACCGGATGGTCTACGTGGGCGGCCAGGACAAGCCGGAGGACGACGGCGAGGCGGCGTGCCCGTTCTGCACGGCACCCGGCCGCGAGGACGCCGAGTCCCTCATCGTCCACCGCGGCGTGACGGGCTACGTCGTCCTCAACCTCTACCCCTACAACCCCGGCCACGTCCTGGTGTGCCCGTACCGTCACGTCGCGGACCTCACCGAGCTCACCGACGCCGAGCGGGACGAGGTCGGGGCCCTCACCGCCGCCGCGATGAGGGTCCTGCGGGACGTCTCGGCCCCGCACGGTTTCAACCTGGGGATGAACCAAGGACCCGCCGCCGGCGCCGGGATCGCCGGGCACCTGCACCAGCACGTCGTGCCGCGCTGGGGCGGGGACGCCAACTTCTTCCCGATCATCGCCGGCACCAAGGCCCTGCCGCAGGTCCTCGGCGAGACCCGGGACCTCATCGCCGCCTCGTGGGCGGGGTCGGTGGCGCGCTGATGGTGCTCTCGCGAAACGGGCGGGGCTTCGCCACCGCCGTCTTCGGCCCCGCGGCCCGCGGCCTCGTGAGGCGCGGGATCAGTCCCGACGTCGTCACGGTCGGCGGGACGGTCCTGTCCACCACCGTGGCACTGACCTTCCTCCCCTCCGGGCGGCTGACGTCCGGCGCCCTGCTGCTCGGCGCGCTGGTGCTGGCCGACAACCTCGACGGTCAGATGGCCCGCCTGCTGAACCGGGCGAGCCGGTGGGGTGCGTTCCTCGACTCCACCATGGACCGCATCGCCGACGCCGCGATCTTCTCGGGCGTCCTGCTGTGGTCCCTGACCCACCTGGAGGGCCCGCTGCGGGCGTGGACCGCGGGGTTCGCCCTGGCCGCGCTCGTCCTGGGGTCCGTGGTGCCCTACGCCAAGGCGCGGGCCGAGGGCCTGGGCATGACCGCCGACGTCGGCCTCGCCGAGCGCGCGGACCGCCTCCTCGTCGTCCTGGTGGCCACCCTGCTCGTCGGGCTCGGGCTCCCGGCGGCCGTCATGACGGGTGCGCTGGCACTGCTCGCCGTCGCCAGCGCCGTCACCGTGGTCCAGCGCATGCGGACCGTCTACGTCCAGGCCGTGGGCGGGGCCAGGCCCCGGAGCGGCGCATGAGGCTCGACGTCGTCCGGCTCTTCGTCCTCGCCGACGCCGGCGTGCGGGCCCTGCCGGAGCCGGTCGCCCGCGCCGCGTTCGACCTCGTAGCGATCGGCGCCTGGGCGGCGCGCGTCGGCGGGGTCCGTCAGCTCGAGCGCAACCTGTCCCGCGTCCGCCCCGACGTCGGGCGTGCGGGGCTGCTGCGCCTGTCCCTGGCCGGCATGCGGGCGTACATGCGGTACTACTGCGAGTCCTTCCGGCTGCCCGCCCTGGGACCGGACGACCTCGCGGCGCGGGTGCGTGCCACCGGCGACGGGGCGATCCGGGAGGCCCTCACCATGGGGTCGGCGGTCCTGGCGCTGGGTCACACCGGGAACTGGGACCTCGCAGGCGCGTGGGCGACGAAGTTCCTCGGGCCGGTGGTCACCGTGGCGGAGCACCTCGAGCCGGAGGAGATCTTCCAGGGCTTCCTCGAGTTCCGGACCTCCCTGGGAATGACGATCATCCCGCTGGAGAAGGACGGCTCGACCTTCCGCGAGCTGCTGCGCCACACCCGCGGCTCGGCCAGCGTGGTCCCCCTCCTGGCGGACCGCGACCTCTCCCGGACCGGCGTCGACGTCGACCTCCTCGGCCACCGCGCCCGGTTCGCCCCGGGTCCGGCCGCCCTCGCCCTGGCCACCGGGCGTCCGCTGTTCGTGGCGACGATCCGTCACGAGCGGCTCCGGGGCGCCCGCCGCCGTGCGGCCGGCACGGGGTGGGGCATCGCCATCGAGTTCGTCGAGGTCTGGCCGGGCTCGGCCCCCGGCGCGCCCCGGCCCTCCGTGGCGGAGCTGACCCAGCGCTGGGTGGACGCGGTGGCGTCGGGCGTCGCTGCGCACCCCGACCAGTGGCACATGCTCCAGAAGGTCTTCCTCGCCGACCTCGACCCGGACCGGCTCGCGCGTCAGGCGGCTCCCCGGCCGACGCCGGACGGCGGGACCGCCACACCGCCGGACGGCCGTGGGAACGAGACGCCCCCGGACGGCCGCGAGAACGAGACACCCGCTGACGGCGCACCAGCGGCAGGCGGGCGCTGATGCGCATCGGCATCGTCTGCCCGTTCTCCTTCGACGCCCCCGGGGGCGTGCAGTTCCACGTCCGCGACCTCGCGGAGGAGCTCACCACGCGCGGCCACGTCGTCAGCGTCCTGGCACCCGCCGACGAGGACACCGAGGTCCCCGACTACGTCGTCCCCGCCGGCGGCTCGATCCCCATCCCGTACAACGGCTCCGTCGCGCGGGTGACGTTCGGGCCCGTAGCGGGTGCGAAGCTGCGGCGCTGGGTGCAGCAGGGCGACTTCGACCTGCTCCACCTGCACGAGCCGATGAACCCCTCCCTGAGCATGCTCGCGCTGTGGGTGGCGGACGGCCCGGTCGTGGGCACCTTCCACAGCTCCATGGAGCGTTCCCGCGCGCTCCAGGCCGTCTCGCCGGTCGTCGGCCCCATGCTCGAGAAGCTCACCGCCCGCATCGCCGTGTCGGAGGAGGCCCGCCGCACCCTCGTCCAGCACCTGGGCGGTGACGCCGTCGTCGTCCCCAACGGGGTCTACGTCGACCGGTTCGCCGGCGCGCCGACCGACCCGCGCTGGACCGGCACCGACGAGCGTCCGACCGTGGCGTTCCTCGGCCGCCTCGACGAGCCGCGCAAGGGCCTGCCGGTGCTCGCCGCCGCCGTCCCGGCCGTGCTGGCGCGGGTGCCGGGCGCCCGGTTCCTCGTCGCCGGCCGCGGCGACGCCGAGGACGAGCGGGCCCTGCTCGCCACCGCGGGGGAGTCCGTGGAGTTCCTCGGCGGTGTGAGCGACGCCGAGAAGGCGGCCCTGTTCGCCTCGGTCGACGCGTACGTCGCACCGCAGACCGGCGGGGAGAGCTTCGGCATCGTCCTGGTCGAGGCCATGAGCGCCGGGACGCTCGTCGTCGCCTCCGACATCCCGGCGTTCCAGGCCGTCCTTGACGGCGGGGCGCACGGTCGGCTCTTCCGCCGCGGCGACTCCGACAGCCTCGCCCACGCCCTCGTCGACGTCCTCTCCGACCGGTCGGCCGCGCGGGAGCTGGCGGCCCGCGGGGCGGTCGCGGCGCGCCGGTACGACTGGTCCACGGTCACCGACCAGATCCTCGCCGTGTACGAGATGGCGATGTCCACCACGCACGCCCGCGTGCGGGAGGACCCGCGCTCGCGCACGATGTTCGGCCGCCTGCGGGCCGCCACGACGGGCGGTGAGGACGCGTGGGTGTGACCGAGTGGGTGCTCGTCGGCGTCCTGCTGGTCGTCCTGGCGGGGGTGGCGCTGCTGCGCCTGGCGGCGCGCGTCGACCGGCTCCACCGCACCGTCCTGCGCTCACGGGTCACCCTCGACGCCCAGCTGGCGCGCCGCGCCGCGGCGGCCAGCGAGCTGGCCGCGTGCGGGGCGCTCGACCCCGCCGAGGCCCTCGCCGTGACGGACGTGGCGCTGCGGGCCGCCGACGCCGCCCCCGGCGGGGTGGTCGCCGACGGTCTCGAGGGCTTCCCGGAGGCGGACGTCCTCACCGGCGCCGACGCGCGGGACGCCGCGGCCGACCGCGGTCTGGTCGAGAGCGAGCTCAGCCGCACCCTCCGGGCCGTGCTGGGGGAGCCGGCCGACCGGGCCGAGCTCGCGGCCGACCCGCGTGCCGCGGAACCGCTCGAGCGGCTCGAGCACGCCTGGTACCGGCTGCAGCTGGCGCGCCGCTTCCACAACGCCCACGTCGAGCAGGTCCGGCGGCTGCGCACCGACCCGGTCGTGCGGGTCTTCCACCTCGCCGGCCGGGCGCCCCTGCCGGAGCCCTTCGACATGGACGACGTCCTGCCGCAGCGCTGAGCCGGCCCTGCGGGGCCGGAGACCTAGGGTGTGGCCATGACGACGAGCGGGCCACAGCAGATCCCGCCGGGCAGGCCAGGCCGTCCGGCGATCGCCCCCGCGCCGGGCGCACCGCCCACGGTCGGTGGCTGGACGCCGCGCCGGCCCCCGGGCCGCACCCTGCTCGTCGTCGAGGTCCTCGGCATCGCCCTCGGCCTGGCCGGCGTCTACTGGATGATCACCCTCATCATGGGGGTGGGCGGGGCGACCTCCACGGCCATGGCCGGGGCGCTGGCGTTCGTGCCCCTCCTGGTCGTCCTCGGCGCCGTGCGCTGGGTCGACCGCTGGGAGCCCGAGCCACGGAGCCTGCTGCTCACCGCCCTGATGTGGGGCGCCGGGGTCTCCACCGCGGTCTCGCTCGTGTTCAACGAGCTGTTCACCTTCTCGGTCCTGTCCACCACGGGCGACGACACCACCGCCTCGGTCCTCGGCGCCGTCGTGGGTGCGCCCCTGGTGGAGGAGAGTGCCAAGGGCGTCGGCGTCCTCCTCATCTTCCTGCTGCGCCGCCGCTACTTCGACGGCCCGGTGGACGGCATCGTCTACGGGTCGGTCGTGGCCGCCGGGTTCGCCTTCACCGAGAACATCCTCTACTTCGTCCAGTACGAGCAGGCGCTCGGGCAGGTCTTCTTCGCCCGGGCGATCCAGGGCCCCTTCGCCCACGTCACCTTCACGGCCTGTACCGGGCTGGCGCTGGGCCTGGCCAGCCGTACCCGCAGCCGCGGCTCGTGGGTGTGGCTCGCCCCGCTCGGGTGGGCCGGCGCCGTCGCCCTGCACGCCCTGTGGAACGGGTCGGCCGTCATGGCCGTCCACGAGAGCGTGTACTGGACCATCCAGGTGCCGCTCTTCGCCGTCGCGATCCTGCTCGTCCTGGCGCTCCGCCGCGCGGAGCAGCGCACCATCGCGCGGCGGCTGGGGGAGTACGCCCGGGCCGGCTGGTTCGCCCCCTTCGAGGTGGAGATGCTCACCTCGATGCCCGCCCGTCGCGACGCCCGCGCCTGGGCCGCCCGGCGCGGCGCCGCCGGCGCCATGAAGGACTTCCAGCGGACCGCCACCTCCCTGGCCTTCGCACGACAGCGGGCCCTGACCGGCCGGTACGACATCGGTGCGCGCCTGGACGAGCAGCACCTGCTCGAGCAGGTGGTCTCGGCGCGGGCGGGGTTCGCCGCGCGCCGCGACTAGACTGGTGAGGTTCCATCCGCCCTTCCCCCGAGGTCACCGTGTCTGAGAACGAGTTCGCCACCGAGCCGGCCGCCGCGCCCCAGCAGGGCACCGCCCGCGTCAAGCGCGGGATGGCCGAGATGCTCAAGGGCGGCGTCATCATGGACGTCGTCACCCCCGAGCAGGCCAAGATCGCCGAGGACGCGGGCGCCGTGGCCGTCATGGCCCTCGAGCGGGTGCCCGCCGACATCCGCGCGCAGGGCGGGGTCTCGCGCATGAGCGACCCCGACATGATCGACGGCATCATCGCCGCCGTCTCCATCCCCGTGATGGCCAAGGCCCGCATCGGCCACTTCGTCGAGGCCCAGGTCCTCCAGGCGCTCGGCGTGGACTACGTCGACGAGTCCGAGGTCCTCACCCCCGCCGACTACGCCAACCACATCGACAAGTGGCGCTTCACCGTCCCCTTCGTCTGCGGGGCCACCAACCTGGGCGAGGCGCTGCGCCGCATCACCGAGGGCGCCGCGATGATCCGCTCCAAGGGCGAGGCCGGCACCGGGGACGTCTCCAACGCCACCACGCACATGCGCCAGATCCGCCAGGAGATCCGCCGCCTGCAGAACCTGCCCGAGGACGAGCTCTTCGTCGCCGCGAAGGAGCTCCAGGCGCCGTACGAGCTCGTCAAGGAGGTCGCCGGGTCCGGCAAGCTGCCCGTGGTACTCTTCACCGCCGGCGGCATCGCCACCCCGGCCGACGCCGCGATGATGATGCAGCTCGGCGCCGAGGGCGTGTTCGTCGGCTCGGGCATCTTCAAGTCCGGCAACCCCGCCCAGCGGGCCGCGGCGATCGTGCGGGCGACGACCTTCTACGACGACCCGGATGTCATCGCCGAGGTCTCCCGCGGGCTGGGCGAGGCCATGGTCGGCATCAACGTGGACGACATCCCCGTCCCGCACCGTCTCGCCGAGCGCGGCTGGTGACCGCCCGGGCGCATGCCTGACCCGCAGACCTACGGGCTGAGCCCCGACTGGGTGCCCGGGCCGGACGGCATCCCGTACCGTCGCGCCGCCCGCGTGATCGTCGCGGACGAGGAGGACCGGGTCCTCCTCGTCCGTGGGCACGACTCCGGCGAGGTGACCCGCTCGTGGTGGTTCACCGTCGGCGGCGGCGTGGACGCCGGCGAGGACGGGCGCGCCGGTGCGGTGCGCGAGCTGGCCGAGGAGACCGGGCTGGTGGTCGGCCCCGAGGAGCTCCTCGGGCCGGTCCTGACCCGCAGCGCCCTGTTCGACTTCGCCCGGGTGACCTGCCGGCAGGACGAGGACTTCTTCTTCGTGCGCGTCACCGCCACGGAGGTCAGCCACGCCGGCTGGACCGAGCTCGAGCGCGAGGTCCTCGACGAGGTGCGCTGGTGGCACGTGGCCGAGCTGGAGGAGGCGGTGGGCGCCGGGGTCGTCGTCTACCCCGCAGGGCTGCCCGCCATCGTCGCCCGGCTGCTGCGCGGCTGGGACGGGACGGCCGAGCACCTCGACGAGTCGTCGGTGTGAGCGGGACGACCGGCCGGGTCCGTCCGAGCCCGGTATAGGATCCCCCGCCGTGACTTCTTCCCCCACGATCGGCGTCCTGGCGCTGCAGGGCGACGTGCGCGAGCACGTCGCCGCGCTCGCGGCGGCCGGCGCCCGACCGGTCACGGTGCGACGGGCGACCGAGCTCGCCGCCGTCGACGCCCTCGTGCTGCCCGGTGGGGAGTCGACGACGATCGAGAAGCTCCTCAAGGCCTTCGAGCTGTACGTGCCCCTGCGCGGGCGCATCGCCGCCGGCCTGCCGGTGTACGGCTCCTGCGCGGGGATGATCCTGCTGGCCGACCGGGTGGCCGGCGCCACCGCCGACCAGGAGGGGCTGGGCGGGATCGACATGACCGTGCGGCGCAACGCCTTCGGGCGCCAGGTCGACTCCTTCGAGGAGGACCTCGCCGTGCCGGCGCTCTCCGAAGCGGGGGAGGGCCCCCTGCACGCGGTGTTCATCCGCGCCCCGTGGGTCGAGCAGGTCGGGGCGGACGTGGAGGTCCTCGCCCGCACCGGCGCCCCGGGCGCGTCCGGCACCGGCGACGGTAAGATCGTCGCGGTTCGGCACGGCAGGCTGCTCGCCACCGCCTTCCATCCGGAGATCGGGGGGGACGGGCGGGTGCACCGATACTTCGTGGGCATGGTCCGCGACGCGGCCTGACCGCTCGCCATGCACACGCAACCTCCGAGGAGCACACAGTGTCCGGTCACTCCAAGTGGGCCACCACCAAGCACAAGAAGGCGGCCATCGACGCCAAGCGGGGCAAGCTCTTCGCGCGGATGATCAAGAACATCGAGGTCGCCGCGCGCACCGGCGGCGGTGACCCGGCCGGCAACCCCACACTCTTCGACGCCATCCAGAAGGCGAAGAAGTCGTCCGTGCCGGCCGACAACATCGACCGCGCCGTCAAGCGCGGCTCCGGCGCGGAGACGGGCGGCGCCGACTACGAGACCATCATGTACGAGGGCTACGCCCCCGGCGGCGTCGCGGTCCTCGTCGAGTGCCTCACCGACAACCGCAACCGCGCCGCCTCCGACGTCCGCGTGGCGTTCACCCGCAACGGCGGCAACCTCGCCGACCCCGGCTCGGTGTCGTACCTGTTCAACCGCCGGGGCGTGGTCACCCTGCCCAAGACCGGCGGGCTCAGCGAGGACGACGTCCTCGCCGCCGTCCTCGACGCCGGCGCCGAGGAGGTCAACGACCTCGGCGACTCCTTCGAGGTGCTCTCCGAGGCCACCGACGTCGTCGCCGTGCGGACCGCCCTGCAGGACGCGGGGATCGAGTACGACTCCGCCGAGGCGCAGTTCGTGCCCTCCATGGAGGTCGAGGTGGACCTCGACGGCGCCCGCAAGGTCCTGCGCCTCATCGACGCCCTCGAGGACAGCGACGACGTCCAGAACGTCTTCGCCAACTTCGACGCCTCCGACGAGGTCATGGCGGCGCTCGACGAGGAGGACTGAGGTCCACCGCCGCAGTGGCCGCCGCCCCGCGCACACCCCGGCGCGCCGGTGCCGCCGCGGCGGCGGGCCGCGGGGGAGAGTAGGCGGGTGCGCATCCTCGGAGTCGACCCCGGCATGACCCGCTGCGGTCTCGGCGTCGTGGACACCGCCGCCGGGCGGCGGGTGCACCTCGTCGAGGTCGGCGTGGTGCGCACGGCCGCCGAGCTCTCCCCGCACCTGCGCCTGCTCGCCGTCGCCGAGGAGATCGAGCGCTGGCTGACGACGCTGCGCCCGGACGTCGTCGCGGTCGAGCGGGTCTTCGCCCAGGCGAACGTGCGCTCGGTCACCGGGACGTCCCAGGTGGCCGGCGTGGCCATGCTCGCGGCCGCCCGCGCGCACCTGCCGCTGGCGCTGCACACGCCGAGCGAGGTCAAGGCCGCGGTGACGGGGAACGGCCGTGCCGAGAAGGCGCAGGTCCAGGAGATGGTCATGCGCATCCTGGGCCTCGCCGAGCGGCCGCGCCCCGCCGACGCCGCCGACGCCCTCGCCCTGGCCATCTGCCACGCCTGGCGCGGCGGCGGGGCGGGCTCGGCGGTGCGCGCCCAGTACGGCGGCGCGGACACCCTGCCCCGCGCCACCGGGGCCGGCCTCACGCCGGCCCAGCGCGCGTGGGCCGAGGCCGAGCGGTCGGCGCGCCGGGCCGGCGCCGTCGCACCCAAGCTGTAGGTTGGTCGTACACCTGTACGTCCCGCACGCCGAGCGGGCAGCCCGCCGGGAGGAACCACACCGATGATCGCCGCCGTCACCGGCACCGTCGAGAGCGTCACGCTCGACCGAGCCGTGGTCACCGTGGGCGGGGTGGGCATGCTCGTCCACGCCACGCCCACCACGCTGGCCGGGTTGCGCGTGGGGGACCGGACCCGCCTGGCGACCACGCTGGTGGTGCGCGAGGACTCCCTCACCCTGTTCGGCTTCGCCGACGACGACGAGCGTGAGGTCTTCGAGACCCTCCAGACGGTCTCCGGAGTCGGGCCGCGCCTGGCGCTGGCCATGCTGGCCGTGCACACCCCCGACGGTCTGCGTCGCGCCGTCGCGGCGGAGGACCTCGCCGCCCTCCAGCGGGTGCCCGGCATCGGCCGCAAGGGTGCCCAGCGCATCGTCCTCGAGGTCGGGACGAAGCTCGGCACCCCGGGCGGGACGGGCGCGGAGCCGGCCCCGGCACCGGCTGCGGCCGACGGGGCCCCCGACGTCGTCGAGGCCCTCGTCCAGCTCGGCTGGACCGAGAAGGTCGCCGCCGGGGCCGTCGAGTCCGTCCTGACCGCCGACGACGCCCCCTCGGATGTCCCGGCGATCCTGCGGGCGGCGCTGCAGAGCCTCGGCGGGCAGCGCCGTGGCTGACGCCCGAGAGGTGGTCGACGCCGCGGCGGACGACCTCGAACGGGCCGCCGAGGCCGCGCTGCGCCCGCGGCGGCTGGCCGACTTCGTCGGTCAGGAGGTCGTGCGAGACCAGCTCTCCCTCCTCCTGGACGCCGCGAACGCGCGCCAGAGCCCGCCCGACCACGTCCTGCTGTCCGGCCCGCCGGGGCTGGGCAAGACCACCCTGGCGATGATCATCGCCGCCGAGGTCGAGGGGTCCCTGCGGCTGACGTCCGGGCCCGCCATCCAGCACGCCGGTGACCTGGCCGCGATCCTGTCGTCCCTCCAGGACCGCGACGTGCTGTTCATCGACGAGATCCACCGCCTCGCCCGGCCCGCCGAGGAGATGCTGTACCTGGCGATGGAGGACTACCGGGTCGACGTCATCGTCGGCAAGGGGCCCGGCGCCACGTCGATCCCGCTCAGCCTCCCGCCGTTCACGGTGGTCGGCGCCACCACCCGCGCCGGCTTGCTGCCGGCCCCGCTGCGGGACCGGTTCGGGTTCACCGGCCATCTCGAGTTCTACTCACCCGCCGAGCTGGAGCGGGTGCTGCGGCGCAGCGCGGGCCTGCTCGGCGCGCCGCTGCACGACGACGCCGCCACCGAGCTCGCCTCCCGGTCGCGGGGCACCCCGCGGATCGCCAACCGCCTCCTGCGCCGGGTGCAGGACTTCGCCCAGGTGCGCGGCAGCGGCGAGCTCGACCTCGCTGCCGCCCACGGGGCGCTGGACGTGTTCGAGGTCGACCGGCTCGGCCTGGACCGGCTCGACCGTGCCGTGCTGCAGGCCCTGTGCAACCGCTTCGGCGGCGGCCCGGTGGGCCTGACCACCCTCGCCGTGACCGTCGGTGAGGAGCCGGAGACCGTCGAGACCGTCGCCGAGCCGTTCCTCGTGCGCGAGGGTCTGATCGTGCGCACGCCCCGGGGCCGGATGGCCACGCCGGCCGCGTACGACCACCTCGGGCTCGACCGGCCCGGCGACGGCCTGCTCTTCGTCTGAGCGGCACGCGGCCCCCGCCGGACGAACCGCGCGTCCGCGTGCCGAGGAACCCACCGGACGCGCGCGGCGGAGTTCCCCCCGGCGGCGGGGCGTGGCCTAGACTCAGGTGGCCATCGTCCTCGACACGACCGGAGCATCTCCCGATGGATCCCTCGATCTTGATCTTCCTCGCCCTCATGCTCGGCATGATGTGGTTCATCAGCTCACGCGGGAAGAAGCAGCAGGCCGCCGCCCGGCAGAAGCTCGAGGAGGCGCTCGTCCCGGGCACGTGGGTCATGACGATCGGCGGCTTCCTCGGGAAGATCGTCGACATCGACGGCGACGTCATCACCCTGGAGAGCCCCTCCGGCGTGGAGACCATCTGGAACCGGACCGCGATCCGCGAGGCCAAGGAGCCCCCGTACGCCTCGGCCGACGAGGACGAGGGCGAGATCGACGGCGTCGTCGTCCCCGACGACGCCGGTGCCCTGGGTGGCACGCCGACGGCCATCGACGGCACGGGCACCACCGGGACCGGCGGGCTGCCCCCGGCCGACCGCGGACCCGACGGCGACCGCGAGAACCCGCGCCCCTGACCTGCCGCCCGGTCCGGGCGAGCACCTGCGGCCCCTCGCCGCCCTGCACGAGAGAAGACATCGGTGGCGCAACGCCCGAAGAAGAACCGTCCCGGCCGGTCGCTCGGCCTGCTGGCCCTGCTGGTCCTCCTCCTCACCGGATCGCTGGTGGCCGGCGTCCAGCTCACCGGCGACGAGGAGGACGGGGCGTCCTTCGCGCCCCGCCTGGCGCTGGACCTCGAGGGCGGCACGCAGCTGATCCTCACGCCCACCACCACCGACGGGTCGGAGGTGACGGAGGAGGACATCACCCAGGCGATCGAGATCATCCGCCAGCGGGTGGACGCCTCCGGCGTCACCGAGGCCGAGATCACGAGCCAGGGCGGGCAGAACATCGTCGTCGCCCTCCCCGGGACCCCGTCGCAGGAGACCCTCGACCTCGTGCGGCGGTCCGCGCAGCTGCGGTTCCGGCCGGTGCTGACGCTCGCCGGTCCCGGCACGATCGACCCGGTCGCCTTCGAGGAGTCCCAGCAGCCCGCCGAGGAGCCGACCGACGCCGCCGCCGAGCAGCTCACCGACGGGCAGACCGAGGCGCCCGCCGACGCCGCCGGCGAGCAGCCGACCGACGCCGCCACCGAGCAGCCGACCGACGCCGCCACCGAGCAGCCGACCGACGCCGCCACCGAGCAGCCGACCGACGCCGCCACCGAGCAGCCGACCGACGCCGCCACCGAGGAGCCGACGGCGCCGCCGACCCAGGAGGAGATCGAGGCCGCGGCCCGCGCCGCGTCGGACGCCGACGGCGACGGTCAGCTCTCCGCGGACCCCGCGACCGAGCCGACGTCGTCCTCCGACCTCGCGTGGATCACCGAGCAGGTCAGCTACGACTTCTACACCACCGACTGCACCGACCCGGCGAATCTCACCGGGGGCGTCGAGGACGACCCCGCCGCCCCGCTGGTGGCGTGCTCGGACGACGGTGCCACGAAGTTCATCCTCGGCCCCACCGCCCTCGAGGGCACGAACGTCGACTCCGCCACCTCGGGCATGGGCGTCAACCAGCAGGGCGTCAGCACGGGGCAGTGGGTCGTCTCACTCGAGATGGACGGTGAGGGCGCCGACGTCTTCGCCGAGTTCAGCCAGCGCCTGCTCGACCTGCCCGAGCCGCAGAACCAGTTCGGCATCGTCCTGGACGGCCTGGTGATCTCCAACGCGGTGATGCAGAACGCCATCTTCGACGGCCGGGCCCAGATCTCCGGCGACTTCACCCGCGAGACCGCGGCGTCGCTCGCCAACCAGCTGAACTTCGGGTCGCTCCCGCTGGACTTCACGGTCCAGTCCGAGGACCAGATCTCCGCGACGCTCGGCTCCGAGCAGCTCCAGCGCGGCGTCCTCGCCGGCCTCATCGGTGCCGGCCTGGTCATCCTCTACATGTTCTGGCAGTACCGCGGGCTGGGCCTGGTCTCCGTGGCCAGCCTCCTCATCGCGGCGCTGCTTACCTACCTCGTCATCACCATCCTGTCGTGGACGGTCGGGTACCGCCTGTCCCTGCCCGGCGTCGTCGGCATGATCGTCGCGGTGGGCATCACGGCGGACTCGTTCATCGTCTACTTCGAACGCATCCGGGACGAGGTCCGTGAGGGCCGGCTCCTCGTCGACGCGGTGGAGCACGGCTGGGCCCGCGCGCGTCGCACCATCCTGGCCTCCGACGCGGTGAACTTCCTCGCTGCGCTCGTCCTGTACTACCTGGCCGTCGGCGGCGTCCGCGGGTTCGCCTTCACCCTCGGCCTCACGACCCTCATCGACCTCCTCGTGGTCATGCTCTTCACGCACCCGCTCATGCGGGTGCTCATCCGCACGCAGTTCTTCGGCCAGGGGCACCGACTCTCCGGTCTGGACCCCGTCCGGCTCGGTGCCAGCTCGGTGACCTACCGCGGCCGGGGCCGGTTCGACCGGGCCGCGCGACCGGCGACGGCGGCGCGTCCGGCCGAGAGGACCCTGGTGGGGGCGGGGGTGGGCGCAGGCTCCACGGGCTCGGCCGCTGGCGGTGAGCCGCGGTCTGCCGGGACGGGCTCCGCCGGGACGACGACTCCCACCGCGAGCAGCCGGAGCGCCGCCGGGGCGGGCGTGGTGCCGCCGGCCTCCGCGACAGGGGCCACGCACGACGTCGACGGCGCTCACGACGACGAGCTCTACGCACCGGACGGCCGCCGTCTGACCATCGCCGAGCGCCGCGCGGCCGCGCGCGCCCGGGCCGCCGCCCGGGAGGGGACCGGCTCGGAGGACACCCGGCCGGACACCGGCGTACCGCCGGACGCCGGACCCCCCACCGACCTGCCCGGCACGGGCACCGACACCCGCACCACGGAAGGCGGTGAGCGCTGATGCGCGGCCTGTCCTCCCTCGGCAACGAGCTCTACACCGGACGCCGGTCCGTCCAGATCGTCGGACGACGCCGGACCTGGTTCACCATCGCGCTCGCGCTCGTGGTCGTCTCGGTCCTCATTCTCGCGGTCAAGGGCATGAACCTCGGCATCGAGTTCCGCGGCGGCTCGCAATTCACCGTCTCGGGCGCCGCCAACCTCGACCAGCAGCCCGCGGCCGATGTCGTCGCCGAGCTGTCGGGCGAGCCGCCGCGGATCTCCACGGTCGGAACCGACTCGCTGCGGGTGCAGACCGCCGAGCTGACCAGCGAGGAGACCCAGCAGCTCCGGGACGGCCTGGCCGAGGCGTACGGCGTACCGGCGGAGGACGTCACCGCGACGTTCGTCGGTCCGTCGTGGGGCCAGGACGTCACCGCCAAGGCCCTTCAGGGCCTGGTGATCTTCCTGGTGCTCGTCTCGCTCGTCATGGCGGCCTACTTCCGCACGTGGACGATGTCGGTCGCGGCGATCGTGGCGCTCCTGCACGACCTCGTCGCCACGGTCGGGGTGTACGCGCTCGTCGGGTTCGAGGTGACCCCCGCCTCCGTCATCGGCTTCCTCACCATCCTGGGCTACTCCCTCTACGACACGGTCGTCGTCTTCGACAAGGTCCGCGAGAACAACGCGGACCTGTACACCCAGCACCGGCGCACCTACGCCGAGGGCGCCAACCTCGCCGTCAACCAGACGCTCGTGCGGTCGATCAACACCTCGGTCGTGGGCCTGCTGCCGGTCGCCTCGATCCTCTTCGTCGGGGCGTTCCTCCTCGGCGCGGGCACGCTGCGCGACATCGCGCTGGCACTGTTCGTCGGGATGCTGCTGTCGACCTACTCCTCGATCTTCATCGCCACGCCCCTCGAGGTCACGCTGCGGGAGCGTTCGGAGCCCATCCGCCGGCACACCCGTTCGGTGCTCGAGCACCGGGCGCGCAGCCGCGCCGCGGCCGGTGAGGGGCAGGGCGGCGAGGACGTCGCCGCCCGTACCGAGGACCTCACCGGCGTGGGGGTCGTCGCCGGCCACCACCAGGGCCACGACGCCCAGCCCAGACGACGCAAGAAGGGCCGACGATGACCGCCGCACCGCAGACCGCTTTCCCGACCTCGCTCACCGACCTGGTCCGTGGGCACATCCGGGAGATCCCGGACTTCCCGGCGCCCGGCGTGCTGTTCCGTGACATCACCCCGCTCCTCGCCGACGGGCCCGCCTTCGGGGCCCTCGTCGACGGCCTGGCGGAGAAGTACCGCGGTCGGGTCGACGCCGTCGCGGGCCTGGAGTCCCGTGGCTTCATCCTCGCGGCACCGCTGGCGAACGCCCTGGGCGTCGGCATGATCACCGTGCGCAAGGCCGGGCGGCTCCCCGGGCCCGTCATCGGTGTCGACTACGCCCTCGAGTACGGCACCGCTCGCATGGAGCTGCGGCCCGAGACCGTCCGCGACGGCCAGCGCGTCCTCATCATCGACGACGTCCTCGCCACCGGGGGCACGGGCGCGGCGGCCGTCAAGCTCATCGAGCGCAGCGGCGGCGAGGTCGTCGCCCTGGCCATGCTGCTCGAGCTCGCCGCGCTCGGGGGGCGCTCGAAGCTCGAGGGTCACGACGTCGACGCGGTGCTCGTGTACTGAGGCGGCGTCGCCGGTCGTCCGGCCCTCCGGGCGCACCGTAGGATTCTCCAATGGCGGGCGAACGGATCCCGGCGCCGGGAGAGACGGGCGCGACCGACACGGTCGTCCCCGGGTCGCGGGTGCGCTCTCGCCTTGTCTGGCTCGGCTCCCGCGGCCACACGAGCCCGCCGGCGATCGAGCCGCTGCTGCGCGCCGTCCGGGCGAACCACCCCAAGGCCGACGTCCAGCTCCTGGTGCGCGCCTACGAGGTCGCCGAGGAGGCCCACCGCGGGCAGGTCCGCAAGAGCGGCGACCCCTACATCACCCACCCGGTCTCCGTCGCGACCATCCTCGCCGAGCTGGGCATGACCCCGCCCACCCTGGCCGCGGCGCTGCTGCACGACACCGTGGAGGACACCGGGTACTCCCTCGAGGCGCTGCGCAAGGAGTTCGGCGAGGAGATCGCCCTGCTCGTCGACGGCGTCACCAAGCTCGACAAGGTCACCTACGGCGACGCCGCCCAGGCCGAGACCGTCCGCAAGATGGTCGTGGCGATGGCCAAGGACATCCGCGTCCTCGTCATCAAGCTCGCGGACCGGCTGCACAACGCGCGCACCTGGAAGTACGTCCCCGCGGCCTCCGCCCAGCGCAAGGCGCGCGAGACCCTGGAGATCTACGCCCCGCTCGCGCACCGGCTGGGCATGAACACGATCAAGTGGGAGCTGGAGGACCTCTCCTTCGCCACCCTGTATCCCAAGGTCTACGAGGAGATCGAGCACCTCGTCGCCGAGCGCGCACCGGCCCGCGACGAGTACCTCGACCAGGTGAGCCAGCAGATCGAGTCGGACCTGCGCAGCGCGAAGATCCGCGGGGTGGTCACCGGCCGGCCCAAGCACTACTACTCGATCTACCAGAAGATGATCGTGCGCGGCCGCGACTTCGACGACATCTTCGACCTCGTCGGGGTGCGCGTCCTCGTGGACTCGGTGCGCGACTGCTACGCCGCGCTCGGCGCGATGCACGCCCGCTGGACGCCCCTCCCGGGGCGGTTCAAGGACTACATCGCGATGCCGAAGTTCAACCTGTACCAGTCCCTCCACACCACCGTCGTCGGGCCGGGCGGGCGGCCGGTCGAGATCCAGATCCGCACCCACGACATGCACCGCCGGGCCGAGTACGGCGTCGCCGCCCACTGGAAGTACAAGGAGAACCCCGGCGCCAAGGGCGCCAAGTCGGGCGAGGCTCCCCCCAGCGAGATGGGTTGGCTGCGCCAGCTCGTGGACTGGCAGCGCGAGACCGCGGACCCCGGCGAGTTCCTCGACTCGCTGCGCTACGAGATGTCGGGCTCGCAGGTCTACGTCTTCACCCCCAAGGGCGACGTCATCGCCCTCCCCGCCGGGGCCACCCCCGTCGACTTCGCCTACGCCGTCCACACCGAGGTCGGGCACCGCACGGTCGGGGCGCGTGTCAACGGCCGTCTCGTGCCGCTCGACTCCGCGCTGGAGAACGGTGACAACGTCGAGGTCTTCACCTCCAAGGCCGAGGGGGCCGGCCCCAGCCAGGACTGGCTGACCTTCGTCAAGAGCCCGCGGGCGCGCAACAAGATCAAGGCGTGGTTCACGAAGGAACGGCGCGAGGAGGCCATCGAGCTGGGCAAGACCCAGCTGACGAAGGCGATGCGCAAGCAGAACCTGCCCATCCAGCGCCTCATGAACCACGAGTCGCTCAGCGCCCTCGCCACCGAGATGCGCTACGCCGACGTGTCCTCGCTCTACGCAGCGGTCGGCGAGAACCACGTCTCCGCCTCCAACGTCGTCCACCGGCTCGTTCAGTCGATGGGTGGGGAGCCGGGCGCCGAGGAGACCCTCGCCGAGGCGACGATGCCGGGGGAGCAGCGCATCCGGCACCGCACCGGGGACTCCGGGGTCGTCGTGGAGGGCATGGCGGACACCGACATCTGGGTCAAGCTCGCCCGGTGCTGCACCCCCGTCCCGGGCGACCCGATCGTCGGGTTCATCACCCGCGGCTCGGGAGTCTCCGTGCACCGCGCGGACTGCGGCAACGTCGAGGGCCTGCGCGCCCAGCCCGAGCGGATGGTCTCGGTCAGCTGGGCGCCGCGCGGCCAGAGCACGTTCCTCGTGCAGATCCAGGTCGAGGCGCTGGACCGCAACGCGCTCCTGTCGGACGTCACGCGCGTCCTGTCCGAGAACCACGTCAACATCCTCTCGGCCGCGGTCTCGACCTCGCGGGACCGCGTGGCGCTGAGCAAGTTCGTCTTCGAGATGGCCGAGCCCTCCCACCTCGGCGCCGTCCTCAGCGCGGTGCGCCGGATCGACGGTGTCTTCGACGCCTACCGGGTCACGGGGACGAAGAGCTCGCGCACCCCCGAGCCCAACGCCTGACGCTCACAGCAGCAGGGCGACCAGGTCCCGACCGCGCTGGACGAAGGGGCGACGGCGCTGCAGGGCGAGCGCGGCGGACACCTCGGCGAGGTCCAGCCCGGCGCGGCGCAGGGCCAGCAGGCCCGCCGCCGCCCGGTCGAGGGGCGCCAGCCGGGCGACGTCGCACGCGGTGCGCAGCGGCGTGGTCACGGTCAGGGACTCCAGGACGACGACGTCGTCCTCGACGAGCGTCAGGGCCACGGTGCCCACCCGACCGGCGCCCGGCGCCGGACACACCTGGAGGTGACCCGGGTGCGACAGGCCGGTGTGGACCCACACCGCGGTGCCCAGGCAGACCGCGCCGGTCCCGGGCACCCGGCCGGCGAGCGAGGACGCGCGCGCGGCCGCCGAGCCGGCGAGGTCGAGCGTGGCCGCCCGGCCGTCCGGTCCCGGGCAGAGCAGCCCGTCCAGCCGCGCCCCGGCCAGCAGGGCATCCCCCCGGGGGCCGCCGCCGCCGGGCAGCTCCACCGCACGCACCGGTTCGGGGTGTCCCGGCTCCAACCACCGCAGCGCCGTCGTCGTCATGCCCCGAGCGTGCCGTTCCCACCCGGCCCAGGAACGCCGCCGGCCCGCCCCCTGTGGACGCGGGGCGGGCCGGCGGCGTTGTGGAGCGTCAGCCCTGGGCGGTGCGCTGGATCTGGTCCAGCCAGGCACGCCGGGCGTCCAGCGCAGCCTGCGCCCGGGCCACGGCGTCGGCGTCGCCGGTGGCCCGCGCGGCCTCGAGCTGGTCCTCGAGCTGGCCGATCGCCGACTCGAGCTGGGCGGCCGCCCCCTCGGCCCGGGCCCGGGTCTCGGGGTTGGACTGCTTCCACACGGCCTGCTCGGCGTCGCGGACGGCCTGCTCCACGGCGCGCATCCGGCCCTCGACACGCTGGACGTCGGCGCGGGGGACCTTGCCGGCGGCCTCCCACCGGTCCTGGAGCGGGCGCAGGGCCGCCTTGGCGGCCTTGAGGTCGGTGACCGGGACGAGCGCCTCCGCCTCCTCGAGGATTGCGAGCTTGACCTTGAGGTTGTCGCCGTACTCGGCGTCCACCTCGGCGTTCTGGGCGCTGCGGGCGTCGAAGAAGCGCTGCTGCGCCGCGCGGAAGCGTGCCCAGAGGGCGTCGTCGTCCTTGCGGGAGGCCCTGCCGGCCTCCTTCCACTCGTCCATGAGCTGCCGGTACGCCGCTGCGGTGCGGCCCCAGTCCGTCGACGACGACATCTCCTCCGCGCGGGCGATGAGCTTTTCCTTCGCGGCCTTGACGGTGCTCTGGGCAGAGTCGAGCTCGGAGAAGTACTGCCGGCGGTGTCGGTCGAAGGCCGTGCGCGCGTGGGAGAACCGCTTCCAGAGCTTGTCCTCGGTCGGCCGGTCCAGGCGAGGACCGGAACGCTGCGCGGTCTTCCACTGGTCGAGCAGCTCGCGCAGCCGCTCGCCGGACTGCTTCCACTGCGTGCGAGACGGGTCCTGCTCCGCGATCGCCTCGGCCTTCTCCACGATCGCGGTCCGTTCGGCCACGGCGACGGCCCGCGCCGCCTCACGCTCCGCGGCGGCCTCGCGCCGGCGCTCCTCACCGATCTCGCGGAGCTTGTCCAGGCGAGCCCGGAGTGCATCGACGTCGCCCACGGCAGCGGGCTCGGCGAGCGCCTCCGTGAGGGTCTGCAGCGTCTGGTCGATCTCCTTCGGAGCCAGCTGCGGCAGGCGCGCCTCGAACAGGGCGACCTGAGCCTGGAGGTCGAGGAAGCGGCGCACGTAGAAACCGAGCGCCTCCTCGGTGTCGGCACCGGTGTACTGCCCGACGACCCGCTCACCGGCGGCCTCCCGGACGTACACGGTCCCGTCCTCCGCGACCCGCCCCCACGCCGCGGCCTCGGCGGCGTCGTGCGCGTCCACCGGCGGGGCCGGCGGCGTGGCAGCAGCAACCGACGGCGCCGCCTTGCGGGGAAGTGGGCGCGGGGCGGGCCGAGGAACCGGTCGGGGTGAAGGCGCTGCGGCCGGCTCGGGCTCAGCGGCGGGCTCAGCCTCGGCAACTGGCTCGGGCTCAGCGGCGGGTTCAGCCTCCGCGACCGGCTCAGCCGCGGCGACCGGCTCGGCCTCGGCAGCGGGCTCAGCCTCGGCGACCGGCTCGGTCACAGCAGCGGGCTCACCAGCGGGCTCAGCCTCGGCGACCGGCTCGGCCTCGGCAGGGGGCTCAGCCTCGACGACCGACTCGGCAGCGGGCTCAGCCTCGGCCACCGGCTCGGTCACAGCAGCGGGCTCACCAGCGGGCTCAGCCTCGGCGACCGGCTCGGCCTCGGCAGCGGGCTCAGCCTCCGCGACCGGCTCAGCAGCGGGCTCAGCCTCGGCGACCGGCTCGGTCACAGCAGCGGGCTCAGCAGCGGGCTCAGCACCGGGCTCAGCCTCGGCGACCGACTCAACCTCGACGACCGACTCAGCTTCGACGACCGGCTCGGCGACCAGTGCGTCGCCGGTGGACGCGTCGTCGACCGACGCCGTCGACCCGGACGTGTCCGACACGACCGGCGGCATCGCCGCGGACTCGACCGGCGGCTTCTCGGCCGCCTCGACCGGCGGCATCGCCGCGGACTCAACCGGCGGCTTGTCGCCCGCCCCTCCGGGAGGCACCGCCGCGGACTCGACCGGCGGCTTCTCGGCTGCGCCGGCGGGGGAGCCCGCTGCGCCGCGGTGCTCTCCCGTCGCAACCTGGTCCTGGGCGGTCGATGCGCTGTCCTCGTTCTCGCTGGTTCCCGGCTGCTCGGTCACGTCGTGGTCACTCCTTCGGGATGACGGGGTTGGCGGGGACGCCACACCGTTCTCGGCCATTCGGCCCGACGTCTCCGCCGGTGCCTCGTCGCGCCTGCACGCAAAGGTCTGCCGCCGCGCGCGCGAGACCATCAGTCTAGGGACAGGCGCAAGCGGGCACACACCGGTTTTCGAGCGCCGCGCGTCGGCCGCCGAGGGCGAACCGCTATTATCTGCACATGTACGCAGATACAGACGGACTGGTCGACGACGATCTGGTCGACGTGGCGGCAGAGGTCTTCGCGATGCTCGCCGAGCCGACCCGGGTCAGGCTCGTCCTCGCCCTCGGCGACGGCGAGCGCTCCGTGGGAGAGCTGGCCGCGACCGTCGGCAAGGCACCGTCCGCCGTCTCCCAGCATCTGGCGAAGCTCCGACTCGCCCGGATCGTCGCCGCACGCCACGAGGGGACCCGGGTGCTGTATCGGCTCCTCGACGAGCACGCGCACAGCCTGGTTACCGACGCGCTGCACCAGGCCGAGCACAGCATCGGCGGCACGCCGCGGCACCACCAGGTGAGCGCTGTCCGCCCGGCCCAGCAGGTGCGGCGATGAGTAGATCACCTGAGGGCGGCTCGACCGACCGGCTCCACCTGGCCGGGGACGACCGCGATCACGCTCACCAGCCCGGCCACGACCAGGGCCACGACCACGACCACGACCGCCGCCACACTCACGACCACGGCCACGAACCCGGCCACGACCACTCCGACGGCGCCCACACCCATCCCCACGGCGGTGTCCGGGGCTTCCTCCACCACCTCTTCGTCCCGCACAGCCACGACGCCGCGGACTCGATCGACGACGCCCTCGAGGCCTCGAGCCAGGGCATCAGGACGGTCAAGATCAGCCTGGTCGTGCTGGGGGCGACGGCGCTGCTGCAGCTGGTGGTCGTGGCCGTCTCCGGCTCGGTCGCCCTGGCGGCGGACACGATCCACAACTTCTCCGACGCCCTCACCTCGGTGCCGCTGTGGATCGCCTTCGTCCTGGGTCGGCGCCGTCCGGACCGGCGCTTCACCCACGGCTACGGCCGGGCCGAGGATCTCGCCGGCCTGTTCGTCGTCGTCATGATCGCCCTCTCCGCGGTCGTCGCGGCGTACGAGTCGGTCCACCGGTTCTTCGAGCCGCAGCCGCTGCAGAACCTCGAGTGGGTCCTCGCCGCGGGTGTCATCGGCTTCGCCGGGAACGAGCTCGTCGCCGGGTACCGCATCCGTACCGGGCGCCGGATCGGCTCGGCCGCCCTCGTCGCCGACGGCATCCACGCACGCACCGACGGCTTCACCTCCCTCGCCGTGGTCCTCGGCGTGGTCGGTGTCTGGCTGGGCGTCCCGGCCGCCGACCCGCTCGTGGGCCTGCTCATCTCCGCGATGATCGCCGTCCTGCTCTGGGGGACGGCGCGCGACGTCGGCCGGCGGCTCCTCGACGGCGTCGAGCCGGACCTCGTCGACCGCGCCGAGAAGGCGCTGACCGCCCTTCCCGGCGTCCACGCCGTCCGCGGGCTGCGGCTGCGGTGGGCGGGGCACCGGCTGGATGTCGGGACCGAGATCGAGCCGGCGCCCGGGGCGACCATGACCGACTTCCTCGCCCTGCAGGGCTCGGCCACCGCGGCGCTGCGGGCCGCGCTGCCGGGCGTGGGCCACGTCGTCGTCGCCCCGGCCGCGGCGGCCACGGACGTCGTGCCGGCGCCCGACGGGCGTGCCACCGGTGTGGCGCCCGGACCCGACCGACCTGAGGTCGCACCCGGCCCCGGCCGCCCTGCTCCACGGTCGCGTCCGACGTCCCGCGGGCACACCCACCCGCACCGGTAGCCTGGCGCGGTGCTGCTGCTGCGAACCTCCCGCACCGCCCTCGAGACCCACTGCTACGTGCTCGCCGCAGGGGCAGGTGGCCCAGCGGTGGTGGTCGACCCGGGTGCGGGCGCGGGCCAGTCGCTGCCACCGCTGCTCGCCGAGCACGGCCTCACTGTCGGTGCCGTCGTCGTGACCCACGGTCACGCCGACCACCTCTGGGACGCGGCCGAGGTCGCGGGCGGGGCGCCGGTGCACCTGGCCGGCCCCGACCTCTACCGGATGAGCGACCCCGCGGGCGCGCTGGGCGAGCTGGGGGAGTACTTCCGTCGGCTCACCGGCACCGCGTGGCGCGAGCCGGAGACCACCCGGCCCTTCCCGGCCGGCTGGCTCGAGGGCGGTGGGGACGAGGTCGTCCCGGGCGTCGTCGTCCGGGCCGTCCCCGCGCCGGGGCACACCGAGGGCAGTGCCGTCCTCCTCGTCCGGGCCACGCTGGCACCGACGGACGTGCGGCCGGCCGACATCCTGCCCCGCGGGGTCCTCGCCCCCGACGGCCCGACGGAGGTCCTCCTCGGGCTGTGCGGGGACGTGCTGTTCGCCGGCTCGATGGGCCGCACGGACCTGCCCGGCGGGGACGAGCGCGAGATGCTCTCGACGTTGCGCACGCTGGCCAGCGCGCTGCCGCCCGAGACCGTCCTGCTGCCCGGCCACGGCCCGTCCACCACCTTGTCCGCCGAGCTCGCCACCAACCCCTACCTCCGCCGGGCGACCGGCTGAAAACCCAGCGGACAGCGGCGGGCCGAATCGCCCGCAGCGTGGCGGGGATGGAAGGATCAGGCCCATGGCACGCACGTCCTCCCTCTCCGGCTTCCCCGAGTGGCTCCCCGACGGCCGGGTCGTCGAGCAGCACGTGCTCGACTCGCTCCGCCGCACCTTCGAGCTCCACGGGTTCGCCGGCATCGAGACGCGCGCCGTCGAGCCGCTGTCCCAGCTGCTGCGCAAGGGTGAGACGTCCAAGGAGGTCTACCTCCTCCAGCGCCTCCAGGAGGAGTCCGACGACGCGGGCGAGGTCGACGCCGAGCGCCGCCTCGGCCTGCACTTCGACCTCACCGTCCCGTTCGCCCGGTACGTGCTCGAGCACGCCGGACAGCTCGCGTTCCCCTTCAAGCGCTACCAGATCCAGAAGGTGTGGCGAGGCGAGCGCCCTCAGGACGGCCGGTTCCGCGAGTTCACGCAGGCCGACATCGACGTCGTCGGCGCCGACACCCTGCCCTTCCACTACGAGGTCGAGCTGCCGCTGGTGATGGCCGAGGCCCTCACGGCGCTGCCGATCCCTCCTGTCCGGGTGAGCGTCAACAACCGCAAGGTCGCCCAGGGCTTCTACGAGGCCATCGGGCTGGAGGACGTCGAGGGGACCCTGCGCACCATCGACAAGCTGGACAAGGTCGGCCCCGAAGGTGTCGCCCGGCTGCTCATGGACGAGGTCGGCGCCACGCCGGAGCAGGCTGCGCACGCCCTCGAGCTGGCCGACATCTCCGGGACGGACGCCTCGGTCGCCGACCAGGTCCTCGCGCTCGGGGCCCGCTCGCCCCTCCTCGACGAGGGCCTCGGTGAGCTCGTGGCCCTTCTCGAGGCCGCGCACGAGCTCTCCCCGGGCACCGTGGTGGCGGACCTGAAGATCGCGCGCGGGCTCGACTACTACACCGGCAGCGTCTACGAGACGACGCTCCTGGGCCACGAGGACCTCGGCTCCATCTGCTCCGGGGGACGCTACGACTCCCTCGCCTCGGACGGCCGGCGCACCTACCCGGGGGTGGGCCTGTCCATCGGGGTCTCCCGGCTGCTGGCTCGGCTCCTGCGCGACGACCTGGCGACGGCGACGCGACCGGTGCCGAGCGCCGTCCTCGTCGCCGTGACCGACGAGGAGCACCGCCGGGGCTCGGACCGGGTGGCCCGCCGGCTGCGCGCCCGGGGGATCCCCACCGACGTCGCGCCCGTGGCGGCCAAGTACGGCAAGCAGATCCGCTACGCCGACCGCCGCGGCATCCCGTTCGTCTGGTTCCCCGGTGCCGACGGCGACGAGGTCAAGGACATCCGCTCGGGCGAGCAGGTCCCGGCCGACGCCGGCACCTGGGCCCCGCCCGAGAACGACCTCCTGCCCCGCGTCGTCCGGGCCGACCCCGCGGCGGCCCGATGAGCCTGACCCTGCCCTCGGGGACGGGCGACGGCGCTCGCGCGGTCCTCGGCGCCCTGGGCGAGCTGCGCGAGATCCTGCGCGGCGTGCACCTGCCGCTCGACGTCGAGGGCGCCGCGCTCGCGCGACAGGACCGCCAGGAGGTGCTCGACCAGCTCTCCGACTACGTCATCCCGCGCTACGAGCAGCTCGAGGCGCCGCTGCTCGCCGTCGTCGGCGGGTCCACCGGGGCGGGGAAGTCGACCCTCGTCAACGCGCTCCTGCGCGAGCAGGTCACGGCGGCCTCCGCGATCCGCCCCACCACCCGCCGGCCGCTCCTCGTCCACCACCCCGACGACGCCGCCTGGTTCACCGACGACCGGATCCTGCCCGGCCTCGCCCGCGTGCACGTGGGACCGGGCGCCCCGCCGAGCCCGGCCACGGGGACGGCCGGCCACGAGATCGAGCTGCGGGCCTCCGCCGCCCTGCCGCCGGGCCTGGCACTGCTCGACGCCCCGGACATCGACTCCGTCGTCAGCGAGAACCGCCAGCTCGCCGGCCAGCTCCTCGCGGCGGCCGACCTGTGGGTCTTCGTCACGACGGCTGCGCGCTACGGCGACGCGGTCCCGTGGGCGCTGCTCACCGAGGCCGCCGACCGCCGGATCGTCGTGGCCGTCGTCCTGGACCGCGTCCCCGCCGGCGTGAGCGCCGAGGTGCGCCACGACCTGGCCGAGCGGCTGGAGGAGGAGGGCCTGGGCCGGGCCCCGCTCTTCGTCATCGGCGAGACCGTGCTCGGCCCGGACGGCCTCCTCCCCGGCGCCGACGTCGCCGCCCTGCAGGGGTGGCTGCACGGCATCGCCGCCGACGCCGGATCGCGGGCCTCCGTCGCGCGTCAGACCCTCGGCGGCGCCGTCGACGCCGCGCTGGGCCGCGCCACCCTCGTCGCGGAGGGCACGCACGCCCAGACCGCCGCCCTCGTCCAGCTCGCCGGGCGGGTCGACGAGGCCTACGCCCAGGCGCACCACCGCATCATGACCGCCACCGCCGACGGGGCCATGCTCCGCGGCGAGGTCCTGGCCCGGTGGCAGGAGTTCGTCGGCACCGGTGAGTTCTTCCGGTCCGTCGAGGCCCAGGTGGGCCGCCTGCGCGACCGGATCGGCAGCTTCTTCCGGGGCCGGCCGGTCCCCACCGAGCAGGTCGAGGAGGCCATCGAGACGGGTCTGCAGACCGTCCTCGTGGCCGAGGCCGAACGGGCCGCCGCCGACGTCGACCACGCGTGGCGCCGCGAGCCGGGCGCCCGCGGCGTCCTCGCCACCGCGACCGCGTCCCTCGCCCCCGAGGCCGAGCTCTACGACGCCGCCTCCGCGCAGGTGCGCGGCTGGCAGTCGGGGCTGCTGGCGATGGTGCGGGACGAGGGCGCCGACAAGCGGTTCACCGCCCGGATGCTCTCCTTCGGCGTCAACGGCCTGGGCATCGCGCTCATGATCGTCATGTTCGCCTCGACGGCCGGCCTGACCGGCGCCGAGATCGCCATCGCCGGCGGCACCGCCGTCGTGGCGCAGAAGCTCCTGGAGGCGGTCTTCGGTGACGACGCGGTGCGGAAGATGACGAAGAACGCCCGCGACGACCTCCACACCCGTGCCGGCCAGTTCCTCGCCGACCAGGCCGAGGCGTACCGGCAGGCGCTGGCCACGCTGGAGATCGACCCGTCGGCGACGGACCGGATCGGCGCGGCGGTCACCGCCGTGCGGGCCGCCCGCCGGGCGGAGGCGGGCCTGTGAGCGCGATGCTCCGCCGGCGCCGCGAGGTCGACCACGCCGCGACGCTCCCGCAGGACCTCGCCACGCTGCGCTCCGCCGTCGGCATCGGTGAGCCGCACCTGCCCTCGAACGTCGTCGAGGGCGCCCGGTCCCTCGTCCTGCGCGCCGACCAGCGCCAGAACCTCGCCGCCGGCCGGACGGTCGTGGCCCTGCTCGGCGCGACGGGGTCGGGGAAGTCCTCGCTGTTCAACGCCCTCGTCGGGCGGCCGGTCTCGCGGGTCGCGGCCACCCGGCCCACGACGGCCCGGCCGCTGGCGGCGGTGTGGGGCCCGGACGACGCCGGCGACCTGCTCGACTGGCTCGGCGTGCCCGACCGTACCCGTGCCGGCGACGGAGCCGCCGACGCCGACGCGGCCCTGCGCCGTCTGCCCGCCCGGCGCGCGTCGACGGCGAGCCCGGACGGGCTGGTGCTCCTCGACCTGCCCGACATCGACTCCACCGCGGAGGACCACCGCCGCATCGCCTCGCGCATGGCCTCGGCCGTCGACGTCCTTGTGTGGGTCCTGGACCCGCAGAAGTACGCCGACGCGATCGTCCACCGCGACTACCTCGCCCCGATGGCCGCGCACGCCGACGTCACCGTCGTCGTCCTCAACCAGGTGGACACCCTCGAGCCGGGGGAGCGGGAGGGGATCCTCCGCGACCTCGCGGGCATCCTCGCGCGCGACGGTCTGCGCGGGGTGCCCGTCCTGCCGGTCTCCGCACGCACCGGCGAGGGGGTGGCCGAGCTGCGCGAGCGGATCGACTCCGTCGTCGCCTCGACCCGGGCCGCCCAGCTGCGCCTGGCCGCGGACGTGCGCACGGCCGCGGCGCACCTGCTCCGCGCCGCCGAGGTGACCCCGGACGGGGAGCCCGTGACGGGCGTGGAGCCGCGCCAGAGCGCCCGGCTCATCGAGGCCGCGGCCCGCGCCGCCGGGGTGGACGCCGTGCAGGACGCCGTCCGCGGCAGCTACGTCAGGGCCGCGCGCCGGCACGTGGGCTGGCCCCCCGTGCGCTGGCTGGCCCGGCTGCGGCCGGACCCGATGCGCCGCCTGCACCTGGAGAAGCAGGCGCCCGAGGCGCGCCTGGCGCGCACCTCCCTGCCCGGACCGACGCCGGTGCAGGAGGCCGCGGTGCGCTCGGCCGCGCACGCGATGGCGTCCACGGCCACGCGGCACCTGCCGGACTCCTGGCGGGCGGACGTCCTGCAGGACACCGAGGCCCGCGTACCGGCGCTCGTGGACTCCCTCGACCAGCAGGTCGGCGCGGCCGAGCTCGAGCAGACCCGGCGCCCCGCCTGGTGGCGGGTGCTGGGGTTCCTCCAGTGGCTCTTCCTCGCCGCGGCCATCGCCGGCGGCCTGTGGCTGGCGGCGCTCGCTGTGATGGGTTACCTCCAGCTCCCGGCGCCGGAGACCCCGGTGGCCGGCCCGCTGCCGTGGCCGACCGTGCTGCTCGGCGGCGGGGTGGTCGTGGGACTGCTGCTCGCGCTCGTGGGCGGCGTCGCCGCGCGTGTCGGGGCGCGCAGGCGGTCCCGCCGGGTGGCCCGACGCCTGCGCGAGGTGGTCGCCGCGACCGTGCGTGAGCAGGTGGTCGAGCCCCTCGAGGGTGAGCTCGCCGACTTCGCGCGGTTCTGGCGCGAGCTGACGTCGCTCGCGCGCTGACACTGCCGGACCGGGCGTCGGCGGCGCGGTGTCGGAATCTGCAGGCTCGCGCTTCGCAACCAGCGGCGTCCGTGCACGGACCGCCCCGGCACGACGACGAAGGCCCACCCAGTCGGGTGGGCCTTCGTCGTCGTGCCGGGCGCCGTCCGTCCCTCGACGAGTCTGCTCAGGTGGCTGCTACGAGCGACCAGACGAGCAGAGCTCGGGACCGGTGCCGACGGCTCAGCGGGGGCGGCGGGCGGGGCCGACCGGCCGCGAGGGCCGACGCTCGGGACGGTCGTGCTCCCGCTTCGCTGGCCGGGCGGCGCGCGGGCCGTCGTCCGGGCGGATCTTCAGCGGCCGGCCGGCCACCTTGGCGGCCCCGATGCGACGGGCCGACTCGGGGGAGAGGTCCCCGGAGATCTCCACGAGCGAGAAGCTGGGGAAGATGTCGATCTTGCCCAGGTCGGAGCCGCGCAGGCCGCCCTCACCGGTGATCGCACCGACGATCGCGCCGGGCTGGACGCCGTCCTTGTGCCCGACCTCGACGCGGTAGCGGGTACCGGCGATGCGCTGGCGGCGGCCGCCACGCTCGGCCGGGCCGCGGGTCCCGTGCTTGGACGTGTGGCCCTCGTCGAAGCGGGCGGCGACGAAGGTGCCCTCGTCGTCCACGGCCTCCTCGCGACGAGTGCGCGGGCGGTCGTCCTCGTCGTCACGGCGCTGCGGACCCTCGTCACCGACGGACAGGGCCACGAGAGCGGCGGCGACCTCGAGCAGGTCGGCACCGGTCTCCTCGACGTGCGCGCTCAGCGCCTCGCGGTACATCTCCAGGCGGCCGGCACCGCGGCGTTCGGCGACCTGGCCGAAGAGCTTGCCGGCTCGGTGCGCGGAGACGTCCGCCGGCGTCGGGAGCGTGACCTCCTCGAGGGTGGAGCCGGTGAGCTTCTCGATCTGGCGGAGCTGCCCGCGCTCACGCGGGGTGAGGAAGGTCAGGGCCGTCCCGGTCCGACCGGCGCGGCCGGTGCGGCCGATGCGGTGGACGTAGGAGTCGGCCTCACGGGGCACGTCGAAGTTCACGACCAGGCCGATGCGCTCGACGTCGAGGCCGCGGGCAGCGACGTCGGTGGCCACGAGGACGTCCAGCGTGCCGTTGCGCAGCCGCTCGACGAGCCTCTCGCGCTCCTTCTGCGGGACGTCGCCGGACAGACCGGCGGCGGAGATCCCCCGGCCGGCGAGCTCGATGGCGACGTCCTCGACGGTGCCCTTGGTGCGGACGAAGACGATCGCCGCGTCGGCCTCGGTGGTGGCCAGCACGCGGGCGAGCGCACCCACCTTGTGGCGGAACGGCACGACGGCGTACGTCTGGCGCACGGTGGCTGTGGTGGACGCCGGCCGGGTGACGGCCACGCGCACCGGGTCGGTGAGGTGGGTGTCGGCCACGCGCTTGATGGCCGCGGGCATGGTGGCGGAGAACAGCGCGGTGCGGCGGCCGGCCGGGACGTGGGAGGCGATCTGCTCGACGTCCTCGGCGAAGCCCATGCGCAGCATCTCGTCGGCCTCGTCCAGGACGAGGAACCGCACGCCCGAGAGGTCCAGGCTGCGGCGCTCGATGAGGTCCATCACGCGGCCGGGGGTGCCGACCACGACCTGCGCGCCGTCCTTGAGGGCGCGCAGCTGCGGGATGTAGCTCGAGCCGCCGTAGACCGGCAGCACGGTGAGGTTCTTGGTGCGGTGGGCGAAGGACGCGATGGCGTCCGAGACCTGCATGGCGAGCTCGCGGGTGGGCGTGAGCACCAGGGCCTGCACCGAGCGCTCCCACGCGTCGACCGCCTCGAGCAGCGGCAGCCCGAAGGCGGCGGTCTTGCCCGTGCCGGTCTGGGCCACGCCGACGACGTCGCGGCCGGAGAGCAGCACCGGGATGGCCTCGGCCTGGATGTCGGTCGGCACCGTGAAGCCGAGGTCCTCGATCGCCGCGAGCAGGTCGTCCGGCAGGCCGAGGTCGGCGAAGGTCACCGCCGCCTTGGCGAGCGGTGCCGCCGCCGCGGGAGCGGTCTCGGCGGGAGCGGCCTCGGCGGGAGCACCGGCCTGGTCGGCGGACGCCACGGCGTCGGAGATCTCCAGCGCCTCGAACAGGGCGTCGTCAGCCGCCTCGGGGCGCGAAAGGGCAAAGTCGTTCATCGTCACAGGGGAAACCCATCGTCGAACGGAGTGGGGCGGCACCGCCAGGTCGGCGGCGAGCCCTCCGCGATGGGCCCACACAGTTGCGACAACATCCGCTTCAGGGCCTGGGCGGGAGAGCACTCCAGGAGGTCCCAGCCTACCCGGAGGCCCCTCGAGACCGCAGGAGCGAGCAGCGGTGACCTTGGGCACAAGGTCCCGCACCCGTCCTGGCTGCTCAGCCGCCCGGGAGCGGGGCGCCGTCCGCGGGGAGGTCCGCGTCGTCGGCGACGCGCCGCTCGGACCCGCCGGGCGGGTCGTCGGTCTCGTCCTCGCCGCGCTGCCCAGCCCGTGCCCCCGCCAGCGTGGCCAGGAGCGCCACCACGACGGCGAGGAGGAGCCCAGCGAGGTACGCGAGCGTGCCGCCCCGCCCCACGAGCGCGATGAACAGCCCGCCCGACGCGGCCAGCCCCAGCGCGGCCCCGAGGGCGTCGGCGACCTGGAGCGAGGAGCTGATCCGGCCGTGCCGGTGCGCGGGCGTGCGCTGGAGGACCAGGACGCTGACCGCGGGGAACACCAGGCCCATCCCGCCCCCGGCGATCGTCCAGCCCACGACCACCACCCACCCCGGTGCCCCCTCGACCGTGGCCCCGGCGGTGACGAGGGTGCCCAGGGCGAGCGTCAGCGGCCCCACCCAGAGCAGACGGCGGCGCAGCTCCTCGTCGCTGACCCGGCCCTGGATCCACGAGCCGGTCGCCCAGGTGACCGACGCGACGGTGAGGACCAGGCCGGCCTGGGCCACGGACCACCCGTGCTCGCGCACGAGGAGCAGCGGCAGGAACGTCTCGGCGCTGAGGAACGTGGCGTTGAGGAGCCCGCGGGTCGCGACGGCGGAGGGCACCCCGGCGCGCAGCCGCACCGTCCCGGCCGGCAGGAGGACCGGGAGCGTGAGGACGAGGACCGCCCCCCCGGCGACGGCGAGGAGCAGGCCCGCCGCGCCGCCGTCGGCACCGGCGACCTGCAGGGCCGCCGCCGCGAGCCCCGCCCCGGTGGCGGCGACCACCAGCCGCCGTGCCCGCGGACGGGCCTCGTCGGGCCGGTCGGGCTGACCGGGCAGGTGCCGCAGCAGCGGCAGGAGCACGACCGAGGCACCGAGGGTGAGCACCGGCACGGCGAGGAAGACCCATCGCCACGACCACTCCTGGGCGACGAACCCCGCGATCCCCGGACCCACGAGGCCGGGGAACACCCAGGCCACGGCGAAGGCGGCGAAGAACCTCGGCTGCCGCGGCGCCGGCACCATCGAGCCGACCAGCACGTACAGCGGGACGATGAGCAGCCCGCCGCCGAACCCCTGTACGGCCCGGCCGGCGGCCAGGACCTCCATGCCGGGCGCCAGGCCGGCCACGACCAGCCCCGCGCAGAACAGCAGGACCCCGCCGACGAGCGCGCCGCGCGGACCGCGGGCGTCGGACCACGCGCCCCCGACGGCGGTCGCGACGAGCTGCGCCGCCAGCGGCGCGCCGGAGGCCACCGCGTAGAGCCGGAGCCCGTCGAGGTCCGCCGCGACGCTCGGCATCACCGTGGTCACCGCGAGGTTCTCGAACGCGACCAGGGTGATGAGCGAGACGGAGGCGACCAGGAGCAGCCGCACGACGTCGGGGCCGCCCGTCGTCGTCGCCGTAGCCGGCCGCCGCTCGCTCACCGGGGAATCATGACGGACGCCGAGGCGCCTGCGGAACGGAGGCGCCCGCGGAACGGAGGCGCCTGCGGAACGGAGGCGCACGCGGAAGCGAGGCACACACGGAACCGAGGCTCCCGCGGCACGTCGCCGCCGCGGCCTGGCACCCCCGGCCGCCGACACTAGGATCGTCGGAGCGCCCGCCCGTCTAGCGGTGCGCCCGTCTACCCGGAAGGAACCCCGTGCTCCGCACCCACGCGGCAGGATCCCTGCGCGCCTCCGACATCGGCACCACCGTGACCCTGGCCGGCTGGGTCGACCGCCGCCGCGACCACGGCGGCGTCGCCTTCATCGACCTGCGCGACGCCTCGGGCATCGCGCAGGTGGTCATCCGTGACGAGGCGGTCGCCCACGAGCTGCGCAGCGAGTTCGTCCTCCAGGTGACCGGGGAGGTCGCCCGGCGGCCCGAGGGCAACGCGAACCCCAACCTGCCCACCGGCGGGATCGAGGTCATCGCGGCCGACGTCGAGGTCCTCAACACCGCCGCCGCGCTGCCCTTCCAGGTCTCCGAGCACGCCGAGGACGCCGGTCAGGTGGGGGAGGAGGCGCGCCTGCGCTACCGCTACCTGGACCTGCGCCGGAAGGCGCCGTCGCACGCGCTGCGGCTGCGCGCCAAGGTCAACCAGGCCGCCCGCCGGGTCCTGGACGACCAGGGCTTCGTCGAGATCGAGACACCCACGCTGACGCGGTCCACCCCGGAGGGGGCGCGCGACTTCCTCGTGCCGGCGCGACTCTCGCCGGGCTCCTGGTACGCCCTGCCGCAGTCGCCGCAGCTGTTCAAGCAGCTGCTCATGGTCGCCGGCATGGAGCGCTACTACCAGATCGCGCGCTGCTACCGCGACGAGGACTTCCGCGCCGACCGCCAGCCCGAGTTCACCCAGCTCGACGTCGAGATGAGCTTCGTGGACCAGGACGACGTCATCGCCGTTGCCGAGCAGGTCCTGGCCGAGCTGTGGCGCCTCGTCGGCCACGAGATCGACCGCCCCATCCCGCGGATGACCTACCTCGAGGCCATGCGCCGCTACGGCACCGACAAGCCGGACCTGCGCTTCGGCCTGGAGCTGACCGACCTCACCGAGTACTTCAAGGACACCCCGTTCCGGGTGTTCCAGAGCCCCTACGTCGGCGCCGTCGTCATGCCGGGCGGCGCCTCGCAGCCGCGCCGGACCTTCGACGCGTGGCAGGACTGGGCCAGGTCCCGCGGCGCCAAGGGTCTGGCGTACGTGACGATCGGCGAGGACGGCACCCTCGGCGGGCCCGTGGCCAAGAACATCTCCGAGGCCGAGCGGACGGGGCTGGCCGAGGCGGTCGGCGCCCAGCCGGGTGACAACGTCTTCTTCGCCGCGGGCCGCGCCTCCGACGCCCGGGCGCTCCTCGGCGCCACCCGGCTGGAGATCGGCCGGCGGGTCGGGCTCATCGACGAGAACGCGTGGTCCTTCGTGTGGATCGTCGACGCCCCCCTGTTCAAGCCGACGGGCGAGGACGACGACGTCGACCTGGGCCACAGCGCCTGGACCGCCGTCCACCACGCCTTCACCTCCCCGACGCCGGAGTGGGTCGACCGGTTCGAGGAGAGCCCGGGGGAGGCCCTGGCGTACGCGTACGACATCGTCTGCAACGGCAACGAGATCGGTGGCGGCTCCATCCGTATCCACCGCCGCGACGTCCAGGAGCGGGTCTTCGCGGTCATGGGCATCGGTGAGGCGGAGGCGCAGGAGAAGTTCGGCTTCCTCCTCGACGCGTTCAAGTTCGGGGCCCCGCCGCACGGCGGCATCGCGTTCGGCTGGGACCGGATCGTCTCGCTCCTGACGCACTCGGACTCCATCCGCGACGTCATCGCCTTCCCCAAGTCCGGCGGCGGGTACGACCCGCTCACGCGGGCGCCCGCGCCCATCACCCCCGAGCAGCGCAAGGAGGCCGGCGTGGACGCACCGGCCGAGCCGGCGCCCGGGGGTCCCGCGTCCCCGGTGGCGTGAGCGCACGGACGGACCCGCTGACGGCCGGCGGCCAGGACGTCCTGGACCGCTGGCCGTTCTGGCGCGCCAACGCAGGGCGGTTCCGCCTGCTCCACGTGTGGGCCACGACGTCCCCGGCCGCCGCCGCGCCCGCGCCGGCGGTCGCGCACGTCGAGCGAGGGGGCGGCACGGCCCTGGTCGGCGTGGGACGGCCCGCCGACCTCGCCGCGCTCCTGACCGAGGTGAGCGCTCCCGCCGTCGTCAGCGCGCTGCTCCCGCGCGGGACGTGGGACGCCGTCGACCCCGCCGCACGGAAGCGGATCGGCCTGCGGCCCGGCCGCCCCTGGGACTGGCTCACGTGCAGCGCCGCGCCGCCACGTCACCCCGACGCCGGACGGGTGCGCGACCTGGGTCCGGGACCGGCGGCCGCCGCCCGGGCGCAGGAGGTGCTCGACCGCGCCTACCCCGAGCGCGAGGCGCGCGCGGACGACGCCAGGAGGACCTGGGTGGGCTTCGACGACGGCGCCGGCGGCCTCGCCGGCGTGCTCTCCGCCCTGGCGCTCCCGGGCGGCGTCCACCTCTCGGCCGTGGCGGTCGATCCCGCCTGGCGACGGCGCGGGGTCGCCTCGGCGATGACCAGCGAGGTCACCCGGCGCGCCCTGGTGGGCAGCGGCCTGGTGCACCTGGGCACCTGGGCCGACAACGACGCCGCGCGGGCCCTGTACCTCTCCCTCGGGTACACCGTCGCCGCGGAGCTGGAGAACCTGCACGCCGCGCCGCGGTGGTGAACACTTCCCTCATGGCCCGCACCCTGCAGATCCACCCGGTCGACCCGCAGCCCCGGCTCGTCGGGCAGGTCGTCGACGCGCTGCGGGGCGGGGGTGTCATCGCCTACCCGACCGACTCCGGCTACGCCCTGGGCTGCACCCTGGACAACAAGGCGGGACTGGACCGGATCCGCGCGATCCGCCAGCTCGGCGACACCCACCACTTCACGCTCATGTGCCGTGACTTCGCCCAGCTCGGGCAGTTCGTCATCGTCGACAACCGCGCCTTCCGCCTCGTCAAGTCCGCGACCCCCGGGCCCTACACCTTCATCCTCAGGGGCACCAAGGAGGTGCCGCGGCGGATGTTGCACCCGAAGAAGCACACCGTGGGCGCCCGCATCCCCGACCACCGGATCACCCAGACGATCCTCGCCGACCTGGGGGAGCCGCTGGTCTCGAGCACGCTCATCCTGCCCGGCGAGGAGCTGCCGATGACCTCCGGCTGGGAGGTCGCCGAGCACCTCGGGCACCTGCTCGACGCCGTGGTGGACGCCGACGTCGACGACGCGGCGCCGACCACGGTCGTGGACCTCACGTCCGGGACACCCGAGGTGCTGCGGGAGGGCGCGGGCGACCCCTCGCGCTTCTGACGGCGGTCGGCGCGCCTCGCGAGGCGGTCGGCGCGGCTTGCGAGGCGGTCGGCGCGCCTCTCGGTCAGTGGACGATCTTGAGCCGGTCGTACAGGGCCCGCATCGGCGCGGGCGCCCACCAGTTCCACCGACCGAGCAGCGTCATCGTCGCGGGGACGAGGAGCATCCGCACGAGCGTGGCGTCGATGAGGACCGTCAGGGCCAGCGCGACGCCGGCCTGCTTGATGACGATGAGGTCGCCCGCGGCGAAGCCCGCGAACACCGAGATGATCACGAGGGCGGCCGAGGTGATGATCCGGCCCGAGCGCTGCAGCCCGTGCTCGACCGCGGCGTCGTTGTCGTAGCCCAGGTCCCAGAACTCCTTGATGCGCGAGAGCAGGAACACCTCGTAGTCCATGGCCAGGCCGAACCCGAACGCCACCGCGATGGCCACGACGTAGGACTCCAGGCCGGCCACGGGCGTGAACCCCAGGAGGTCGGCACCGTGGCCCTCCTGGAAGACCCACACGGTCACCCCGAGGGAGGCGGCGAGGGAGAAGAGGTTGATGACCAGCGCCTTGAGCGGGACGAGCAGCGAGCCGGTCATGAGGAAGAGCAGGACGAAGATCGCCAGGACGATGATCCCACCGGCCAGCGGCAGCCCCTCGACGATGGCGTCGTTGAAGTCGGCCTGGTTGGCCGCCTGCCCGGCGACCCACGTCTCGAACCCGGGGTCGAGCGCACGGATGTCCCGCACCACCGTCGTCGCCTCCGGCCCGCCGGCGTCCTCGGCGTCGACGAACACCTCGAGCACGGCGCGGTCGTCGACCGGGACCGGGCCGCGGACCTCGGTCACGCCGGGCAGCCCGCCCACGTCCTCGGCGAGACCCGCGGCGCCGGCGGCCTCGGTGTCGGCGACGACGAGGACGTCCGCCGCCGCCGCGGCGGGGTAGTCCTCACCGAGGACCGCGATGTAGTCGCGCTGGTCGGAGTCCGAGGGCAGCAGCTCGGTGGTGGAGTTGCGCATCGTCAGCCCCAGCACGGGGGAGGCGAGCGTCGCGAGGAGGGCGACGACGCCGATGAGCACCAGCCAGGGGTGGCGGTGCACGCCGCGGGCGAGCCGGGAGAAGAAGCCCTCCGCGGGTGCCACGTCGCCCAGTCCCCGCACGAGCACCCGCAGGCCGGGGACCCGCCGCAGGGCGGAGGGTCGCAGGAGCCGCTCCCCGAGCAGCACGATGACGGCAGGGACGAAGACCACGGCGGTGAAGACGGCGAGGATCACCACGGCCACGGCGGCGGCCCCGATCGAGCGCAGCACGTCGGGCCGCAGGAGCAGCAGCCCGGAGATCGCGAAGGCCACCGTGACCGCGGAGAAGAGCACCGTGCGCCCGGCCGTGGCCACGGTCGCGCGCACCGCCTGCACCACGAGGGGGTTGCGCCGGTGCCGGCGCCGCCGTGCCTGCACCGCGACCGGTTCCGCGCCGTCGCCGACGAGCCGGTGCGCCTCCTCCCGGAAGCGGGAGACGATGAGCAGGCCGTAGTCGATCGACAGGCCCAGGCCCAGGACCGTGACGACGTTGATGACGAACGAGTCGATGTCGACCCCGTAGCTCATGACGAGCAGGACGCCCAGCCCGGCGAAGATCGAGGCGACGGCGCCCATGAGCGGCAGGCTCGCCGCGAGGAACCCACCGAAGACCACCACCATGATGAGCAGGGAGACCGGCAGGGCCACCGCCTCGCCGGTGACGAGGTCCTCCTCGACCTGCTCGACGATCTCCCCGGCGATGATCTCGTTCGAGCTGGTCGTCCCGCGGGCGTCGGGCGCGACGCCGGCCAGGTCTGCCGGCACCTGCTCGAGGCGCTCGACGACGGCGTCGTGGGCGAGCGCGGCCTCGTCGTCGTCGAGGCCCGGGTCCAGGGTCACGGCGACGAGGAAGCCGTCCTGCGCGCTCGAGACGAGGCCGGCCGCGGCGGGGTTGGCGAGCCCCTCGGGCAGGAGGAAGGCGTCGACGACCTGGTCGACGCCGTCGATGGCGGTGAGATCGGCGTGTGCCGGGGCGAGGGCCTCGGCGATCGCGGCGGTCCGCTCGGTGTCGGTGAGGTCGGCCCCCTCGACGAGGAGGGTGACCTGGTCCCCGCTCTCGCGGTCCCCCTCGAGGATCTCGCGGGCCCGCTGGCTCTCCGATCCCGGCACGGTGGGCTCGCCCGTGCGGAGCCGGTCGAAGAGGCTGTCGCCGCCCAGCCCCGTGAACGCCACGAGCAGCGCGGCCAGCGAGACGAGGGTCCACAGCAGGACCACGGAGCGTGGGTGCCGCGTGACGAGGCGGCCGAGGCGGTCGAACACGCGCCCAGTCTTCCACCGCGGGGAGGTCCTCCCGGCCACGGGCGCGACGTTGCGTAGGCTCCGGGGCGTGGACCTGTTCGAGGCGGCCGGAGCCGACGACGCCGGCGTCCCTGCCGTCGGCAGCGGGGCGCCCCTGGCCGTGCGCATGCGCCCGGCCTCCCTGGAGGAGGTGCTCGGCCAGGAGCACCTGCTCGAGCCGGGCTCGCCGCTGCGCCGCCTCGTCGAGCCCGTCCCCGAGGGGCGCCGCCGGATCGCGCCGTCGTCGGTGGTGCTGTGGGGGCCGCCCGGCACCGGGAAGACGACGCTGGCCTACCTCGTCGCGCACGCCTCCGGCCGGCGCTTCACCGAGCTCTCCGCCGTCACCGCCGGCGTCAAGGACGTCCGCGCCGTCGTGGAGGACGCCCGCCGACGTCTGGTGACCTCGGGGGAGGAGACGGTCCTCTTCATCGACGAGGTCCACCGCTTCTCCAAGTCCCAGCAGGACGCGCTGCTGCCCAGCGTGGAGAACCGGTGGGTCACGCTCGTGGCCGCGACGACGGAGAACCCCAGCTTCTCGGTCATCTCGCCGCTGCTGTCCCGCTCGCTCCTGCTCACGCTGCGCCCGCTCGCGGAGGAGGACGTGCGAGCCCTCGTGCGCCGCGCCCTCGACGACGAGCGCGGGCTCGGCGGCTCCCTCGCCCTTGACGAGGCGGCCGAGGACCACCTGGTGCGCCTCGCCGGGGCCGACGCGCGCAAGGCGCTGACCATCCTCGAGGCCGCCGCCGGCTCCGCCGACGCCGCCGGCGAGGACGCCATCACCCTCGAGGCCGTCGAACGGGCCATCGACGTCGCGGCGGTCCGGTACGACCGGGCCGGCGACCAGCACTACGACGTCATCTCCGCCTTCATCAAGTCCATGCGCGGCTCGGACGTCGACGCCGCCCTGCACTACCTCGCCCGCATGGTCGTCGCGGGGGAGGACCCGAGGTTCATCGCCCGGCGGATCGTCATCGCGGCGGCCGAGGACGTCGGCATGGCCGACCCCTCCGCGCTGCAGACCGCCGTCGCCGCCGCGCAGGCCGTGGCCCTCATCGGGATGCCCGAGGCACGGATCATCCTCGCCGAGGCGGTGGTGCACGTGGCCACCGCACCGAAGTCCAACGCCGCCTACGCCGCCGTCGACGCCGCGATCGCCGACGTCCGCGCCGGCAAGGCCGGGCCGGTCCCGGCCCACCTGCGCGACGCCCACTACGCCGGGGCCAAGCAGCACGGCCACGGGGACGGCTACCGCTACGCCCACTCCTACCCGCACGGGATCGTCGGCCAGCAGTACGCCCCCGACGAGCTGGACGGCACGCGGTACTACGAGCCCACCGGCCACGGCCACGAGCGCGACATCACAGCCCGGCTCACCCGGATCCGTCAGATCCTCACCGAGCGGTAGTGCTAACCTCGTGAGGTTGCCGTGCGGGCCGCTCCGCGCCCGCCGTCGGCAGCCACCTGGGGTCATGGCCACGAGGTCGACCCCGCACCGCCCGGACATCCGTCCGCCGCGGTGACGTCACCGACACGACAGGACGAAACACATGGCAGTTTCCCGCACGCGCCGTCAGGTGCGCCTCTCGCGCGCCCTCGGCATCGCCCTGACCCCCAAGGCGGTCAAGTACTTCGAGAAGCGCCCCTACGGCCCCGGTGAGCACGGCCGCGCCCGTCGCCGCACCGAGTCCGACTACGCGGTGCGTCTGAAGGAGAAGCAGCGTCTGCGCGCCCAGTACGGCATCCGCGAGGCCCAGATCCAGCGGGTGTTCGAGGAGGCCAAGCGCGAGCAGGCCCTGACCGGTGAGTCGCTGGTCGAGCTGCTCGAGATGCGCCTGGACGCCCTCGTCCTGCGCTCGGGCTTCGCCCGCACCATCGCCCAGGCCCGCCAGGCCGTGGTGCACCGTCACATCCTCGTCGACGGCAAGCTGGTCGACCGGCCCTCCTTCCGGGTCAAGCCCGGCCAGGTCATCCAGGTCAAGCCCAAGTCGCAGGCCATGGTGCCCTTCCAGGTCGCCGCCGCCGGCGCCCACCGCGACGTGCTGCCCAACCTGCCGTCCTACCTCGACGTCGAGCTCACCAAGCTCCGCGCCGAGCTGGTCCGCCGCCCCAAGCGCGCCGAGGTCCCCGTGACCTGCAACGAGCAGCTGGTCGTCGAGTACTACTCGCGCTGACGTCAGCGCTCACGACGCCCCGGGCGGCCGGCTTGCCGGTGCCCGGGGCGTCGTCGTCCTACGGGTAGGCTTCCCCGGCAGACCGGCCCAACCCGCCGGTGCCCACCGGTACGAGGAGAACACATGTCGCTCGGTGACATCGCCGGACTGATCGCCGCGCTGGCGTTCGTCGCCCTGGTCGGGTTCCTGGCCGTGCCGCTGCTCAAGCTCGGCCGGGTCCTGGACGAGGCCCGCGGCACCGTCCACCAGCTCACCGAGCACACCCTGCCGGCGCTGGACGAGGCCGTGGAGACCGTCCGCGCGGCCAACGGTCAGCTCGCCAAGGTCGACACCATCACCACCTCGGCCGCGCAGGTCACCGAGGACGTCTCGGCCCTGACGACCCTCGTCGCCGCCACGGTGGGCGGGCCCCTCATCAAGGTCTCCGCCTTCTCCTACGCGGTGCGCCGGGTCCTGGCCGGGAAGGGCCGCTGATGGGCGTGCGTCTGGTCGTCGGGCTCGTCGTCGTCGGCTCCGCCGCCGTCGTCCTGGCAGCACGGGCCCCCTCCCTGCTCCAGCGCCTGCGAGCCCTCCCGGGTGAGCTCTCCGCCGCCTACCACGAGCGCGAGGCCGAGCTGCGCGCGGCGCTCCTGCCCGACGAGGACGCCGTCGCCGCCGCCCGGGCCGAGGTGGCCCGGCGCCGGGCCGCCCCCACGACACCGCAGCCCTGGGCCGCCACGGAAGACGACGACCTGGCATCGGCGTTGTAGCCCGTGAGGGGCAGCGGGCGCCGTCCCTCAGCACGTCACCGCCCGAGAGCACCACGCGGCCACAGCACCACGCGACCGCACCACCACAGCACCACGTGACCGCTCGACACCACCGCACCACGTGACCCGCACCACCACGTGAGCGCACCACCGCCGCACCCCAGCACCGACACGAACCCGAGGAACCATGCGTACCGCCGAGATCCGCTCCCGCTGGCTGGACTACTTCGCCAAGCACGACCACGCCGTCGTGCCGAGCGTCCCCCTGGTCTCCCCGGATCCGTCGATCCTTTTCACCATCGCCGGCATGGTCCCCTTCATCCCGTACATCATCGGGACCCAGGAGGCGCCCTGGCCGCGGGTCGCGAGCGTGCAGAAGTGCATCCGCACCAACGACATCGAGGAGGTCGGCCGCACCACCCGGCACGGCACCTTCTTCCAGATGGGCGGCAACTTCTCCTTCGGCGACTACTTCAAGGAGGGGGCGATCACCTACGCCTGGGAGCTGCTGACCGCCTCGCGCGACCAGGGTGGCTACGGCCTGGACGGCGACCGTCTGTGGGTGGCCATCTGGGACCAGGACGAGGAGGCGCGTGACATCTGGGCCCGCAAGATCGGCCTGCCCGCCGAGCGGATCCAGACCCAGCCGCGCGCGGAGAACTTCTGGGACACGGGCCAGCCCGGCCCCGCCGGTCCCACCTCCGAGATCCACTACGACCGCGGCCCGGCCTACGGCCCCGACGGCGGGCCGGAGGTGGACAAGCAGGGCGACCGCTTCCTCGAGATCTGGAACCTCGTCTTCGACCAGTACCTCCGTGGTGAGGGTGGGGGCAAGGACTACCCGCTCCTGCGCGAGCTGGACAAGAAGGCCATCGACACCGGCCTGGGCGTCGAGCGGCTCGCGTTCCTCCTGCAGGAGAAGGAGAACTTCTACGAGATCGACGAGGTCTACCCGGTCATCGCGGCCGCGCAGGAGATGAGCGGGCGCCCCTACGGCCTGGGGCGCAACTCCACCGACCCCGACGACATCCGCATGCGGGTGGTCGCCGACCACGTGCGCTCGGCGATGATGCTCATCGGCGACGGCGTCCGCCCCGGCAACGACGGCCGAGGGTACGTGCTGCGCCGGGTCATCCGCCGCGCGGTGCGCTCGATGCGCCTGCTCGGCGTGGACGAGCCCTCGCTGCCCGTCCTGCTGCCCGCGTCGCGCGACGCGATGAAGGACTCCTACCCCGAGATCGGCACCGACTTCGACCGCATCTCCCAGGTCGCCTACGAGGAGGAGGAGGCCTTCCGGCGCACCCTCACCTCCGGCACGACCATCCTCGACAGCGCCGTGAGCCGCGCCCGCACCGCGGGTGGGTCGGTCCTCAGCGGGGCCGACGCGTTCGCGCTCCACGACACCTACGGCTTCCCCATCGACCTCACCCTCGAGATGGCGGCCGAGCAGGGCGTGCGCGTCGACGAGGCGGGCTTCCGCAGCCTCATGCAGGAGCAGCGTGAGCGTGCCCGCGCCGACGCCCTGGCCAAGAAGTCCGGCCATGTCGACACCGCGGTCTACAACGAGGTCCTCGGCCGCCTCGGCGGCGCGGTGGAGTTCCTCGGCTACACCGACGCCGTCGCCGAGGCGCGGCTCGTCGGCCTGCTCGTCGACGGCGTCGCGGCCCCGGCCGCGACCGCTCCCGCCGACGTCGAGGTCGTCCTGGACCGCACCCCGTTCTACGCCGAGGCCGGTGGGCAGCTGGCCGACCAGGGCACGATCTCCTTCCAGGGCGGGGCGATCGTCGACGTCGCCGACGTCCAGGCCCCGGTCCGCGGGCTGTCCGTGCACCGCGGGCGCCTCACCGAGGGCACCCTCACCCTGGACGAGACGGGCGTGGCGAGCATCGACACCGACCGGCGCCGGGCGATCGCCCGCGCCCACACGGCCACGCACATGGTCCACAAGGCCCTGCACGAGCACCTCGGCGACCAGGCAACCCAGGCCGGCTCCGAGAACGCGCCGTCACGGCTGCGGTTCGACTTCCGGCACGGCTCCGCCGTGCCCGGCGACGTCCTGTCCGAGATCGAGGGCCGCGTCAACGCCCAGCTCGCGGAGAACCTCGACGTCACCGACGAGATCATGGACATCGACGACGCCCGCGCCGCGGGGGCCATGGCCCTGTTCGGCGAGAAGTACGGCCGCCGCGTCCGTGTCGTCTCCATCGGCGGCGACTGGTCGAAGGAGCTGTGCGCGGGCACCCACGTGCCCTCCACCGGCAACCTCGGGCTCGTCACCCTCCTCGGCGAGGCCTCCATCGGCTCGGGCGTACGCCGGGTCGACGCCCTCGTCGGCGCCGGCGCCTACGGCTACCAGGCCAAGGAGCACGCCCTCGTCAGCCAGGTCTCGACGATCCTGGGCGGGCGCCCGGAGGAGCTGCCCGAGCGGGTCAGCACGCTCATGACCAAGCTCAAGGCGGCCGAGAAGGAGCTCGCGGCGCTGCGCCAGGCCCGGCTCCTCGGGGGTGCGGCCCAGGTCGCCGGCTCCGCCCACCGGGTCGGGACCGCGCTGGTCGTCACCCACGACGCCGGCGAGGTCGCCTCCGCCGACGACCTGCGCACCCTGGCCCTGGACGTGCGCCAGCGCCTCGGTGAGTCCGCGCCCGCCGTCGTCGCCGTCGGTGGCGTCGCGAAGGACCGGCCGGTCGTCGTCGTCGCCACCAACGCCGCCGCCCGGCAGGCCGGCGTGCGGGCCGGTGCGCTCGTCCGCGTGGCGGCCACCACCCTCGGCGGGGGCGGCGGCGGCAAGGACGACGTCGCCCAGGGCGGCGGGACCGACGTCGCAGCGCTCGGCAGCGCCCTCGACGCGGTCCGCGCCGAGGTGACGACGCTGGTCGGCGCGTGAACGCTGCCGGGCTGCGGCGCGGGGTGCGCCTCGGCGTCGACGTCGGCTCGGTGCGGGTCGGCGTCGCGCGCTGCGACCCCGAGGGCATCCTCGCCACGCCGGTGCGCACCGTCGCCCGGCGCCGGGACGGCGGTGACGTCGCGGAGATCGCCGCGATCGCCGCGGAGGTCGGGGCGATGGAGGTGCTCGTGGGCCTGCCCCGGCACCTGTCCGGCCGGCAGGGGGAGTCCGCCGACGCCGCGCGCGGGTACGCTGTCCGGGTCGCGGCCGCCGTGGCACCTCTCCCGGTGCGGCTCGTCGACGAGCGACTGACGACGGTCAGCGCCCACCAGGCGCTGCGGGCGTCCGGCCGCCCCGGACGCCGGCACCGGGAGGTCGTCGACCAGGTGGCTGCCGTGATGATCGTTGAGCACGCCCTCGAGGTCGAGCGGCGCACCGGCCAGCCCGCCGGTGAGCCGGTCGGGCCGGGGGAGACCGTCCGAGGGGGGACCTCGCAGTGAACGACCTGTTTGCCCATGGCACGACCGCCGAGCCGGCGCACGAGGACGACCTCCGACGCGTCCGCCGCGAGCAGCGGCGCGCCCGCGAGGACCGCCGCCGCCGGCGGCGCCGCCGCACGCTGCTCGTCCTCGCCGTGGTCGTCGCGGTCGTCGGCGCGCTCGCCCTCTGGGCGTACCCGACGGTGCGCGACGCCGTCTCCGACCGGCCCTCGGCCGCGGCCGAGGACTTCCCCGGCCCCGGCAGCGGCGAGGTCCAGGTGGTGATCCCCGCGGGCGCCTCCGGCGCCGAGATGGGCTCGGTCCTGGAGGAGGCCGGTGTCGTGGCCTCGCAGCGCGCGTTCGTCGACGCGTTCGGCGAGAACGTCAACGCCGGACGCATCCAGCCCGGCACCTACACGCTCATGAACGAGATGGCCGCGAGCGACGCCGTCGCCGCGCTGCTCGACCCGGCCTCGCGGGCCGAGGTCACCATCACGGTGCCGGAGGGCTTCCACGCCGCGCAGGTGTACGAGCGCATCGCGAACGTCGCCGACATCCCCCTCGAGGACGTCCAGGCCGCGGCCGAGGACACCGAGGCGATCGGGCTGCCCGCCGAGGCGGACGGCAACCCCGAGGGGTGGTACGCCGCCGCGACGTACTCCTTCGAGCCGGGCGACGACGCCGCGACCATGCTCTCGACGATGGTCGCCCAGACCGTCTCGCGCCTGGACGCCCTCGACGTGCCGGCCGACCAGCGCCAGGCGGTCCTGACCAAGGCCTCGATCGTCGAGCGCGAGGTGAACCTGCCCGAGTACTACGGCCAGGTCGCCCGGGTCATCGAGAACAGGCTCACCGACGACGACGACGTCAACGGTCGCCTCCAGATGGACTCCACCGTCCTGTACGGCGTGGGCAAGGTCGGCGGCGTGCCCACCCAGGCCGACCTCGACGACGACAACCCGTACAACACCTACCTCAACCCCGGTCTGCCGCCGACGCCCATCGGCGCCCCGGGCGAGGCGGTCCTCGACGCGGTCATCAACGCCCCCGAGGGGGACTGGCTCTACTTCGCCACCGTCAACCTCGACACGGGGGAGACGAAGTTCGCCGCGACCCTCGACGAGCACAACGCCAACGTCGCCGAGCTCCGCGCGTGGCTGGCCGAGAACCCGCAGGGCTGATGGGGGTCGGCGCCGGTGCCCCTGGCCAGGACCTCGCCGCCCCGGGGGTGACCCGGCGCGCGGCCGTGCTCGGCCACCCCGTCGCCCACTCCCTCTCGCCGGCGCTCCACCGGGCCGCCTACGCCCAGCTCGGCCTCGACGGCTGGGCGTACGGCCTCCAGGACGTCACCGCCGAGGAGCTGCCCGGCGTCATCGCCCGGCTCGACGGCTCGTGGGCGGGCCTGTCGTTGACCATGCCGCTCAAGCACGCCGTCATGGGCCTGCTCGACGCGGTCGACCCGCTCGCCGAGGTCACCGGGGCGGTCAACACGGTCGTCGTCCAGCCCGGACCGGGCGGGGCGGCGGGCCCCCTCGTCGGGTTCAACACCGACGTGCACGGAATCGTCGCGGCGGTCCGCGAGGCAGCCGCGCCCGGCTGGGTTCCGCGGCGGGCCGTCATCCTCGGCGCGGGTGCCACCAGCTCCTCCGCGCAGGCCGCGGTGGCCGAGCTCGGCCTGACCCGCTCCACCCTCGTGGCCCGCCGCGTACCACCCGCCGCCGCCGCGGCCACGGTCCGGATGGGTGTGGCCGTCGAGCACGTGACGTGGACCTCCCCGGCCGTCGCGGCGCAGACCGCGGCCGGCGCCGACCTCGTCATCTCCACCGTCCCGGCGGGCGCCGCGGACGACACCGCCGCCGAGCTCGTCCGGCTCGGCGTCCTCGGCGGCGCGGTGCTCCTCGACGTCGTCTACGAACCGTCCCCCACCCCGCTGGCGGCCGCGTGGGAGGCGGCCGGCGGCGTCGTCGTGCCGGGCTGGTCGATGCTCCTGCACCAGGCGGAGGCCCAGGTCCGTCTCATGACCGGCCGCACCCCCGACGTCGAGGTGATGCGCGCGGCCCTCCTCGCCGAGCTGGCCCGGCGCCGGGGCGGGGGAGAGGTGGGGGCGTCGCCGGCGCCGTTCCCGGCGTGAGCCTCCCGGCGGCCGTGCTGGCGGCCGGCGCCTGGCTGGCCGCCGTGTCGGCGGCGCTCATCGTCACCGACGTGCGCAGCCACCGGCTCCCGGACCGCCTCGTCGGGGCGGCAGCGGCTGGAGTGCTCGCGCTCCTCACCGTCGCGGCGCTCACCACCGGCCAGTGGACGGACCTGGCCCGGGCGGTCCTGGCCGCCGGCACGGTCACCGCCGGCTCCCTGCTCCTCGCCCTCCCGCGGGCGACCGGGCTGGGATTGGGGGACGTCAAGCTGGCCGGCGTGCTGGGACTCTGGCTCGGGTGGTTCGGCTGGCTGGTGGTCGCCACGGGACTCCTCGCGGCGGTCGTGCTGGGCGGCGCCTGGACCACCGCGCGACTTCTGGCCGGCCGCGCCCGACGTGACGACGCCGTCCCCCTCGGGCCCTGGCTGGTGCTCGGGGCGGCGCTCGCCACGGTGGCACACCTCGCCGGGCCCGCGCCGGCCTGACCCGAACCCACCCCCGACACTCGCGCAGCGAACGCTCTCCGCCCGCGCCACACCCGTTCCCCTTGCGCCGCGAACGCACCCGATCCCCACCACGTGGCGGCCTCCTGCGCCGCGAACGCACCCACCCGCGCCCCGGCGCATGCCGTGGACACCCCCGCACGAGCCCCGCCGCCGCGTGGGAGGATCGGGCCATGCTCAGATGGATGACCGCAGGCGAGTCGCACGGCCAGGCTCTCGTCGGGGTGCTCGAGGGCCTGCCTGCCGGGGTCGGGATCACCACCGGCCAGGTGCGCGACGCCCTCGCCCGGCGCCGGCTCGGGCACGGGCGCGGGTCTCGGATGTCGTTCGAGCAGGACGAGGTCCGAGTGCTCTCCGGCGTGCGGCACGGCCTGACAATGGGCGGCCCGGTCGCGATCGAGATCGGCAACACCGAGTGGCCCAAGTGGGAGACCGTCATGGCCGCCGACCCGGTGCCTCGCGAGGCGCTCCTCGTCGACGCCGGCACCGGCGACGAGCGGGAGATCGCCCGCAACCGGCGCCTCACGCGTCCGCGGCCCGGCCACGCCGATCTCGTCGGGATGCAGAAGTACCACCTCGACGACGCCCGGCCGATCCTCGAGCGGGCCAGCGCGCGCGAGACCGCCGCCCGGGTCGCCCTGGGCACGCTGGCCGCCGCGCTCCTGGAGCAGGTCGCGGGTGTCCGTCTCGTCTCGCACGTCGTGGCGATCGGCCCCGTCGCCGTCCCCGACGACGCTCCGGTGCCCGGGCCCGACGACGTCGCGGCGCTGGACGCCGACCCCGTGCGCTGCCTCGACGCGACGTCCTCGGCGGCCATGGTCGCCGAGATCGACGCCTGCCAGAAGGACGGCGACACCCTCGGCGGCGTCGTGGAGGTTCTCGCCTACGGCCTGCCCCCCGGCCTGGGCTCGCACGTCTCGTCCGACCGGCGCCTGGACTCCCGGCTCGCTGGAGCGGTCATGGGCATCCAGGCCGTCAAGGGCGTCGAGATCGGCGACGGGTTCCGCACCGCGACCCGCCGCGGCTCCGCCGCGCACGACGAGATCGTCCGAGGGGCCGACGGCCGGATCCGCCGCGCCACCAACCGGGCCGGCGGCACCGAGGGCGGGATGTCCAACGGCGAGCCGCTGCGCGTGCGCGCCGCGATGAAGCCCATCTCCACCGTGCCCCGCGCGCTGGCCACCGTCGACGTCGCCACCGGCGCCGAGGCGCGCGCCATCCACCAGCGGTCCGACGTCTGCGCGGTGCCGCCGGCCGCCGTCGTCGCCGAGGCGATGGTGGCCCTGGTCCTGGCCGACGCCCTGCTGGAGAAGGTCGGCGGGGACTCGGTGAGCGAGTCCGCCCGCAACCTGCGCGGCTACCTCGAGGCCATCCCCGAGCACCAGCGCTGACGGGGTCCTCGACCGCACGTCTCGGTCCGCAGCACGGGCCGCGTCGCGCCCGGCGCCGGCGGTAGCGTTGCGCCTCGTGGCTCACTCCGGAACCGGTCCCCGCCTCATCCTCGTCGGCCCCCCGGGGGCCGGCAAGACCACCGTCGGTGAGCTCGTCGCCGCCACCCTGGGTGTGCCGCTGTGCGACTCCGACGCCGAGGTGGAGCGGCTCGCGGGGACGACCGTCCCGGAGATCTTCCGCACCCGTGGCGAGAGCGAGTTCCGGGTGCTCGAGCACGACGCCGTCACCCGCCTGCTGTCCGAGCACGACGGCGTGCTGGCCCTCGGCGGCGGCGCCGTCCTGCACCCCGGCACCCAGGCGGCCCTCGCCGGGCACCACGTCGTCTTCCTCGACGTCGACGCCGACCACGCCGTGGCCCGGGTTGCCCGTTCAGGTGCCCGCCCCCTCCTCGAGGGCGACCCGGCCGCGCGCTTCGAGGCACTCATGACCGCACGTCGTCCGGTGTACGAACGGGTCGCGACGGCGCGGGTGGGCACCGGCGGACGCACCGCCGAGGACGTCGCCGCCGACGTCCTGCGGACCCTCGTGGCACCGGCGTCGTCAGCCGCACCAGCCACATCACCCGCACCGGCGGCACCCCAGGCACCGGCGTCGTCAGCCGAACCAGCCCCAGGACCCGCACCAGCCTCAGCACCCGCACCGACGGCACCCGCGGCACCGGCCACCCGGATCACGGTCACGGGCGCCGCCCCGTACGACGTCGTCGTCGGCCATGGGCTGGACGGGGAGGTCCTCGACCTCGTCGGCCCCGACGCCTCCCGCGTCCTCCTCGTCCACCCCGCAGCCCTGGCGGGCCGCGCGGAGGCGCTGCGGGCTGAGCTGGCCGCCGCCGGCCGCACGGCCCTGACCCACGAGGTGCCCGACGCCGAGTCCGCGAAGACCCTCGACGTCGTCGCCGGCTGCTGGGACCTGCTGGGGGAGCGGCGTTTCGGTCGCGACGACGCGGTCGTCGCCCTCGGCGGGGGCGCCACGACCGACATGGCCGGCTTCGTGGCCGCGACGTGGCTGCGTGGTATCCGGCTCGTCAACGTGCCGACCACCCTGCTCGGCATGGTCGACGCCGCGGTCGGCGGCAAGACCGGCATCAACACCGCCGCGGGCAAGAACCTCGTCGGGTCCTTCCACCCGCCCGCCGGTGTCGTGTGCGACCTGGACTCCCTCGGGACACTGCCCGCGGTGGACCTGCGCGCCGGCCTCGCCGAGGTCGTCAAGTGCGGCTTCATCGCCGACGAGGAGATCCTCCGCCTGGTCGAGGCCGACGGCGGCGCGGCGGCGCTCCGTCCGGGGTCACCCGTCCTGCGTGAGCTCGTCGAGCGCGCCGTGGCGGTCAAGGCGCGTGTCGTCGGGGCCGACCTGCGCGAGGCCGGTCTGCGCGAGATCCTCAACTACGGCCACACCTTCGCCCACGCGATCGAGCGGACCGAGGGCTACACCTGGCGCCACGGCGACGCCGTCGCCGTGGGGATGGTCTTCGCGGCCGAGCTCGCCCGCGCGGCCGGGCACCTGGACGAGACGGACGTCCGGCGCCACCGCGGGGTGCTCGAGGCGCTGGGCCTACCCACCGCCTACGGCGAGGACCGCTGGCCGGACCTCCTCGACGCGATGGCGAGCGACAAGAAGGTCCGCGGGTCCACCCTGCGCTTCGTCGTGCTCGACGCCGTCGGCCGGCCCACGATCCTGCGCGGCCCGGCCCCGGAGCAGCTCGAGGCCGCATGGGCCGCGGTGCGGGGATGACGTACGGTTCCCCGGTGACCCAGATCCCCACGCTCGTCCTCCTCGGTGCCCCCGGTGCCGGGAAGTCCACGGTCGGCGCGCTCCTCGCCGACCGGCTGGGGGTCGAGCTCCTCGACACCGACGACCTCCTCGCGGCGCGGGTGGGCACGGACGTGGGGGACTACTTCCTCGATGCCGGCGAGGAGCGGTTCCGCGAGGTCGAGGCCGAGGTGGCCGCGGCCGCGCTCGGCCGGCCCGGCGTGGTCGCGCTGGGCGGGGGAGCCGTCCCGGGCGTGGCACAGCGTCTGGAGGCCTACCGCGGCGACGGCGGGACGGTCGTCTTCCTCGACGTCTCGCTCGCGGCGGCGATGCCGCGCGTCGGCCTCAACGCCCCGCGGGCGGTCGTCGTGGGTTCCCCGCGCGCCCAGTACGCCGCCATGGCGAACGCACGCCGGCCCGTCTACGCAGCGGCCGCCGACGCCGTCGTCGACACCTCGTCCCTCAGTCCGACCGAGGTTGCCGAGGCGGTCCTGGCGGTCCTGCGCGGCTGAGGGCGGTCCGTGTGGCCATGGCGCCGCGTCAACCGCGGAGATCGCGGTGCATGGCGGCACGGCAGCTGGTTCGAACAAGGCCGTGGACGCGATGGCGGCGCATCAAGCGATCACCCTTGATCATCGGGGGATGTGCCCTCGGGCCGTCGTCTGCGTGCACCCTCGGTCGGGCGTCGAGCGCGCGCAGCCCGGGGTCCGGTCTGGAGCATGGCGCATCCTGGTCCTGTCCCGAGCACCCACGCATCAATCAAGCCTGAAACCTTGACCTCCTATAGTCTAGCCCCTAGGCTTGATTCCATGTTCGTGCTCACCGCAGACCAGCACGCGAGCAAGGTCCGTGGCGACAAGGTCGCCGCGCTGCTCGACGCGCAGGAGGGGTGGGCACGCGCCCACGCGGACGCCGTCGTGCTGCCCCTCGAACGGACCGTGGGCGACGAGGTCCAGATCGTCCTGTCGGACGCCTCCGCCGCCGTCGACCTGGCGCTGCACCTCATGCGGCTGGGCGAGTGGGCCGTCGGGATCGGCGCCGGTCCGACCGACGCACTGGCGCAGACCTCCCGGGCCAGCTCGGGACCGGCGTTCGTCCACGCCCGTACCGCCGTCGAGCGGGCTCGGGGCCGGGCCGTGCCGGAACCGGTGGTCGTCACCGGCGAGGACGCCGCGGCCGCCGAGCGGGCCACCGCCCTCCTGCAGCTCCTCGCCGCCGTGGTGCGCCGTCGCTCGGCGCCCGGCTGGGAGGTGGCGGACCGGCTCGTGGGCGGGACCCTCCAGAAGGACGTCGCCGCGGCGCTGGGCATCAGCGAGCAGGCGGTGAGCCAGCGCGTGCGCTCGGCCATGATCGAGGAGGAGCGCGCCGCCCGGCCCCTGGCGGCGGAGCTCCTCACCGGCGCCGAGGAGGTGTCCCGGACCGAACCCGCCGCACCGTCCCGGACCGGCGCTGAGACACCCTCCCGGACCGGCGCCGCGGACGACACCGCACGCGTCCCACCCTCGAAGGAGAACAGGTGAGTTCGACCACAGGCCTCCAGGCGGGCGTCGTCCTCGCCGTGCTGCTGCTCTCGGCCCTGCTGGGCCGGGTGATCGTCGGTGCCACCCTGCGGCGCGTGGAGCCGGGGCCGGTCATCCCCGGCGTGCTCCGCGGGGGCACCTGGATCGGCATGCTCGAGCGCTTCGCGATCACCGGCGGTGTCCTGGCCGGCTACCCCGAGACGGTCGCCGTCGTGCTCGCCGTCAAGGGGCTCGGCCGCTACCCCGAGCTGCGTGAGGCCCACCCCGACAAGCGCAGCCCCGCCGCGGAACGGTTCATCATCGGCACGCTGGCGAGCTACATCTGGGCCGCCCTCCTCGGCGTCGTCGGCGTGCTGGTGCTCGGCGCGGTATCCTGACCGGCGCTGCCCGGCGCCCGGCGACCGGTGGCGCGACCAGCACTCGACGACAGGAACGGCAGAGAAACGTGGCGACGACGAACGACCTGAAGAACGGCCTCGTGCTCAACATCGACGGACAGCTCTGGCAGGTCGTCGAGTTCCAGCACGTCAAGCCGGGCAAGGGCCCCGCCTTCGTCCGCACCAAGCTCAAGAACGTCATGTCGGGCAAGACCGTCGACAAGACCTTCAACGCGGGCATCAAGGTCGAGACCGCGACGGTCGACCGCCGCGACATGCAGTTCCTGTACAAGGACGGCACCGACTTCGTCTTCATGGACTCCGAGACGTACGAGCAGATCCACGTCCCGGCCGAGACGGTCGGCGACGCCGCGAACTTCCTCCTGGAGAACCAGGAGGCCATCGTCGCCACGCACGAGGGCACGGTGCTCTTCGTCGAGCTGCCCGCCTCGGTCGTCCTCGAGATCACCTACACCGAGCCGGGTCTCCAGGGCGACCGCTCCTCGGCCGGCACCAAGCCCGCCACCGTGGAGACCGGCTACGAGATCCAGGTCCCGCTGTTCCTCGAGATCGGCACCAAGGTCAAGGTGGACACCCGCTCGGGCGACTACCTCGGTCGCGTCAGCTGACCGGCCGCCCGGGCCGACCGGGCTGATCGCGACCACACGCACGACCAGGAGCACGAGCACCAGAGAGGACCTCCGTGGCCGCACGCACCAAGGCCCGACGCCGGGCGTTGGACGTCCTGTTCGAGGCCGACCAGAAGGGCCGTGGTGACACGGCCGACGACCTGCTCGCCCTGCTGGAGGAGCGCAAGCAGATCACGGTCGCGCAGGGCCCGTTCCCGCCGTACGCGGCGGAGATCGTCACCGGTGTCGCCGCCCACGGCGGGGAGATCGACGAGCTGCTGCGCACCTACTCCCAGGGCTGGTCGCTCGAGCGGATGGCGGCGGTCGACCGGGCCATCCTCCGCCTGGGCGCGTGGGAGCTCCTCTACAACGACGACGTCCCCGACGCGGTCGCCGTCGACGAGGCGGTCAACCTCGCCACCGAGCTGTCCACGGACGAGTCCCCGTCGTTTGTCAACGGGCTGCTCGCACGGCTCATGGAGATCAAGCCCACCCTCTGAGCTCGGCTGGCGCCCCGTAGCCTTACCCGCCGCCGAGGACTCGCAGGACCCGGCTCAGCTCGCCCACCGGCACCTGGCCGGGTGCCGACGCCGCGCCGACGCTCCCGAAGGTGGCGGCCGAGCCGAACACCCCGCCCACGAGCCGCGAGGCCACACCCACCTGGCCCATCGCCATGGTGATGAGCGGGCGGTCCGTGCGACGGCTCATGGTCCACGTGGCGTCGAGCAGGGTCAGCACGTCCCCGGCGTCCCGGGGTGTCGCGGCGAGCTTGGCGACGTCCGCGCCGAGCTCGACCATCCGGCCCAGGCGGTCGAGGATCTCCTGCGTCGCCGGGGTGCCGGCGAAGTCGTGGGTGGACATGACGACGGCGACACCCGCCTCGTGGGCGGCCGCGACCACCCGCCGCACCTGCTGCTCGTCCCGGAACAGCTCGACGTCGACGGCATCGACGACGCCCGACCGGGCGAGCGCGATCGTGAGGTCGGCGTAGTCCTCGTCGGCGATCGCCGCGGCACCGCCCTCCTCGGCGGTGCGGAAGGTGAAGAGCACGGGCAGGTCGCCGGCCTCGGCGGCGACGAGCCGTCCGGCCGCGAGCACGTCGGCCGCGAGCACGTCGGGCCCGGCCACCCGGGTCAGGTGGTCCGCCCGCCACTCCACGACGTCGACGACGCCGGCGACGGCCCGCACCGCGCGCAGCTCCTCGACGAGGGTCGCGGCGTCGGCACCGGTGATCGGGACGATCACCTTCGTCGGGTCCTCGCCGAGGACGACGTTCTTGAGTCGGACCGTGCGCACCGTGCTCCTCCGCCGCTGGGCCGGACGTCCCGGCCCGCCGAGCGTATCGGCGGGGCGGGTCCCGGGAGGGGACGTCCACCGTGCAGGCCGCCGGGCGCCCGGGCATCATCTGGCTCCATGACCACGCTCATCGACGGCGCGCAGCCGCTCCTCGACGACATCGCCGCCCGGGCGCGGACCTCGGGGGTGAGGGTCGCGGTGGCCGAGTCCCTCACGGCCGGGCTCCTGGCCACCCAGCTCGGCGCCGCCGAGGGGGCGTCCACCTGGTTCGCCGGCGGCGTGGTGTCCTACCTCGACGAGGTCAAGTTCACGGTCCTGGGCGTGGACCCGGGCCCGGTGGTCACGGCGCGGTGCGCGGAGCAGATGGCCGACGGCGTCGCCCGCCTCACCGGTGCCGACGTCACGGTCTCGGTCACGGGCGTCGGCGGTCCGGGGCCGCAGGAGGGACGGCCCGCCGGCACGGTGTTCGTCGGCGGGCACCTGCGCGGCACGGCCCGTCACGAGGAGCACCACCTGCCGGGCGACCCCGAGGACGTCCTCACCGGCACGGTGCTGCGCGCGCTGGAGATGCTGCGGCGTCTGCTCGACGAGGCCTGAGGCGTGAGCGTCGCCACGGCGCCGACCCGCGGACAGCGCGAGGACCGCCCCGGGCCAGGGCGTACCATCGGCGCTGTCCGACATCCTTTAACACCCGTCCCGTGAGGCGGGGAAGGAGGTCCATCGTGACCAGCACGCCCCGACAGGTCCTTTCCGACGCCGACGTCTCCCGGTCCCTCACCCGGATCGCGCACGAGATCCTCGAACGCAACCACGGCAGCGACGACGTCGTCGTCCTGGGCATCCCGACCCGCGGCGTACCGCTCGCCGAGCGCGTCGCCCGACGCATGGCCGGCACCGAGGGCGGCCGGGAGATCCCGGTCGGGTCCCTCGACATCACCATGTACCGCGACGACCTGCGGTCCCACCCCACCCGGCCGCTGGGCCCGACGTCGCTCCCGGCGGGCGGGATCGACGACAAGGTCGTCGTCCTCGTCGACGACGTCCTGTTCTCCGGCCGGACGGTCCGCGCCGCCCTGGACGCCCTCCAGGACCTCGGGCGCCCCCGGGCCGTCCAGCTCGCCGTCCTCGTCGACCGCGGCCACCGCGAGCTGCCCATCCGCGCCGACTACGTGGGGAAGAACCTGCCCACCGCCCGCAGCGAGCGGGTGAGCGTGCAGCTGTCGGAGATCGACGGCGCCGCCGACGCCGTGACGATCGCGGGGGAGGCACGATGAGGCACCTCCTCTCCGCCGCCGACCTCGACCACGACGCGGCCGTCGGCGTCCTCGACACCGCCGAGGCGATGGCCGCCACCCAGGGCCGGACGATGAAGAAGCTGCCCACCCTGCGCGGGCGGACGGTCGTCAACCTCTTCTTCGAGGACTCCACCCGCACGCGGATCTCCTTCGAGGCGGCCGCCAAGCGCCTGAGCGCCGACGTCATCAACTTCTCCGCCAAGGGCTCCTCGGTGTCCAAGGGCGAGTCCCTCAAGGACACCGCCCAGACCCTGCAGGCGATGGGCGCCGACGGCGTCGTCATCCGCCACCAGGCCTCCGGCGCCCCGCACCGGCTCGCCCACTCGGGCTGGATCGACGTCCCCGTCCTCAACGCCGGCGACGGCACGCACCAGCACCCCACCCAGGCCCTGCTCGACGCGTTCACCCTGCGCCGCCACCTCCACGCCCGCGGCGTCATCACCGCGTGGCGGGTCGCCGGCGCCACCCCCGCCCCGACCGGCTCCGACCTCGCCGGGACGTCGGTCGTCATCGTCGGCGACGTCCTCCACTCCCGCGTCGCCCGGTCGAACGTCCAGCTCCTCTCCACCCTGGGGGCCAGGGTCACCCTCGTCGGCCCGCCCACCCTGCTCCCGGTCGGCATCGACGGCTGGCCCGCGACGGTCCGCTACGACCTCGACGAGGCCGTCGAGGCCGACGCCCCCGACGCGGTGATGATGCTGCGCGTCCAGCGCGAGCGGATGTCCAGCGCCGGCGGCGGGTTCTTCCCCTCGCCGCAGGAGTACCACCGCCGCTACGGCCTGGACGGCCCGCGGCTGCGCGCCCTGCCCGAGCACGCCATCGTCATGCACCCGGGACCGATGAACCGCGGCCTGGAGATCAGCGCCGAGGCCGCCGACTCCCCGCGCTCGACCATCGTCGAGCAGGTCGCGAACGGCGTCTCGGTCCGCATGGCCGTGCTGTACCTGCTCCTGTCCGGGGGCACCGACGGAGGGATCTCATGACCGACCACCTCGTCCGCGGCGCACGCCTGCTCGGCGGCGACCCGGCCGACCTGCTCCTGCGCGGGGGCCGCATCGCCGCCGTCGGCGCCGACGCCTCCCGTGCGGCCGGGCGCGACGCCGTCGTCGTCGACGCCGACGGCCTGGTCGCACTGCCCGGCCTGGTCGACCTGCACACCCACCTGCGCGAACCGGGCCGGGAGGACACCGAGACGGTCGCGACCGGGACCCGTGCCGCGGCGCTGGGCGGCTTCACGGCGGTGCACGCCATGGCCAACACCTCCCCGGTCGCGGACACCGCCGGCGTCGTCGAGCAGGTGTGGAACCTCGGCCGCGAGGCCGGCTGGGTCGACGTCCACCCCGTCGGTGCCGTCTCCGTCGGCCTCGAGGGCAAGGTCCTGGCCGAGCTCGGGGCCATGGCCCAGTCCGCCGCCCGCGTGCGGGTGTTCTCCGACGACGGCCGGTGCGTCGCGGACCCCGTGCTCATGCGGCGCGCCCTGGAGTACGTCAAGGGCCTCGACGGCGTCATCGCCCAGCACGCCCAGGAGCCGCGCCTGACCGAGGGCGCCCAGATGCACGAGGGCGCGGTCTCGGCCGAGCTCGGCCTCGCCGGCTGGCCGGCGGTGGCGGAGGAGTCGATCATCGCCCGGGACGTCCTCCTCGCCGAGCACGTCGGCTCCCGGCTCCACGTGCTGCACCTGTCCACCGCCGGCTCGGTCGACATCGTCCGGTGGGCCAAGGCCCGCGGCATCGCGGTGACGGCGGAGGTCACCCCGCACCACCTGCTCCTCACCGACGAGCTCGCCCGCAGCTACGACCCGCTGTTCAAGGTCAACCCGCCGCTGCGCACCGCCGAGGACGTCGAGGCGGTCCGGGCAGGCCTGGCCGACGGCACCATCGACACCGTCGGCACCGACCACGCCCCGCACGCGGCCGAGGACAAGGACTGCGAGTGGGCGGCCGGGGCCTTCGGCATGACCGGCCTGGAGACCGCCCTGTCGGTGGTCCAGGAGGTCATGGTGGACAGCGGCCGGCTGACCTGGGCCGACGTCGCGCGCGTCATGTCCGAGGCGCCGGCCCGGATCGGCCGTGTCACCGGCCACGGCCGGCCCCTCGCCGTCGGCGAGCCGGCCAACCTCACCCTGGTCGACCCCGCCGCGCGCCGGGTCGTCGACCCGGCCGCCCAGGCCACCCGCAGCCGCAACACCCCTTGTGCCGGCCGGGAGCTCCCCGGTCGGGTGGTCGCGACGTTCCTGCGGGGACGTCCCACCGTTGTCGACGGCGCCCCCGTGGCGCGTGAGGAGGCAGGCGCATGAGCGCCCCCACCAGCCAGGCGTCCGGCACCGCCCCCCGCGGCGCCCTGCGCGAGCCCGCGCTCATCGTCCTCGAGGACGGTCTCGTCCTGCGCGGCAGCGCCTACGCCGCCACCGGCCGCACGGTCGGCGAGATCGTCTTCTCCACCGGGATGACCGGATACCAGGAGACCCTCACCGACCCCTCCTACCACCGCCAGATCGTCGTCATGACCGCCCCGCACATCGGCAACACCGGCGTCAACGACGAGGACCCGGAGTCGCACCGGATCTGGGTGGCCGGCTTCGTCGTGCGCGACGCCGCCCGCCGCGCCTCGTCGTGGCGCTCCCAGCGCGAGCTGGAGGACGAGCTCGCCGAGCAGGGCGTCGTGGGGATCTGCGACGTCGACACCCGGGCCCTGACCCGGCACCTGCGCGAACGCGGGGTCATGCGCGCCGGCATCTTCTCCGGCGCAGCCCTGCCCGCGGGCGCCGAGAACCTCACCGAGCAGGCCACCGAGGTGCTCCTCGACGTCGTCCGCGAGTCCCCGGAGATGCTCGGCGCCGACCTGGCGCGCGAGGTCAGCACCGAGGCCGCGTACACCGTCGAGCCCACCGACGACCACGCCGGCGACCCGGTCGCGACCGTCGTCGCCGTCGACCTCGGCATCAAGTCCCGCACCCCGCAGCAGCTCGCCGCGCGGGGGGTACGGGTCCACGTGGTCCCGCAGTCGGTCACCCTCGCCGAGGTCCTGGCCCTGAAGCCCGACGGGGTGTTCTTCTCCAACGGCCCCGGCGACCCCGAGGCCGCCACCCACGAGGTGGACCTCCTGCGCGGCGTCCTCGACGCCGGGCTGCCGTTCTTCGGCATCTGCTTCGGCAACCAGCTCCTCGGCCGGGCGCTCGGGTACGGCACGTACAAGCTCGAGTACGGCCACCGCGGGGTCAACCAGCCGGTCCTGGACCGCGAGACCGGCAAGGTGGAGATCACCGCGCACAACCACGGCTTCGCCGTCGACGCCCCCATCGGCGAGCCGTCCACCGCCCCCTTCGAGGGTGGGCGGTACGGCCGCGTGGAGGTCTCGCACGTGGGTCTCAACGACAACGTCGTGGAGGGCCTGCGCGCCATGGACATCCCCGCCTTCTCGGTGCAGTACCACCCCGAGGCGGCGGCCGGCCCGCACGACGCGGAGCACCTCTTCGACCGGTTCGTCCGGCTCATGCACGACCACCCCCGCACCGGCGCCGCCGGCGGCCCCACCGACGAGAGCGAGAACAGCTGATGCCCCGGCGCACCGACATCGCCAGCGTCATGGTGATCGGCTCCGGGCCGATCGTCATCGGCCAGGCCGCCGAGTTCGACTACTCCGGCACCCAGGCCGTGCGGGTGCTGCGCGAGGAGGGCATGCGGGTCATCCTCGTCAACTCCAACCCGGCCACGATCATGACCGACCCGGAGATGGCCGACGCCACGTACGTCGAGCCCATCACCCCTGAGGTCGTCGCCACGATCATCGCCAAGGAGCGTCCCGACGCCCTGCTGCCGACCCTGGGCGGGCAGACGGCCCTCAACACGGCCATCGCCCTGCACGAGGCCGGTGTGCTGGATGAGTTCGGCGTCGAGCTCATCGGCGCGTCCATCGACGCGATCAACCTCGCCGAGGACCGGGAGGCGTTCAAGGGCGTCGTCGAGCGGTGCGGGGCGGAGAGCGCCCGGTCGGTCATCACGCACAGCCTCGAGGAGTGCCACGCCGCCGCGGAGGAGCTGGGCTACCCGCTCGTCGTGCGGCCCTCCTTCACCATGGGGGGCCTCGGCTCCGGCATCGCGTACACGCCCGAGGACCTCACCCGGATCGCCGGCGCGGGCCTGCACTACTCGCCCACCACCGAGGTGCTGCTCGAGGAGTCCATCCTCGGCTGGAAGGAGTTCGAGCTCGAGCTCATGCGCGACAAGGCGGACAACGTCGTGGTCGTGTGCTCGATCGAGAACGTCGACCCCGTCGGCGTGCACACCGGCGACTCGATCACCGTCGCGCCGGCCCTGACGCTCACCGACCGCGAGTACCAGAGGCTGCGCGACGTCGGCATCGCCATCATCCGCGAGGTCGGTGTCGACACCGGCGGCTGCAACGTCCAGTTCGCGGTCGACCCGGCGACGGGGCGCGTCGTCGTCATCGAGATGAACCCGCGCGTCTCGCGCTCCTCGGCGCTGGCGTCGAAGGCGACCGGGTTCCCCATCGCCAAGATCGCCGCCCGCCTCGCCGTGGGCTACACCCTCGACGAGATCCCCAACGACATCACCGGCTCCACCCCGGCCAGCTTCGAGCCCACGCTCGACTACGTCGTCGTCAAGGTCCCGCGGTTCGCGTTCGAGAAGTTCCCTGCCGCCGACCCCACCCTCACCACGACCATGAAGTCGGTGGGGGAGGCGATGGCGATGGGCCGCAACTTCACCGAGGCCCTGCAGAAGGCGCAGCGCTCGATCGACAAGCGCGGCACGAGCTTCCACTGGGACGGCCCGGCCCCCGACGCGGAGACGACGGCGGCCCTCCTGGAGTCGGTGCGCACCCCCACCGAGACGCGCCTGGTCGACGTCCAGCAGGCGCTGCGCGGCGGCGCCACCGTCGAGGAGGTGTTCGAGGCGACGGCGATCGACCCGTGGTTCCTCGACCAGCTCGTCCTCATCGAGGAGGTCGCCGAGGCGGTGCGCACCGCGCCGGCCCTCACCGAGCAGGTGCTGCGCCTGGCCAAGCGCAACGGCTTCTCCGACCTGCAGATCGGCCGGCTGCGCGGGCTGGGGGAGGAGGCGGTGCGCGAGGTGCGCCACGCCTACGGACTGCGCCCGGTGTACAAGACGGTCGACACCTGCGCCGCCGAGTTCGCCGCACGCACCCCGTACCACTACTCGGCGTACGACCTCGAGACCGAGGTCGCCCCGCGCGAGCGCGAGGCCGTGATCATCCTGGGCTCCGGGCCGAACCGCATCGGGCAGGGCATCGAGTTCGACTACTCCTGCGTCCACGCCGCCCTGGCGCTGGCGGAGAAGTACGAGACCGTGATGGTCAACTGCAACCCGGAGACCGTCTCGACGGACTACGACATCTCCGACCGGCTCTACTTCGAGCCGCTGACGTTCGAGGACGTCCTGGAGATCTACCACGCCGAGCTCGCCGCCGGTCCCGTGGCCGGCGTCGTGGTCCAGCTGGGCGGTCAGACCCCGCTGTCGCTGGCCCAGCGCCTCGCCGACGCGGGGGTGCCCATCATGGGCACCTCGCCGGAGTCGATCGACCTCGCCGAGGACCGCGGGGCATTCGGCGCGGTGCTGGGACGGGCCGGGCTGCCGGCGCCGGCGTTCGGGACCGCGACCTCGCCCGAGCAGGCCCTCGAGGTTGCCGCGTCCATCGGCTTCCCCGTCCTCGTGCGCCCGAGCTACGTCCTGGGCGGTCGGGGGATGGAGATCGTGTACGACGAGCCGGGGCTGCGGGACTACATCGCGCGCTCGGCCGTCGAGGCCGGTGACGCCACCCGGCGGGTGGCCCCCCTGCTCATCGACCGCTTCCTCGACGACGCCATCGAGATCGACGTCGACGCGCTCTACGACGGCACCGAGCTCTACCTCGGCGGGGTCATGGAGCACATCGAGGAGGCGGGCATCCACTCCGGCGACTCCGCGTGCGTCCTGCCCCCCGTGACGCTCTCCCAGACGGAGATCGCCCGGATCCGCCGTTCCACCGAGGCGATCGCGGAGGGCGTGGGCGTGCGCGGCCTCATCAACATCCAGTTCGCGCTCGTCTCCGACGTCCTCTACGTCATCGAGGCGAACCCGCGGGCGTCGAGGACGGTGCCCTTCGTCGCCAAGGCCACCGGCGTCCCGCTGGCCAAGGCCGCGTCGCTGGTCATGGCGGGGGAGAGCATCGCCTCGCTGCGCGAGCGGGGGATCCTGCCCGTCGACGACGGCGGGGTGCTCGACCTCGACTCGCCCATGGCGGTCAAGGAGGCCGTGCTGCCGTTCAAGCGGTTCGCCACCGCCCGCGGGACGATCGTGGACACCCTCCTCGGGCCCGAGATGCGCTCGACGGGCGAGGTCATGGGCTTCGACGTGGACTTCCCGCGCGCGTTCGCCAAGTCCCAGTCCGCGGCGTACGGCGGTCTGCCGACGACGGGGCGGGTGTTCGTCTCGGTCGCGGACAGGGACAAGCGATCGATCATCTTCCCGGTCAACCGGCTGGTCGAGCTGGGCTTCGAGATCCTCGCGACCGAGGGCACGGCCGGGGTGCTGCGCCGCTACGGCATCCACGCCACCGTGGTGCGCAAGGCGTCCCAGGGCCGCGGTCCCGGGGGTGAGCCGACGATCATCGACCTCATCTCCGACGGCGACGTCGACATGGTCATCAACACACCCAGCGGTCAGGGCGCGCGAGCGGACGGCTACGAGATCCGCGCGGCCACGACCGCGGCCGACAAGCCCATCATCACCACCGTCCAGGAGTTCGGCGCCGCCGTGCTCGCGGTGGAGGCCCTGACGGCCGGGCCGTTCCGGGTCCGCAGCCTCCAGGACCACGACGCCGCCCGTCTCGTCCGCCGTGAGGCCGCGGCGTCAGCGTCGGCGGCGCTGGTCGGCGCGGCAGCCGCCGTCATGTCGGCCCCCGCCGGCTCGGCCACCGCGACCGGGGTGCACTGATGGCGCCATCCGCGCCTGTCCTGTCCGGCCGGCAGCCGGTGCCGTTCGGCGCCCGGCTCGCCGAGGCGATGGCCGAACACGGTCCCGTCTGCGTCGGCATCGACCCGCATCCCGCACTTCTTCGCGCCTGGGGACTCGGTGACGACGTGGAGGGGCTTCGCCGCTTCTCGCTCGGAGTGGTCGAGGCGCTCGGTGGCCGCGTCGCTGCTCTCAAGCCGCAGTCGGCGTTCTTCGAGCGGCACGGCTCGGCGGGCGTCGCCGTCCTGGAGGAGGTCCTGGCAGCCGCCGCGGCGGCCGGCACCCTCACCGTCCTCGACGTCAAACGGGGCGACATCGGATCGACGATGGCCGGCTACGCCGACGCCTATCTGCGCGACGGCTCCTCCCTGGCGGCGGACGCCGTCACGCTCTCGCCCTACCTCGGGTTCGGATCGCTGCGCCCGGCCCTCGATCTCGCCCGGCAGACCGGCCGGGGCATCTTCGTCCTGGCGCTGACGTCCAACCCGGAGGGTGCCTCCATCCAGCACGCGCTCGACGGTGGTGTCGCCGTGGCTGCGCGGATCGCCGAGGGCGCGGCGGTCGAGAACGCGGCGGTCGAGCACCCGACGGTCGAGCACGCGCCACTCGAACACCCGACGGTCGAGAGCCCGGCTGCTGCTGCCGCGGGTGACCCGGCACCCACCGACGTTGCCTCGACCGACGCGGCCGCGCGGCTGGGCTCGGTGGGTCTGGTCGTGGGCGCGACCACGGGTTCGGCAGTTGCTGACCTGGGCATCGACCTCACCCGGATGGGCGGGGCCATCTTGGCCCCGGGTGTCGGTGCCCAGGGGGCCGGTGCGCGAGAGCTTGCGGAGGTGTTCGGACCCGCACGCCGCCAGGTTCTCGCCTCGACGTCGCGCGCGGTCCTGGCGGCCGGTCCAGAAGCCGCTTCGCTGCGTTCGGCGCTTGCCGCGACGGTCGACCAGGCGCGCGAGGCGCTTCAGGGTTGAGCCGCCCGCGAGGCTCGCCGGTACGCCGGTACGCCGGTACGCCGGTACGCCGGTACGCGAGCGTCGCACCGCCGGCGTCGGGCCGGGCTCATCAGAACGGCGGGTCGAGGGTCTTGGTGTAGCGGGGGTCGAGCATGGTGTTGCCGTCCCAGGGGCCACTGTCCCACAGGTCTGGCTGTGCGTGGTGGGTCCGTGCCGAGGTTCGCCCACTCCGCTCGCGCCGCTCTCGCCCGGTCGGGTGGTCTGTGGGCGTGGTCGTTCCGGGTCTCGGCGGCCCGTCGGGCCTGGCCGGCGGCGCGCTGCCAGGTCGCCGGGTCTGGGGCGGGCTCGCCAGCACGGCCCGCGTCCGGTCCGGCGTGTCCGGCGCCGCCCTGGCTCCCTTCGCAGGTTCCGGCGCCGACCGGCTTTCATCGGGCGCACCCGGGTAGGACTTGCCGGCCGTCGCGGGCGGTGACCCGCGGGTGCTGTCGACGACCATTCGCCCCTGAACCGGGGGGTCGCCCGTGCGGGGCGGCGAGCCAGGTCCACCCCCACCGACGTCGGCGGCGGCGCCCGCGTCGGTGCCGGTCGCGGCGTCCGGGATCGCGCCGGAAGAGCCGAGTGAAGGCCGCTGCGCCGTTGGCGGCCGGGCGCCAGTCAGGGCCGGGGGCCACGATGCGAGGAGGACCGCTTCCGGGCCGTCCGCGGTGCAGCGCGGCGGGCTCAGCCCGTCACCGGCGTCCCGCCGCCGCCCAGCGGTCCTCGGGTGCCGTCGGGTGGTACCGATAGGGCGGCCGTCACGGTGGTGGAAGTCGTACCCGTCGGCCAGGATCGTCACACTCACGTGCTCGTTGTGGATGCGGTGATGGTGGAAGCTGCACACCGTCAGCCCCAGCTCGACCGAGGTCGGCCCACCCCGGGAGTACCACCACAGGTGATGGACCTCGCACCACGACGCCCGGATCGCGCACCCCGGCCACTGACAGTGACGATCCCGTGTCGTCACCGCCCGACGCAGCTCCTTGGCGTAGGTGCGCTGGGTCTGGCCCACGTCCAACGGCACCCCCGTCGCGTCCACGACCATCCGGGTGACTTCGCAGTCACACATCAACCGCTCCAACTCACCCAACGGGATCACCGTGCCGTCCTCGAGCTCACCGGGATCGACATCGGGCAGCGCGGCCACCGCTGGCACCGGACCGGTGGCGCCCGGCGCGGTGGCATCCGGGCCGGTGACGCCCGGGCCGGTGACGCGCGGGCCGGTGACGCGTGGGCCGGGCCGGCCCGAGACGAACGTGCAACCGATTTCGGGCCGGGCCGCACCGGTGAGCCCGAACCCCGCCCCGGCGGAGGTCTCCCCGGCGCCGGCGCCTCCACCGCCCGCGTCACCTCCGGCGTTTCCGCACACGGAGCCGTCCTGGCCGGTGCCCGCCTGCTGCTGGCGCCACAGCCGAAGCGCCGCCCACGTCCGGTCCTGGACCAACAGCGCCAGGTGCGGGCGGACCTGCGCCCCGGTCAGATCGTTCCCGACCTGCAGGACCCGCCCAGCCATCATCACCAGCGCGTCAGCCCACCGCTGCTCACGCGAGCGCGTGTCGTCCTTCGCCGGGGTCCCGACCACCGCGTCCAACGCCGTCTCGACGATCGCCGCCCCGACATCATCGAGGAACCACTCACCCCTCCGACCCCCACCCGCGACCCCGCTCGTGGTGACCTTGCGGCGCCGCCACACCGCCGTATAGCTCTCCTGCGCCGCCTGCGCATCGATCCGCGCCGCGACCTTGCGCGCCTCCCGTCCCAGCTCCGGCGCTGACAGCGACTTGCCGCGCTCGACCAGATCCGCCACCACCGCACCCGTCAAGGACTCCTTGACCTCCCGCGACCCGCCCGCCCGCACCCGCGCCAACACCCTCGCGTGCTCCAACGTCAACTCACCGCCCGCGACTGCCGCGGCGACCTCGGGCATCAGCTCCAACCCCTCCGCGACCTGAAGCTCACCCAGCGCTGCGCCCCGCCCGGCGCCGGTGACCCGCGCCCGCCAGTCCGGGAAGTCCCGGTCCCGCCCGGACGACCACGACCCACCCTGCCGGTGCGCCAGCAGCACCTCACCGCGGTAGACCGTCAACTCCCGCAGGGCCGCGTCCAGCCCCTCGATCACCGCCACCCGCTCACCATCAGACCACTCCGCCGCACCCGACCCCGCCGCCCCCGCGCGCAGCCCCGCGACCGCCGACCGCACCCCCACCACCAACCCCAACGGCGACGCCGAACAGCTCTCCGCCGACACCACCGACGGCGACGCCGGTGATCCCGACCCCACCGACACCGACCCCGCCGGCGACACGGGCGGTGCCTGCGCCGCCATCACACCCTCCGCCACCAGGACCACCCCCTCTTGCCGACCGACCGACCAGGTAGAACGTCTGTACAGAACGCTAGACCGGCCCACCCACACCGGCTCAACGGGTGTGGACAACCACGGGCGCGCAGCCATGTGCAGGGTGGATCGGTGGTGCGCGGGCAGCTCGGATGAGATCCGGACCGTGGCAGCGACACACCGCGGAGGACCCAGAGATTCCGATGCCTAGGACCGCAAACCTCAACCGTTGCCGGACCCCGGGGGAGTCGCTACGTTCAGCACAACGTCGCTGATGACGTCCGTGCTATGTCCCTGCGACCCGACGAGGTGACCGCCGTGGCACTGCCCCCGCTGACCCCGGAACAGCGAGCCGACGCCCTGCGGAAGGCGGCTGCCGCCCGAGCCACACGCGCCGAGGTCAAGAACAAGCTGAAGTACTCCCAGGTCAAGCTCTCCGAGGTCCTCGAGGCCGCCCAGACGGACGAGGCGCTAGGCAAACTCAAGGTCGTCTCGCTCCTCGAGTCCATGCCCGGCGTGGGGAAGGCCACCGCCCGGAACCTCATGGCCGAGATCGGTATCTCCGAGGCACGGCGTGTCCGAGGCCTGGGTCCGCACCAGAGCGCCGCACTCGTCGACCGCTTCGGCTGAGCTCGCACGCCCGGGCCCCTGCACGCCCAGACCCTGCACCGCCCGCGCCGCGCCGCACCGTCGGCGCCGGACCGCACCATCAGTGCCCGGACCGACGGACCCTCGCCGGGCGGGCCGCCGCGGGTCCGTGGCCGGGAGATCCTGTCAGCCGCCGATGGCAGGATGTCCGCCATGACCGACGCCCTCCCGACAAGCGTGCCCGTGACCCGGCCGGACGCCGCGCGCCTGACCGTCCTGTCCGGTCCCACCGCGGTGGGCAAGGGAACGGTGATGGCCGAGATGCGCCGTCGCCACCCCGACCTCTGGATCTCCGTCTCGGCCACGACGCGACCGCCTCGCCCCGGCGAGGTCGACGGGGTCCACTACCACTTCATCAGCCACGAACGCTTCGACGAGCTGGTCGCCTCCGGGCAGATGCTCGAGTGGGCGCTCGTGCACGGCCGCAACCGCTACGGCACCCCCCGCCTGCCGGTCGAGGAGCAGCTGTCGGCCGGCAGGCCCGTGTTCGTCGAGGTCGACCTCCAGGGTGCCCGGCAGGTCCGCGCGGCGATGCCGGAGGCGCGGTTCGTGTTCCTGGCGCCGCCGGACTTCGACGAGCTCGTGCGCAGGCTCGTCGGACGTGGCACCGAGAGCGAGGAGGAGCGTGCGCGCCGCCTGGCCACCGCCCGGGAGGAGCTCGCCGCCGTCGCCGAGTTCGACCACGTCGTGGTCAACGACGACGTGACGCGCGCCACGGACGAGGTGCTGGCGCTGATGGGCCTGGCCGCCAGGTAGACTGGGCGGCTGTATGCGTGCGCGCGCCCAGCGGCAGCGCACCCCCGGCTGGAAGAGAAGGTCACGCATGTACGGAACCGTCGCCGCCCCCGAGGGCATCACCGACCCGCCCATCGACGAGCTGCTCGAGAAGGTCGACTCCAAGTACGCCCTGGTGATCTACGCGGCCAAGCGCGCCCGTCAGATCAACACCTACAACGCCCAGCTGCAGGAGGGCCTCCTGGAGTTCGTCGGCCCGCTCGTGCCCGCCGCGCAGGAGGACAAGCCGCTCTCCATCGCGATGCGTGAGATCAACGAGGGCATGCTCACCCTCACCCCCATCGAGGAGTGACCGGCCGGTCATGACCGACGACGTGCGCGCCGCCCCCGGCACCCCGGGTGGCGGCGCGCTGCGCATCGTCCTGGGGGTCACCGGCGGGATCGCCGCCTACAAGGCCGCCTACCTGCTTCGCCGCTTCCGTGAGGCGGGCCACCGCGTCCGGGTCGTCCCCACCGAGGCGGCCCTGCAGATGGTGGGCCGCCCCACCTGGGAGGCCCTGTCCGGCGAGCCGGTGCGCACCTCCGTCTTCGACGACGCCGAGCACGTCGACCACGTGGCCCTGGGCCGCGGCGCCGACCTCGTCGTCGTGGCCCCCGCGACGGCGGATCTGCTCGCCCGCGCCGCCACCGGCATGGCCGACGACCTCCTCACCGCGACCCTGCTCACCGTCACGTGCCCGGTGCTGCTCGCCCCCGCGATGCACACCGAGATGTGGCTCCACCCCGCCACGCAGGCCAACGTCGCCACCCTGCGAGCCCGCGGCACGCACGTCCTGGACCCGGACGTCGGCCGCCTCACCGGAACCGACACCGGGGCCGGTCGCCTGCCCGAGCCCGAGGCGATCGCGGCCGCCGCACTGGCCCTCGTGGGCCGGCCGAGCCCGACGGCGGACCTCGCCGGCCTCGAGGTCGTGGTCTCCGCCGGCGGTACCCGCGAACCCCTGGACCCCGTGCGTTTCCTCGGGAACCGCTCGTCCGGACGACAGGGGATCGCCCTGGCCGCCGCTGCGGCGCGGCGCGGGGCCAGGGTCACCCTCGTCGCCGCCAACGTCGACGCCGCTCTCACCGCTCCGCTCGGCGCCCTGACCGTCGTGCCCGTCGAGACGACCGCCGAGCTGCGCGAGGCGGTGCGCGACGCCGCCCGCTCCGCCGACGTCGTCGTCATGGCCGCCGCGGTCGCGGACTTCCGTCCGACCACCAGCGCCGCGCACAAGATCAAGAAGACCCCCGGCGGCACCCCCGCCCCGATCACCCTCGTGGAGAACCCGGACATCCTCGCCGAGCTCGCCGCGGAGAGGCTTCGCCCGGGGCAGGTCGTCGTCGGGTTCGCCGCGGAGACCGGCGACGACGACGCGGACGTCCTCGAGCACGGCCGCGCCAAGGCCCGCCGCAAGGGGGCGGACCTCATGGCGGTCAACGCCGTGGGCACCGCGGCCGGCTTCGGCGACGTCCCGAACTCGGTCACGGTCCTGGACGCCGCCGGCGAGGTCGTCGCCCGCGCCGCGGGGACCAAGGACGACGTCGCCGACGCCCTGCTGGACGCCATCACCGCCCGTCTGGCCGCGGCGACTACGATCGTCCGGTGACCTCAGCACCCCGCCTGCGCCAGTTCACCTCCGAGTCGGTGACCGAGGGACACCCCGACAAGGTCTGCGACCGCATCTCCGACTCCATCCTCGACGCCCTCCTCGAGCAGGACCCCGACGCCCGGGTGGCCGTCGAGACGGTCGTCACCACGGGTCTGGTGCACGTGGTGGGGGAGGTGACCACCGAGGCGTACGTCGAGATCCCCCAGATCGTGCGCGACGAGGTCAACCGGATCGGCTACACCTCCTCCGCGGTCGGCTTCGACGGCGACTCGTGCGGCGTCTCGGTCTCGATCGGCCAGCAGTCCCCGGACATCTCCGCCGGCGTGAGCAAGTCGCTGGAGATCCGCGACGACGCGAGCGACCACGACCCGCTCGACCTGCAGGGCGCGGGCGACCAGGGCCTGATGTTCGGCTACGCCTGCGACGACACCGCCGCGCTCATGCCGCTGCCCATCCACCTCGCGCACCGCCTCGCCGAGCGCCTGGCCGCGGTCCGGCGCGAGGGGATCCTCCCGGGCCTGCGACCCGACGGCAAGACCCAGGTGACCATCGGCTACGAGGGCGACCGGGCCGTCGACCTGCAGACCCTCGTCGTCTCGACCCAGCACGACGAGGACGTCACCCAGCGGTGGCTGCGCTCGGCCGTCGCCGAGGAGGTCGTCACCCCGGTGCTCGCCCAGCTCGACCTCGATCTCGACACCGCCCGGCACGACCTGCTGGTCAACCCGACCGGCAAGTTCGTCGTCGGCGGACCCATGGGCGACGCCGGCCTGACCGGGCGCAAGATCATCGTCGACACCTACGGCGGCATGGCCCGCCACGGCGGCGGGGCGTTCTCGGGCAAGGACCCCTCGAAGGTGGACCGGTCCGGCTCGTACGCGATGCGCTGGGTGGCCAAGAACGTCGTCGCCGCCGGGCTGGCGCGCCGGTGCGAGGTGCAGGTGGCCTACGCCATCGGCAAGGCGCACCCGGTCGGCCTGTTCGTCGAGACGTTCGGCACCGAGAGCGTTCCCGTGCACAAGATCGTCGACGCCGTGCGTCAGGTGTTCGACCTGCGCCCGGCCGCGATCGTCCGCGACCTGGACCTGCTGCGCCCGATCTACCGTCACACCTCCGCCTACGGCCACTTCGGCCGCGAGCTGCCCGAGTTCACCTGGGAGCGGACCGACCGCGCCGAGGCGCTGCAGGAGTTCGTGGCCTGAGTGTCGGCCGAGCCGCGGCTCGAGCACGGCGGGGCCCGGGCGCCCTCGACCGCCCGTGTCCCCGGGCCGTGATGAGATGACACCCATGACGACGGCGGGACGGCAGGAGGTGCTCCTCGACCTGCCGGCGGCCGCGCCGGTACGGGTCGACGGCGGCGACGTCGCCGACCCGGTCGCCCGCGTCGTCGTCGACGTCCCGCTGGCCCACCTCGACCACCCCTTCGACTACCTCGTCCCGCCGTCCATGTCGCAGGACGCCCTGCCGGGGACGCGCGTGCACGTGCGCTTCGCGGGCCAGGACCGGCCCGGCTACGTCCTCGAGCGACGCTCCGACACCGACCACGGCTCGGTTTTGAGCCCCCTGCGCCGCGCCGTCTCGCCGGTGCCGGTGCTCACACCCGCGGTCCTGCGTCTGTGCCGCGCCGTCGCGGACCGGTACGCCGGCACCCTCGTCGACGTCGTCCGCCTGGCTGTTCCGCCTCGGCACGCCACGACCGAGCGCTCGGTCCTGGAGAAGGCAGCGCCGCCGGCCGACGCCGAGGTCGACGCGCCCGAGCCCGGCCCGTGGACCGACCTCACCGGCGGCCCGGCGTTCCTGCGGCACCTCGCCGACGGCGCCAGCCCCCGAGCCGTGTGGACGGCCGCCCCGGCGGCAGCCACGCCGGCCGCCGGCTGGGAGAGCGCGCTCGCCCTCGCCGCCCGCGCCACGCTCGCGTCCGGGCGAGGCGTCCTCGTCGTCGTACCGACCTCGCGCCACGTCGAGGCCGTCACCGCCGCGCTCACCGTCGAGCTCGCCGCCGAGCCGGTCGTGCGCCTCGTCGCCGAGGACGGCCCCGCCCGGCGCTACCGCAGCTTCCTACGGGTGCTGCGCGGCGAGGCGCGAGTGGTCGTGGGCACCCGTGCCGCAGCCTTCGCCCCGGTGCGGCGACTCGGTCTCGTCGCCTGCTTCGACGACGGCGACGACCGCCTCGCCGAGCCCCGCGCGCCCTACCCGCACGCCCGGCAGGTCCTGGTCCTGCGGGCCGAGCAGGAGGGCGCCGCGCTCCTGCTGGGCGGGCACACGCGGACGGTGGAGGCCCAGCTCCTCGTCGAGACCGGCTGGGCGCACCCCGTCCAGCCGCCCCGCGCGGTCGTGCGCCGTGCCGCGCCGCGGGTCGAGGCCCCCACCGACGTCGACCTCGCCCGCGAGGGCCCCGCCGCCGCGGCCCGCATCCCGCACGCCGCGTGGCAGCTCGCCCGCACCGCGCTCGAGACCGGGCCCGTCCTCGTCCAGGTGCCACGCTCGGGGTACCTACCGGTCGTCGCCTGCGCCCGGTGCCACGAGCCGGCGCGGTGCCGTGCCTGCCACGGCCCGCTCCGGCTCGACCGCGCCGGCGCCGTGCCCGCCTGCTCGTGGTGCGGCCGGCCCGCGGTGGACTGGTCGTGCAGCACCTGCGCGCACACGGCGCTGCGCGCGGCGCGGGTGGGCTCGGACCGGACCGCCGAGGAGCTCGGGCGGGCCTTCCCCTCGGTCCCGGTCGTCGTCTCGGGCACCACCGCCGCGCACGGGGTGGTCGAGACCGTGGACGACCGTCCCCGGCTCGTGGTCGCCACCCCGGGCGCGGAGCCGGTGGCCCGCGGCGGCTACGCCGGCGCCCTCCTGCTCGACGGCGCGGTCCTGACCTCCCGACCGGAGCTGTGGGCATCGGCCGAGGCGCTGCGGCGGTGGACCGGGGCGGCCGCGCTCGTCCGGGCCGCGGCCGACGGCGGACGCGTCATGCTCCTGGGCCGGCCCGCGCCGGTCCCGGCGCAGGCGCTCGTGCGCTGGGACCCGGCCGGCTTCGCCGCGCGCGAGCTCGCCGAGCGGACCGAGCTGTCCTTCCCACCGGCCGTCCGGCTCGCGATCGTCGAGGGCCCGGCGGCGGCCGTGCGCTCGTTCCTCGACCACCTCCGCGCCGGCGAGGGGCTGCCCGGGCTGGAGGTCCTCGGGCCGGTCCCGGCCGACGACGGCGTCCGGGCGGTCCTGCGGGTGGGGCGCCGGAGCGGGACGGGTCTTGGCCGACGTCTCGCCCAGGCCTCCGCCGTGCGCAGCGCCCGGAAGGAGGAGGGCTCGGTCCGGGTCCAGGTGGACCCCCCGGACCTGTGGTGAGCGGCACCTAGACTTGCCGACCATGCGCCTGCTGTTCGCCGGCACCCCCGAGGTGGCCCTTCCCTCCCTGCGCGCCCTCATCGGCTCGGCCCACGACGTCGTCGCCGTCCTCACCCGTCCCGACGCCCCGCGCGGCCGGGGCCGGGGGATGGCGGCCAGCCCCGTCGCGGCGCTCGCCCGGGAGGAGGGCATCCGCCGCCTCACCCCGCGCACCCTGCGTGAGGACGGAGTCGCCGAGCAGCTCGCGGACCTCGGCGTCGACGCCGCACCGGTGGTCGCCTACGGCAACATCATCCCGGCGCACCTCCTGGACGTCCCCACCCACGGCTGGGTGAACCTGCACTTCTCGCTCCTGCCCGCCTGGCGCGGTGCCGCGCCCGTGCAGCGGGCCCTCATCGCCGGCGACGAGGTCACCGGTGCCAGCACCTTCCGGATCGAGCAGGGCCTGGACACCGGCCCGGTCTACGGCACGCTCACCGAGGACGTCCGCCCCCGCGACACCGCCGGTGAGCTCCTCGCGCGTCTCGCCGTCTCCGGTGCCGGTCTGCTCGTCGCCACCCTCGACGCCATCGCCGACGGCTCCGCCCGGCCCCAGCCGCAGGGCACCGACGGGCTGAGCCACGCCGCCAAGCTCGAGGCGGCCGACGCCCGCGTCCGCTGGGTCGACCCGGCCCTCGCCGTGGACCGCCTCGTGCGCGGGTGCACGCCTGCGCCCGGCGCGTGGACGACACTCCCGGACGGGTCGCGACTCAAACTCGCCCCGGTCCGGCCCCGGCCCGACGTGGACGACCTGCGCCCGGGCGAGATGCGGGCCGGCAAGCACGAGGTGCTCGTCGGCACGGGCTCGGTCGCGGTGGCGCTGGGCGACGTCGCCCCGGCGGGGAAGGGCTGGATGGCGGCGGAGGCCTGGGCGCGCGGCGCCCGCCCGGCGCCCGGGACGATCCTCGGGCCGTCCTCGTGAGCCCGGACCGGACGGGGCGCGCCGGCGGAGCGGGCCGGTCGGGCGGGGACTCCGGGCACGACCGCGGCCGTCCGCCGGGCCGTGACAGCGGCAGACGCCGGGACGGCCAGGGTCGCGACGGAGCGGTCCGCCGGGACGGCCAGGGCCGCGACGGAGCGGTCCGCCGGGACGGCGCGCGGCGGCCGGGCAGGCCCGACCCCGCCCGGGCCGTGGCGTACGAAGTTCTGCGCGAGGTCCGGGAGTCCGACGCCTACGCGAACCTCGTCCTGCCGGTCCTCCTGCGCGAGCGCGGCCTCACCGGGCGCGACGCCGCCTTCGCCACCGAGCTCGCCTACGGCACCCTGCGGCTGCGCGGCCGCTACGACGCCGTGCTCGAGCAGTGCACGAACGGCCGTCCGCTCACCGCACTGGACGCCCCCGTCCTGGACCTCCTGCGCCTGGGCGCCCACCAGATCCTCGGCATGCGCGTGCCCGTCCACGCAGCGGTCTCCGAGACCGTCACCCTCACCCGCGCGAGCGTGGGGCCCGCCCCGGCCGGGCTGGTCAACGCCGTGCTGCGCGCGGTGGCCCGGCGCAGTCTCCAGGAGTGGCTCGCCGTGCTCGCCCCGCCCGCCGGCAAGGCCAACCGCGCCGGCCACACCGACCGCACCGACCGCACCGACCGGACCAACCGCGCCGGCCGCACCGACCGCACCGACCGCACCGACCGCACCGACCGCACCGACGGAGCGGACGGAGCGGGGGAGCGGGACGCCACCGAGGACGCGCCACTCGGCGACGACGTCGCCGTCCTGTCGCGCACCGAGTCCCACCCGGAGTGGATCACCCGCGCGCTGCGGCAGGCCCTGGTGGCCCACGGTCGCCCCGCAGCCGACCTGCCGGGTCTGCTCGCCGCGGACAACGCCGCACCCCGGGTGGCGCTCGTCGCCCGCCCAGGCCTGGTGACCACCGACGCGCTGGCCGACGAGGCTGCCCGCGCGGGGGAGTCCGGGGTCCGGCGGGGCCGCTGGTCGCCCGTGGCCCTCGTACCGGGCGGCGGCGACCCGGCGTTGCTGCCCTCGGTCCGCCGGGCCGCCGCCGGCGTCCAGGACGAGGGCTCCCAGCTCGTCGCCCTGGCGCTGGCCGCTGCCCCGCTGGGCCCGGACCGCGAGGGCGCCGCCCACGACCGGCAGTGGCTCGACCTGTGCGCCGGGCCCGGCGGCAAGGCGGCCCTCCTCGGCGCCCTCGCCCACCAGCGCGGCGCCCACCTCCTGGCCAACGAGGTCGCGCCGCACCGGGCCGGCCTGGTGCGCGGGTCGGTCGCAGCGGTCCCTGCCGGCACGGTCGAGGTGCGGGTAGGCGACGGCCGCGAGGTCGGGGAGCTGTTCCCGGCGAGCTACGACCGCGTCATGGTCGACGCCCCCTGCACGGGCCTGGGTGCGCTGCGCCGTCGGCCGGAGTCACGCTGGCGGCGCACGCCCGGGGACCTCACCGCCCTCTCGCCGCTCCAGCGCGACCTGCTCACGTCGGCGCTCGAATCGGTCCGGCCCGGGGGAGTGGTCGCGTACGTGACGTGCTCGCCCCACCTGGCCGAGACCCGGGCGGTCGTCGAGGACGTCCTGCGCCGCCGCGACGACGTCGAGGTCCTCGACGCCGTCGCCGTCCTCGACGACATCACCGTGGAGCCGCTGCCGGGACTGACCGGCCCGTACGTCCAGCTCTGGCCCGACCTGCACGGCACCGACGCGATGTTCCTCGCGCTGCTGCGCCGCCGATAGGCTCGGGCACCGTGAGCATCGTCATCTCGCCCAGCATCCTCAACTCGGACTTCTCCGACCTCCGCGGGGAGCTCGCGAAGATCGCCGGCGCCGACTTCGCCCACGTCGACGTCATGGACAACCACTTCGTGCCCAACCTCAGCCTCGGGCTGCCGGTGGTGGAGCGGATCCTCGAGGTCAGCCCCGTCCCGGTCGACGCACACCTCATGATCGACGACCCCGACCGGTGGGCCCCGGCCTACGCCGAGGCCGGGTGCGCCTCGGTGACCTTCCACGCGGAGGCCGCGGCGGCCCCGGTCAAGCTCGCCCGGGACCTGCGCGGCCTGGGTGCGCGGGCCGGCCTCGCGCTGCGCCCGGCGACCGCCGTCGAGCCGTACCTGGACCTCCTGCCCGAGTTCGACATGATCCTCGTGATGACCGTCGAACCGGGCTTCGGCGGGCAGAGCTTCATCGATGCGACGCTGCCGAAGATCGCCCGGACCCGCAAGGCCGTGACCGAGGCCGGTCTCGACGTGTGGGTGCAGGTCGACGGCGGGATCTCCCGTGAGACGATCGAGCGGGCCGCCGACGCCGGGGCGAACGTCTTCGTCGCCGGCAGCGCCGTCTACCGCGCCGAGGACGCGGCCGCCGAGGTCGACGCCCTGCGCGACCTCGCCGCCGGGGCGCACCACCACCGGTGAGGGACGTCGGGACGGCCGGTGAGGGCGTGCTGAGGCCCCACGGGAGCCCCTGCGTGACCACCCCTGTGCCATGCACCGTGGTTCCGACCTGACGTGCTGCGCCCACGCCCTCGAGCACTGAGAGTCCCCTCACAATGCCCCTCGCAGCAGGGGCAAACCGCTGGATCCCGCCGCTGAGCCGCGGTAACGTCGCCGCGCCCCGAACCCAACCTAAGGAGCGGCGTGAGCGATCAGGCGTACCAAGCCCTGGCCATGATCATCTACCTGGCAGCGATGTTGTTCATCGGCTGGTGGTCCTTCCGCAAGACCACCGACCTCGGTGACTACATGCTCGCCGGACGAGGTCTCGGACCCGGCGTGGCCGCCCTGAGCGCCGGAGCGTCGGACATGTCCGGCTGGCTCCTCATGGGTCTGCCCGGCGCCATCTACGCCGCCGGTCTCGTCGAGGCCTGGATCGCCGTCGGGCTCACCGTCGGCGCGTGGCTGAACTGGAAGTTCGTCGCACCGCGGCTGCGCACCTACACCCAGGTCTCGAGCAACTCGATCACGATCCCGAGCTTCCTCGAGAGCCGCCTCAAGGACACCTCACGCGCCCTGCGCATCGCCTCCGGCATCATCATCCTGGCGTTCTTCACGTTCTACGTCTCCTCCGGCATGGTCGCGGGCGGGGTGTTCTTCGAGAGCTCCTTCGGCTGGGACTACCGCACCGGCATGCTCCTCGTCGCCGCCGTCACGGTGGCGTACACCCTCTTCGGCGGCTTCCTCGCCGTCAGCTACACCGACTTCGTCCAGGGCGTCATGATGTTCCTCGCCCTGCTCGCGGTGCCGCTCGTCGGCCTGACCGTCGTCGGCGGGCCCGCCGGCGCCGCCGCGTCCATCCGCGACGTCGACCCCGGTCTGCTGAGCCTGACCAGCGGTGCCACCGTGCTCGGCGTCGTCTCGGCGCTCGCCTGGGGCCTGGGCTACTTCGGTCAGCCCCACATCATCGTGCGCTTCATGGCGATCCGGAGCTCGGCCGAGGCCAAGGCCGGCCGCCGCATCGGGCTGGGGTGGATGATCCTGTCCGTCCTCGGTGCGCTCGCCACCGCCCTGGTCGGTGTGGCCTACTTCCAGCAGAACCCCGGCGCCGACCTCGGCGACCCCGAGACCGTGTTCATCACCATGGGCCAGGTCCTCTTCCACCCGCTGGTCGCCGGGTTCCTCCTCGCCGCCGTCCTCGCCGCGATCATGAGCACGATCTCCTCGCAGCTGCTCGTCAGCTCCTCCGCGCTGGTCGAGGACCTCTACCGCACCGCCGTGCGCAAGGACGGCTCGGACCGACAGTTCGTCATCCTGGGTCGCCTCGGCGTCCTGCTCGTCTCGCTCGTGGCCGCGGCCATGGCCTGGACGCAGAATGACACCATCCTCGGCCTGGTGGCCTTCGCGTGGGCCGGCTTCGGCGCCGCGTTCGGCCCGACGATCCTCCTGGCCCTGTACTGGCGCCGGCTCACCGCCGCGGGTGCGCTCGCCGGCATGGTCGTCGGGGCGGTCACCGTCGCGGTCTGGGGCAACCTCGAGGGCGGCATCCTCGACCTGTACGAGATCGTCCCCGGCTTCGTCCTCAACCTGTTCGTCGCCGTCGTGGTGAGCCTGGTCGTGCACCGGCACGACCAGGAGGTCACCGACGAGTTCGACGCTGCCCTGCAGCTGCTCGACGACGACGAGTCCGACGCCGCGGCTGCTCGCGCGGACGCCGCCGACGCCCGCGCCGCGGGCCGCACGACCGCCTGAGACGTCGCACACCGAGGGCCGTCGCCGACAGGCGGCGGCCCTCGTGCGTTCGTTGACCACGGCCGCCGCCGTCGAGCGGCGGCCCCTCGTGCTCCGGCGACGCACCTACGAGTTCGTCGGACCTCGGCGGGCCTGCTGGACGAGGTCGTAGACGCGGGCGCGGAGCCGGGCGAACTCCTCCGAGCTGCGGGTGGTGCGCTGGTCGCGCCGGTCGGGCAGGTCGACGGCGACGTCGGCCAGCACGACGGTGGGCCGGCCGGACAGGACGAGCACGCGCTGGCCGAGGTAGACGGCCTCGTCGATGTCGTGGGTGACGAGGACCAGGGTGATGCCCAGACGGTGCCAGAGCTCGCGGACGAGGTCCTCGAGGTCGGCGCGTGTCTGGGCGTCGACGGCGGCGAAGGGCTCATCCATGAGCAGGATGTGCGGCTCGTAGGCCACCGCCCGCGCGATCGCCACCCGCTGCTGCATGCCGCCGCTCAGCTGCCAGGGGTAGGCGGTGGGCACATCGGCGAGACCCACGGCCGCCAGCGACTGCCCGACCAGTCGCCGCCGCTCGGCCCGGCCCACCCCCTTCTCCCGCAGCGGCAGCTCGACGTTGCGCTCGACGGTGTGCCACGGGAACAGCGAGCGCGCATAGTCCTGGAAGACCATGGCCATGCCCGGTGGTGGCCCGTGCACCCGCCGCCCCTCGAGCACCACCTCGCCCGACGTCGGTTCGAGCAGGCCCGAGAGGCACCGCAGGAGCGTGGTCTTGCCGGCGCCGGAGGGCCCGACGACGCAGACCATCTCGCCGGCACGAACCTCGAAGGTGAGGTCGCGGATGGCCTCCACCCCGCCGTCCGCGGTCCCGTAGACCTTGTGCAGGGCGTCGACCCGCAGCATCGGCGTGCCGGTGGGCGGCCGGCGGTCGGGCACGGCGGGCATCAGCGGCTCTCCCGGGCGGTCCGTCGCAGGCCGCGGTGCCAGGCGAGCACGCGCCGCTCGACCACCCGCAGCAGCGCGGACAGCACCACGCCGAGCACCCCGAGCACGATGATGCCGGTCCACATCTCGGGGACGGCGAACGAGCGCTGGAACTGCACGACGGTGAACCCGAGGCCGTTGTTGGCGGCGAACATCTCGCTGATGACCATGAGGATGATGGCGAGCGAGAGCCCCTGCCGGGCGCCGGTCATGATCTGGGGGGAGGCGGCCCGCAGCACGAGGGTGCGCAGCGCCGTGCGCCGACGGAGCCGGTACACCGCGGCGGTGTCGCGGAGGATCTCGTCGACACCGCGCACCCCCTCGACCGTGTTGAGCAGGATCGGCCACAGCGCCCCGGTGGCGATGACGAACACCTTCATGGGGGTGAAGATGCCCAGGAAGAGCATCGTCACGGGGATCATCACCGGCGGGGGGATCGCCCGGAAGAACTCCAGGGCCGGCTCGGTCAGGGCCCGCAGCACGGGGGAGGACCCGATCGCGACCCCCGCCGCGACGCCGACGACGAGCGCCACCGCGTAGCCGGCGAGCAGCCGGGCGAGGCTCGGGGCGGCGTCGGTGACGAGCCTGCCCTCGAACCACGCGGGGCCGAACGCGTCGACGATCGCCGACAGCGGCGGGAAGTAGAACGACTCGCTCCCCGCCGAGGCGAACCACCATGCGGCGAGGAGGACGGCGGGCAGGGCGACGGCAGCCCCCACCCGCCGCAGGACGCCCGCGCCGACCTCTCGCGACCGGTCGCGCGGCGCGCCGCCCCCGGCCCGGCCACGGCCGGTGCCGGCAGCCCGGCCCCCGGTCGCGGTCACGCCGGCACCTCCCGACGGACCGACGGGTGCCACCGCAGGACCCGCCGCTCGAGCGCGCGCACGCCGAGGTTGACCGCCACACCCAGCAGCCCGGTGACGACCACCAGGGCGTACATCGGCGCTACGGCGCCGGACTGCTGGGCGACGGCGAGCAGCCGGCCGAGGCCCGGTGTGCCGATCACGAGCTCACCGGTGAGCGTGAGGACCAGGGCCACGGAGGCAGCGAGGCGGAACCCCGTGATGACGTACGGCAGGGCGCTGGGCCCCACCACGTGGGTGGCCACGGTGAGCCGTCGGTAGCGGTACACCCGAGCGGTCTCGCGTGTGAGGGGGTCGACGTCGGCGACGCCGGCGAGGACCTGCAGCAGCACCGGCCAGAAGGCGGCGTAGACCACGAGGAGCAGCGTCGCGGCCACACCGGTGCCGTGGAGGAGGACGACCAGGGGGATGAGGGCCACCGACGGGATGGGACGCAGGAACTCGATCGTCGACGACGTGGCCGCGCGCACCCACCCGGCCGAGCCGATCACCGCACCGAGCACGACCCCGGCGATCGTGGCCGCCGCCAGGCCGATCGACCACGTGGTCAGGGTCTGCCCCAGCGCGGACCAGAACGCCGGCGTCGCCGCCCGGTCCGCGAGCGCGGCGGCGATCTCGGTGGAGGGAGGCAGGAACCGCCGGTCCGCCGCGCCGGTCCGGGGAAGGATCTCGAGCAGGGCGACGACGGCGAGGACCCCCGCCAGTCCCAGCGCCGTCCGGTGCACGGGCCCCAACGGTGTCACCGCAGCAGGGCGCTGACGTCGATCGCGTCGTCGACGAGGCCGTAGCGCAGCGCCAGGTCCGCGAGGAGCCGGACCGAGTCCTCGGGGATCTCCCCGGCGTAGCGGGGCACCACCATGCGCGCGATGACGTCGTCGCCGATCTCGGTGTAGGTGCCGAGGATCTCCCGCGCCGCGTCCGGGTCCTCGGCCGCGCGGGCGGACGCCTCGGCCATCGCGGCGGTGAACGCCTCCACCGTGCCGGGGTCGGACGCGGCGTATTCCGCTGAGGTGAAGTAGGCGGCGATGAGCATCTCGGGGTCGACCGCCGCGAAGGTGTGGCTCACGACGCGCGCGCCCTGGTCCTTCGTGATGGTGAGGAACGGCTCGTTCACCCACGCGGCGTCGACCTGGCCACCGGCGACGGCGGCGGGCATGTCGGGGAACCCCAGCTCGACGAACCGCACGGCCGCCGGGTCGCCCCCGGCGTCCTCGACGACCTTGCGGACCGTGGACTCACCGATGTTGCCCAGGGTGTTCACCGCGACGGTCCGGCCGGCGAGGTCGGCGGGGGAGGTGATGCCGCTGGCCGGCTGGGTCACCACGGCCGCGATGTCGGCGTCGGTGTCCCCCGTGGTGAAGCTGCCCGGCGCGACGAGGCGCAGGGGCAGACCCCGGGACTCGGCGAGCAGGAGGGAGGTGACGTTGGAGAACCCGAACTGGTAGTCCCCGGCCACGACGGCCGGCACGACGGCGGCACCGCCCTGCGCGACGGCGAGCTCGACGTCGAGGCCGTGCTCGGCGAAGATCCCCTCCTCGACCCCCAGCCAGATGGGGGCGGTGTCGACGATGGGCAGCACCCCCACGGTGATCGCTGTGAGAACCGCTGATGGGTCACCGTCGGCGGCCGTGGTGGCCGGGTCACCGTCCTGGCCCCCGCCGGCACAGGCCGCGAGCGCGAGCACGACCGTTGCGGCCGCCGGCGCGAGGGGGAGTGGTCGCATAGGTGTCCTCCGGTCGGTGCAGGTGCGCAGGAGCCCGCACCGCGCCCAGCATGCCCGACGGCGCGGCCGGGCGGGACCCCGGTCCGCGGCGTCTCACGTTGGCCACGGCTCACGTGCGCCACGTCTACGTGCGCGGGGTCTCACGGGGCCGACACCCCGCCGGTGGGGCGGAAGGGATATCATCGACGCGCAAGCAACGTGCTCCGGGGTCGGTGAGAGTCCGAACCGGCGGTGACAGTCCGCGAGCCGTGCACCCTCGGGTTCCCGGTTGACCTGGTGGAACTCCAGGACCGACGGTGAAAGTCCGGATGGGAGGATGCACGCGGCGTGCGCCCTCGGCGCACGTCGAGGGCTGGCGACGGCACACGCCGTCACCCGTCCGGCCCCGGTCCACGTCCAGGACCGGGAGGACTTCGTGAGCACCGACCTCGGCGCACCCGCCGCCGCGACACCGTCGCAGGACCCGCCGGCGACCCTGCCGACCGGCGCACCGGCCCACGACCGGTCGTCGGCCGCCGTGCGGTCCGCCCGCCCGCGCGCCCGCGGCGCCGCGACCGGCGCCACGACCACCGCCGGCACGGTCACGGCCGGCGCGGCAACCTCCGGCACAGCCGCCACGGGACCGGCCGCGACGCGCGCGGCCCGGCCGGCCGCCCGTCGCCGCCGGATCCTGCCGGCGCTCGTCCTCGGCGCGGTGCTCGTCGTCGTGTGGGAGACCGTCGCGCGCACGGGGCTCGTCCCCGCCGTCTTCCTGCCCGCCCCCACGGCCGTCGCCGAGCGCCTGGCGGAGGACCTCACCACCGGTGGGCTGGCGCGGTACGTCCTGCCCACCCTCGTCGAGGCCGTTCTCGGCAGCGCGCTGGGGGCGGCGGTCGCGCTGCCGCTGGGCTACCTCGTCTTCCGCAGCCGGCACGCCTCGGCGGCGCTCGAGCCGTACATCGCCGCGTCCCAGGCGATCCCCGCGGTGGCGCTGGCCCCGCTCCTCGTCCTGTGGCTCGGCTACGGTCTCCTGCCGATCGTGGTCCTCTGCGCGCTGCTGGTGTTCTTCCCGATCCTCCTCGCCACCGTCCTCGGCCTGCGCACCCTCGACCCCGACGTCGTCGCTGCCGCGCGACTGGACGGGGCGGGCTCGTGGTCGCTCCTGCGCCACGTCGAGCTGCCCCTGGCCTGGCCCTCGATCCTCACCGGCGTGCGCAACGGCTTCACCCTGTCGGTGACCGGCGCGGTCGTGGGGGAGTTCGTCATGGGCGGGCACGGCCTGGGGATGCTGCTGTCCGCCCGCGGCCTCGCCGCCGACACGACCGGCATCTTCTCCGCCCTCATCGTCCTGTGCGCCCTGGCCATGACCATCTACGGCCTCCTCGGTGCGCTCGAGCGCCGCACGGCCGACTGATCCCGCCGGGACCGCCACCCGCCGCCGCGACCAGGCGCCACCCGACCACCACCACTTCCACGAACCGACGTCCACCCGACCACACGACCACCCGACCACCCGACCACCACCCAGCACACCGTCCGGCGTCCGCGCCCCGGACCGCCGCACCCGAGGAGCCCCATGTCCCGCCGCCCGCTCGCCCTCCTGGCCGCCACCGCCACCGCCACCGCCCTGACCCTCGCCGCCTGCGCGGCGGAGCCGGAGACGGCCCCGGCCGCGACCGACCCCGCCACGACGGCCGCCGAACCCGCCCCCCTGACCCTCGGGCTCACCTACGTCCCCGACATCCAGTTCGCGCCCTTCTACGTCGCGGCCGAGAAGGGGTACTACGAGGAGGCCGGCCTGGACGTGACCCTGCGCCACCACGGCCAGAGCGAGGGCCTGTTCACCGCGATCAGCGCCGAGGAGGAGGACGTCGTCGTCGCCGGCGGGGACGAGATGCTCCAGGCGCGCTCCCAGGGGGTGCCGCTGGTGTCCGTCGCCACCCTGTACCAGCAGTACCCCGTCGCGCTCATCGTCCCGGAGGACTCCGACATCCGCTCCGCCGCCGACCTCGCCGGCCGCACCGTCGGCATCCCGGGACCGTTCGGGGAGACCTACTTCGGCCTCGTCGCGCTCCTGCAGGATGCCGGGCTGACCGAGGACGACGTCACGGTCGAGCACATCGGGTTCACCCAGCAGGCCGCCCTGACCGGCGGGCACGTCGACGCCGTCATGGGCTTCGTCAACAACGACGCCGTGCGCTTCGCCGAGGCGGGCACGCCCGTGCGCACCATCGAGATCGCCGAGGGTGAGGTGCCCCTCGTCGGCATCTCGCTGGGCACCCTCGAGGCGACGGCCGAGGAGCGGGGCGAGGACGTCGCCGCGTTCGTCGAGGCGAGCCTGCGCGGGGTCGCCGACGTCGCGGCGGACCCCGAGGCCGCGGTGGAGATCTCCGCCGCCCAGGTCCCCGACCTCGACCGGCCCGAGCAGCGCCAGGCGGCCCTGGCCACGCTCGAGGCCACCGTCCCGCTCTACGAGGGCGCCGGCGAGCCGGGCGCCCACGAGGCCGGTGTGTGGGAGGAGATGGTCACCCTCCTGACCGACGCGGGTCTGCTCGAGGCCGACGTCGACCCCGCCCAGGCGTGGACCGACCGGTTCCTGCCCGCCGCGAGCAACTAGGCTGGCGCCCGTGAAGTCGTTCGAGGAGCTCTTCGCCGAGCTCGAGCACAAGGCCGCCACCCGTCCCGAGGGCTCGGGGACCGTGGCCGAGCTCGACGCCGGGATCCACACCATCGGCAAGAAGGTCGTCGAGGAGGCGGCCGAGGTGTGGATGGCCGCCGAGCACGAGGGCGCCGAGGCCACGGCCGAGGAGATCAGCCAGCTCCTGTACCACCTCCAGGTGATGATGATCGCGCGGGGCCTGACCCTGCAGGACGTCTACCGCCACCTCTGAGGCGGCCGACCACCAACCCAACCAACGGAGCGAAAGTGCTGCGCATCGCCGTGCCCAACAAGGGCTCCCTGTCCGCCCCCGCCGCCGAGATCCTCTCCGAGGCGGGCTACCGCCAGCGTCGTGACTCGCGCGAGCTCGTCCTGGCCGACCCGGGCAACGACGTCGAGTTCTTCTTCCTGCGCCCCCGCGACATCGCGGTGTACGTCGGCTCGGGCACGGTCGACGTCGGGATCACCGGCCGCGACCTGCTGCTCGACTCCGGTGCCGCGGCGGTCGAGCACCGCCCCCTCGGCTTCGCCCGGTCCACGTTCCGCTTCGCCGCGCCCGCCGGGGAGATCACCTCCCTCGAGCAGGTCGCCGGCAAGCGGGTCGCGACCAGCTACGACGTGCTCGTGGGCGACTACCTCGCCGCCCACGGCGTCGACGCGGAGGTCGTCCACCTCGACGGCGCGGTGGAGTCCTCGGTCCAGCTCGGCATCGCCGACCTCGTCGCGGACGTCGTCGAGACCGGCTCCACCCTGCGCGCAGCGGGCCTGGCCACCTTCGGCGAGCCGATCCTGCGCTCGGAGGCGGTCCTCATCCGACACGACGGCGGCGCCGAGGTGCCCGCCGGGCTCAGCGTGCTCGACCGTCGGCTCCAGGGCGTCCTCGTCGCCCGCCAGTACGTCCTCATGGACTACGACGTGCGGGTCACCGACGTCGAGGCCGCGGTCGCGATCACCCCGGGGCTGGAGTCCCCGACCGTCTCGCCGCTGCACAACGGCGAGTGGGTGGCGGTGCGGGCGATGGTCCGCCGCGAGGACACCAACCGGGTCATGGACTCCCTCTACGACGTCGGCGCCCGCGCCATCCTCACCACCTCCATCCACGCCTGCCGGATCTGATGGCTGACCGCGCCGAGCTCCACCGGCCGTTCCGGCCCCGGGCGGCGCGGGCCGTCTCGTGGGTGCTGGGCGTCCTGACCGTGCTCGGCGCGGTGGCCGTCGTGCTGTTCCTGCCGGCGGCGGGCATCGCGTACGGCCCGGCGGACGCGGCGGGCACGGTCGGCCTCGCCGGCCTCATCTGCTGGTTCCTGTGGCGCCAGGGCGGGGTGCTCGCACGCCCGGACGAGGACGGCCTGCACGTGCGCAACCTCATCCACTCCCGCGACGTGGGGTGGGCGGAGATCGTCTCCCTCGGCTTCGGCGACGGCACCCCGTGGGCGCAGCTCGACCTTACCGACGGCTCCACCCTCGCCGTCATGGCGATCCAGCGGGCCGACGGCGAGCGCGGACACAGCGAGGCGCGGCGCCTCGCCACGCTCATCGCGCTGCACGAGCCACGGGACTGAACGCCGGGCGGCACGTCCGCGGCCTCTCGGCACGTCCGCCGCTCCGCGGCTCCCGCCCGGTCACACCCCCCGGTGTGAGTCAGGGCCTGCGGGGTCAGTCAGGACCTTCCGGGATGAGCCAGGAGCGCCGGACCCGCTGACCCGCGCCGCAAGCTGCTCACTCACCGGACGGGTTCTCACCGGACGCGCCGCCCGGCCACCCGCGCCGCGTGGACCCCGGCGACGGCCGCGGCGACGAACGCCGCCGGGTCGGCGTCGAGGCCGCGCCCCATCGTCGAGAGCGCCACGGGCGAGTCCGCGAGCGCCTCGAGCAGCCCGCCGGTGGGCACCTCGACGAGCCGATGGATGCCCACGGGCGCGACGAGGCCGGCCACCTGGTCGTCGATGCGCGCGGCCAGGCCCTCGGGCAGCGCGGCGGCCAGGGCGTCGTCGAACCGGGGGACGACGACGTCGGCCGGGGCGAGGGCGACGCGCCCGTACGCGGTCAGCGAGTGGTGCGAGACCCCGAGGTGGCGCTCACGCGGGTCGGCGCCCGAGACGCGCAGCGACGCCACGGCCAGCCCCCCGAGAGCGGCGACGGCGTTGACGGCGTCGCCACACACGGTCCCGGAGAACCCCCACCGGGTCCCGGTGCCGAGGTTGCCCGGCCCCTGGGCGACGACGACGACGTCGGCCCCGAGGACGAGCCGGGCGGCGAGCAGGCCCGAGTGGAGGCTGACCGCCTCCAGGTCACCGCCGAACGCCTGCCCCACCGTCACCGAGCCGGCCAGAGCACCCGCCTCACGCAGCCCCGCGAGGGAGCGCGAGAACCACGCCGGCAACGCCCCGCCGTCCGTCATGACGTACACGACCCGCGGGGTGGTCGTGCCGTTCCAGGCGGCGCGGACACCGGCCACCACGGCCGGGAGCGCAGAGTGCAGGTCGGCCACGACGACCGGCAGACCGGCCAGGTCGTCGGCGTCGCGCAGGATCTCGTGGTGCTCGGACTCCTGCTCGTCGGCGCCGAGGACGAGGGTCTGCAGCGGGGTGTACCGCGCCTTGACGAGGTGACCGGGGCCGGGCGCCGGGTCGGCGGGGAGCCGGTCGGGCAGCGCGACCACCATGGCGTAGCCACCGGTGCCCAGCCCGCGGGCCAGCGCCGCCGCCGAGAGCAGGACGCGGTCGCCCGGCGCCGGTTCGCCGACGAGCGCCGGGTAGGCGAGCGCCCGGACGAGCGTGCCGGCCGGCACAGGACCCGCCGGCACGGGCCCCGCCGGCACGGAGGTGACCGGCGCACCGGCGTCCGCGGCCGGCTCGCCCGCCGCCACGGAGGCTCCTCCGGTGACCTCCACCTCCAGCTCAGCCGCGCCCGGCCACGTCCTGCCGAGCCGCCGCACCACGCCCTCGCGCCAGATCATCACGGCGGCCACGCTACCGGCGGGCCGCCGACGTGGCCGCGCGTGTAGCGTGCCGACATGGCAGCCACCCCGGCGATCGAGCTCGACGTCGACGGCCGCGCCGTCCGCGTGACCAACCCCGACCGCGTGTACTTCGCCGGACCGGGCATCACCAAGCTCCAGCTCGTCCAGTACTACCTGAGCGTCGGTGAGGGGATCATGCGGGCCCTCGGCGAGCGCCCCGTCACCCTCGAGCGGTGGCCGCACGGCGTCCGCGACAACGTCAAGATGGCCACGCGCGCTGACCCGCACGGCGACGCCTTCTTCCAGAAGCGGGTCCCCACCAAGGGCGTGCCGGACTGGATCGAGACGGCGACGATCGCCTTCCCCAGCGGCCGCACGGCCGACGAGCTGTGCCCCACCGAGCTCGCCGCGGTGGCCTGGGCCGTGAACCTGGGGACGATCACCTTCCACCCCTGGCCGGTGCGCCGCGCGGACGTCGACCACCCCGACGAGCTCCGGATCGACCTCGATCCCCAGCCCGGCACCGACTTCTCCGACGCGGTCGCCGTGGCCGGCGTCGCCCGGGAGCTGCTCGAGGAGCTGGGGATCACGGGCTACCCGAAGACCTCCGGCAACCGGGGCGTGCACATCTACGTGCGCATCGCCCCCCGGTGGACCTTCACCGACGTGCGTCACGCGGCCATCGCGCTCGGCCGCGAGCTCGAGCGCCGCATGCCCGGGAAGGTCACCACGAGGTGGTGGAAGGAGGAGCGCGGCGAGACGATCTTCGTCGACTACAACCAGAACGCCCGCGACCGCACGATCGCCAGCGCGTACAGCATCCGTCCGCTGGCGCACGCGCCGGTCTCCGCCCCGGTGGCGTGGGACGAGCTGGTCGACGTCGACCCGCGCGACCTCACGGTCCTGACCATGCCCGCGCGCTTCGCCGAGCGGGGCGACCTCCACGCCGGCATCGACGACGTCGCCCACGACCTCACCCCGCTGCTCGAGTGGTACGCCCGGGACGAGGCGGAGCTGGGGGACATGCCCTACCCACCGGAGTACCCCAAGATGCCGGGGGAGCCCAAACGGGTCCAGCCCTCGCGCGAGCGCCGCACGGAGTGACCCGGTCGCGCCCCTCGCGAGGTCCATCCTCGTGTGACGCACCTCACATGGCACGCAGGCGCGCGATCCCGCCTTGCCCGCCTGGCGGTGCCCCTAGGCTCGGCCACGCCGGAACGAGGGGGACGACCGTCCCTCCGCCGCGTTTCCCAGAGAGCCCGACCGTGATGAAGCGTGCTGCGTCGATCGTCCTTCCCCTCCTCCTCCTCGTCGGGCTCACCGGTTGCGGCCCGACCGCGGTGCGTGACGACACCGGTGCGGTCGCCACCGCGGGCACGGTGGACGCGTTCTCCGTGGCGCTCGGCGACTGCGTGAGCGAGGGCGGCGCCGAGGCCTCCGAGGAGGTCGTCGAGGTCTCGCAGGTCGAGGTGGTGCCCTGCGCCGAGTCGCACGACTCCGAGGTGTACGCCGTGTTCGACCTCGCCGACGGCGAGTTCCCCGGCGACGAGGCGGTGATGGGCTCGGCGGACGAGGGCTGCTACGGCGCGTTCGCGGAGTTCGTGGGCGCGGCCTACGAGGACTCCACCCTCGACTTCGGCACGTACTTCCCGACCGAGGAGTCGTGGAACGGCTTCGACGACCGCGAGGTCGTCTGCCTCCTGGTCGACCCCGCGGGAGCGGTCACCGGCACCCTGAAGGGCGCCGCGCGGTAGGCTGGTGCGCAACGCGATCCTCTTCCACAGGTGAGCGCCAGGCCCCGCCCGGTTTCGCCACCGGCGCGGGGCCGACCTGTTCCTGCCACCGGCCGGCGCCGCGCCGACGAGATCCGTCGTGGTGCCGGGGGCGCATCCCGCCCCGAGCGGGCAGGATCACACCATGGACCTGCCCGTCATGCCGCCCGTCGCCCCGATGCTGGCCAAGTCCGTGCCGGAGATCCCCGACCTCGGCCACGCCGAGCCCAAGTGGGACGGCTTCCGCACGATCGTCTTCCGCGACGGCGACGAGGTCGTGCTCGGCAGCCGGAACGAGAAGCCGATGACCCGGTACTTCCCCGAGCTGGTCGAGGCCATCCGGGCGAACACGCCCGAGCGGTGCGTCATCGACGGTGAGATCGTCCTCGTGGCGGACGACCGGCTCGACTTCGACGCGCTCCAGCAGCGCATCCACCCGGCGGACAGCCGGGTGCGCCTGCTGGCCGAGCAGACCCCCGCGTCCTTCGTCGCGTTCGACCTGCTCGCCGTGGACGACGAGGACCTCATGCGCCGGCCCTTCCGCGAGCGCCGCGAGCACCTCGTCGGCGCCCTCGCCGACGCCCGGGCACCGGTGTTCGTCACCCCGGCGACGGCGGACCTCGCCCAGGCCCAGGAGTGGTTCACCCGGTTCGAGGGTGCCGGGCTCGACGGCGTCGTCGTCAAGCCGCCCGAGCGGCCGTACGAGCCCAACAAGCGGACGATGTTCAAGATCAAGCACCTGCGCACCGCCGACTGTGTCGTCGCCGGGTTCCGGTGGCACAAGAGCGGCGACGTCGTCGGCTCGTTGCTCCTGGGGCTGTACACCGACGACGGGCGGCTCCAGCACGTCGGCGTGTCGGCGTCCTTCCCCATGGCCCGGCGCAAGAGTCTGCTCGACGAGCTCGCGCCCTACCGCGAGGTCGACCTCGCCGGGCACCCGTGGGGGTCCTGGGCGGACCAGTCCGCGCACCCGGACCGGCGCATGCCCGGCGCCGTCAGCCGGTGGAACGCCACCAAGGACCTGTCGTTCGTGCCGTTGCGACCCGAGCTCGTCGTCGAGGTGGCCTACGACCACATGGAGGGCGACCGGTTCCGCCACACCGCCCAGTTCCGCCGCTGGCGCACCGACCGGGACCCGGCCTCGTGCACCTACGACCAGCTCGAGGAGCCGGTGGGCTACCGGCTCGCGGACATCCTCGGCGGGCCGGCGCCCGCCTGACCGGCCCCGCGGCGCGCGGGCGCCGCCGGTGCGAGCCACGGGCCGCCGGGCCGGTAGCGTGCAGGGGTGGCCCAGCGTGTGGAGGCGGCCGAGCGCCTGCTCGACCTCGTCATCGCGCTCTCGCACACCCAGCGGTGGATGACCAAGCGTCAGATCCGGACCCAGGTGCACGGCTACGCCGACGCCGCCTCCGCGGAGGCCTTCGAGCGGATGTTCGAGCGTGACAAGGACCTGCTCCGGGAGATGGGCGTCCCGCTCGTCGTCGCGCACGACCCGCTCCACGAGGACGACATCGGCTACCGCATCGACGCCGCGGGCTACACCCTCCCGCCCGTGTCCTTCACGGCCGCGGAGATCGGGGTGCTCTCCCTCGCGGCCGAGCTGTGGCAGGACGCCTCACTGCGGTCCCCGGCCAACCGCGGCATGACCAAGCTGCGCGCCGTCGCCCCGGCCGCGGACCCGGTCGCCCACGCCGGCCTGGCGCTGCGGGTCCGCGGGCCCGAGGAGGCCTTCGCACCCCTCCTCGCCGCGATCGACGCCCGTCAGCCGGTCACGTTCACCTACCGCGCGGCGAGCACCGGCGCCGTCGCGCGGCGCACCGTCGAGCCCTGGCGGATCCTCAGCCGCAACCGGGGCTGGTACCTCGTCGGCCGGGACGTCGACCGCGCCGCGCCGCGCGCATTCCGGCTCTCGCGCATCCAGGGCCGCGTGCGGTCGACCGGTGCGCCCGGGTCGTTCGCGGTCCCGGCCGACGTCGACGTCGCCGCCCTCCTCGAGCGCAGCACCCCGCGCGCCGGCACCGCCCGCCTGGCCGTGCTCCCCGAGCGCGGGGCCGCGCTGCGCGCCCGCGGCCGGTCCGGGCCCCCGCCCTCGCCCACCGGCCCGCTCACCGACCGGGACGTCGTCGTCGTGCCGTTCGCCGACCTCGAGGACCTCGCCGAGGAGCTGGCCACCTACGCCGAGGCGGTCCTCGTCCTCGACCCGCCGGAGCTGCGCGAGGCGGTCCTGCGCCGTCTGCGGGCGGTCGCCCGCCTCGACCAGGAGGCACCGCGTGGCTGAACCCACCGCCGAGCGGCTCACCCGCCTGCTCTCGCTCATGACGTACCTGCGCGACAACCCGGGCGCCCCCGTGCCGGCCGTCGCGGCGCACTTCGGCACCACCGAGGCCCAGGTGCTCGCCGACGTCAACCTCCTGTGGGTCACGGGCACGCCCGGCTACCTCCCGGACGACCTCATCGACTTCTCGGCCGACGCCCTCGACCACGGCGAGATCGTCCTCACCCAGGCGCGCGGGATGGACCGCCCGTTGCGGCTGAGCACCTCCGAGGCCATGTCCCTCCTGGTCGGCCTGCGGGCGCTGGCCGAGCTGGTGCCCGACGGGCTCGGCGCGGCGCAGACCGCGCTCGCCTCCGCAAACGAGAAGCTCCTCGCCGCGGCCGGCCGCGCGGCGGACGAGGCGGCCCCGGTCGAGGTCACCGGCGGGGCACCGGCTCCGGCCGGGACGGCCGAGACCTTGCGCGACGCGCTGGCACGGGACCGGCGGGTGCACCTGCGCTACGTCTCGGCCGCGGACGTCGTCACCGAGCGCGACGTCGACCCCGTGGAGCTGCGCACGGACGGGGCGTCGTGGTCGCTGCGCGCCTGGTGCCACCGCGCCGGGGGCCCCCGCACCTTCCGCCTCGACCGGATCCTCCAGGCCCGCGTCCTCGACGACGCCGCCGCACCCCACCCGGAGATGACGGCCGAGGTGCCCGCCTGGGACGTCGGCGGGCGCGAGGTGGTCCTGCACCTGCCCTCCCAGGCGCGGTGGGTGGCCGAGCACACCCCGGTCGAGGAGGTCACGGACCTCGACGACGGCACCTTGCGCGTGCGCCTGCGGGCGGTGGACCCGGCCTGGACGGCGAATCTGCTGCTCTCGCTCGGCGAGTCCGTCCTGGCCGTCGAGCCGGCCGACGTCGCCGGCGAGGTGGCGGGTCGGGCCCGTGCCGCGCTTGACGCGTACGAGCGCCTATCCTCGGCACCATGATCTCGTGGCTCGTGTGGGCGCTGCTCGTCCTCGGCGCCCTCGCCGCGCTGGCACTGACCGGACTGTGGCTGTGGCGCCGGGTCAAGGCGCTGGGGGCCGAGGTCTCCGCGGCCGGCGAGCTCGGCAACCGGCTCGCCGACACCGGTGAGCCGCCGGCACCGGCCCGCCACGTCCCGGGGGTGACGGGGGACCCGGCCGCCCTGGACCGCGCCCGTGCCACCCACCGGCGTGTCAGGGCGGCCCGCGCCGCCCGCCGTCGCGCCCGGCTGGACCGGGCCACCGCCCGCTGGCGCAGCCTGGGCCTCACCGGCTGAACCCGCACCTCGCCGGCTGAACCGGCACCCCGCCGTCATCCCAGCTGCCGGTTTGGGCAGGGCCGCGTGTCCGTGCCAGGATCCTCCACGAGCAAGCACGTGCTCCGGGGTCGGTGAAATTCCGAGCCGGCGGTGACAGTCCGCGACCCGACCACCTCCTGGTGGGCGGTTGACCTGGTGGAACTCCGGGACCGACGGTGAGAGTCCGGATGGGAGGCAGCACGTGACGTCGTCGTGCGCGCCTGCGCCCGGCGGCGTTGCGTTCGCGTCCGCACATCTCCGGTCCACGTCGTGGAAGGAGACCGGTGCAGGACCTCACCGCCGACGCGGGACGCGCCATCGACCGGGCGCCTGACGGCCGCGCCGTCGACCGGGCGCTGGAGCGCGCCCTCGTCCTGGCCGCCCGCGGTCCCGCGGACGGACCCAACCCCCAGGTCGGGTGCGTGCTCGTCGACCCCGCGGGCGCGGTCGTGGGGGAGGGGTGGCACCACGGTGCGGGCACCCCGCACGCCGAGGCAGCAGCCCTCGCGTCGGCCGACCGGGCCCGGCTGAGGGGCGCGACGGCAGTCGTCACCCTCGAGCCGTGCCACCACAGCGGGCGCACGCCCCCCTGCTCGGTGGCGCTGCGGGACGCGGGTGTCGCGCGGGTCGTGTACGCGTGCGCCGACCCCAACCCCGTCGCGGCCGGCGGCGCCGCCTGGCTGGCGCGCCACGGCGTCGAGGTCCGCACCGGCAGCCGTTCCGGCGCCTCGCCGCACGTCCTCGACCGGGCGGACCGGCTCCTCGAGCCGTGGGCGGCACCGTGGACGCTCGGCCGGCCGTGGGTCACCGGCAAGACCGCCACGAGCCTCGACGGACGCGTGGCCGCCGCCGACGGCACCTCCCGCTGGATCACGGGTGCCGCCGCCCGGGCCCACGCCCACACCGTCCGCACCGCGGTCGACGCGATCGTCGCCGGCACCGGGACGGTGCTGACGGACGACCCCGCGCTCACCGCCCGCCGCCCGGACGGCTCGCACCACGCGCGCCAGCCGGTGCGCGTGGTCGTCGGCCGGCGCGCCGTGCCTCCGGACGCCGCGGTGCGCCGCGGACCCGGGACGTGGCGCCACGCCGCCACCCACGACCTCGCCGCCGTCCTGGACGAGCTCGGGAAGGACGGCGCCCGCCGGGTCCTCCTCGAGGGCGGCCCGACCCTCCTCGGCGCCGCGCTGCGCGCGGGGCTGGTGGACGAGCTGCACGCCTACCTCGCGCCCGTGCTGCTCGGCGCCGGCACCGCCGCGGTGCCCGACCTCGACATCGCCACGCTGGCGCAGGCGCAGCGCTGGCACACCCACGAGACCCACCGCCTGGGCGAGGACGTCCTCGTCGTCGCCCGCCGAACCGAGAGGAAGCACTGATGTTCACCGGACTCATCGAGGAGGTCGGGACCGTCCGCGGGCGGACCGACGCCGACGGCGCCGCCGTGCTGTCGGTCGCGGCCACCACCGTGACGACCGACCTGCGCGAGGGCGACTCGGTCGCGGTCGCAGGCGTGTGCCTGACCGTGACCGCCCTGGACGGTGCCGGCTTCACCGCCGACGTCATGCCCGAGACGCTGCGGCGCACCACTCTCGGGACCCTCACGCCCGGCCGCGGCGTGAACCTCGAGCGGGCCCTCGCCGCGGGCGGCCGCCTCGGCGGGCACCTCGTGCAGGGTCACGTCGACGGCGTGGGGACGGTCCACGCCCGCCGTCCCGGCCCGCGGTGGGACGAGGTCGACGTCTCGGTACCCGCACCGCTGGCGCGGTACGTCGCCGAGAAGGGGTCGGTCACCGTCGAGGGCGTCTCCCTCACGGTGACGGCCGCCCGGGAGGACTCCTTCGGTGTCGCCCTCATCCCCACCACCCTCGGTGCGACCACGCTCGGCACCCTGGCCGTGGGCGACCCGGTCAACCTCGAGGTCGACGTGCTGGCCAAGTACGTCGAGCGGCTGCTCGGCGTCGGGGGCGCCTCGTGAGCGCCCCCGCGACGGCCGGGCGCCCGGCCGCGGACCCCGCAGTCCATGGCGGACCCGCCGACGCCGACGACCTCGTCGCCCGGGCGCTGGCCGCCCTCCGCGCCGGCCGACCCGTCCTCGTGGCGGACGGCGAGGACCGCGAGGACGAGGTCGACGTCGTCCTGGCCGCCGCCCACGCGACCGAGCACTGGGTGGGCTGGACGGTGCGTCACACCTCCGGCTACCTCTGCGCCCCGCTCCCGGCCGAGCGGGCGGACGACCTCGAGCTGCCGCTCATGGTCGCCCGGTCCCAGGACCCGCGAGGCACGGCCTACACGGTGAGCGTCGACGCCGCACGCGGCGTGGGCACCGGCATCTCCGCGGCCGACCGCGCGGCGACCCTGCGCACCCTCGCCGACACCGCTGCCGGGCCCGGCGACCTCATCCGTCCGGGCCACGTCCTCCCGCTGCGTGCCGTCCCCGGCGGCGTCCTGGCCCGGCCCGGGCACACCGAGGCCGCCGTCGACCTGTGCCGGCTCGCGGGCGTCGCACCGGTGGCGGCGATCGCCGAGCTCGTCGAGGACGACGGCACCATGACCCGGCGGCGCCAGGCCGCCGCCCTCGCCGACCGGGAAGACCTGGTCCTGCTGACGATCGCCGACGTCGTCGCCCACGTGTCCGGGGCGCGCGCCGAGGAGACCCGCCGTCCTCGCCGCCGGCCCGGCCACGACCACACCGGCACCCGCACCCCCGACGACCCCCACACCGACACCCACCACACCGACGAGGAGACCCACGCATGAGCGGAGCAGGAGCACCGACGATCACCACCGACGGCCGGGGACTGCGGGTCACCGTGGTCGCGGCCAGCTGGCACACGACCGTCATGGACGGCCTCGTCGCCGGTGCCCTGCGGGCGCTGGTGGAGGCGGGGGCCACGACGACCCTCGTGCGGGTGCCCGGTTCCTTCGAGCTGCCCGTCGCGGCGTCGCGGGCCGTCGCCGCCGGCGCGGACGCCGTGGTCGCCCTCGGCGTCGTCATCCGCGGCGAGACACCCCACTTCGACTACGTCTGCCAGGCCGCCACGGTCGGGCTGACGGAGGTCTCGGTGCGCACCGGCGTGCCGGTCGGCTTCGGCGTGCTCACGACCGACGACGAGGCCCAGGCCCTCGACCGCGCCGGCCTGCCCGACTCACGCGAGGACAAGGGTGCGGAGGCGGCTCAGGCCGCCCTCGCCACCGTCCGCGCCTGCGCCGCGCTCGGCTCGTAGCACTACCCGGGCCTGCCGGCGGCCACGAGCGCTGCGGCCCGGTCCGGTCGGTCGCTGATCACCCCGTCGACCCCCGCGGCCAGGACGTGGGCGAGGTCGTCGTCGCCGTTGACCGTCCAGGGCAGGACCGCGAGCCCGACCTCGTGGGCGTGGTCGACGAACGCCCGGTCGGTGACGAGGGCGAAGCCGTCGTCACCCGCCCGCGCACCGTAGGGCGACGCGTACGCGGGCGCGACCGCCTGGACGCCGAGCGCGTGCGCGGCGGCGGCCAGGTCCCCGTCGTGGTCGTCGTAGTGCACCGGACCGAGCCAGGCACTGCCTCGTGCGAACGTCAGGCCGGGCACGGCCAGCGCCGCTCGCGGCAGGTCCGGGGCAGCCCGCCCCGCGAGGTCGACGGCGTGCCAGTCGAAGGACTGCAGCACCACCCGCGACCCCGCCCCGCACGCCCGGACCACCTCGACGACCGCGCGCACGAGTGCCTCGGGTTCGGCGCCGGGGTCGGTGGGGTCGGTCTTCATCTCGACCAGGGTCCACACCTCGGGGTCGACCTCGGCCAGGGCCTGGAGGACCTCGCCGAGGAGCGGGATGCGCGCCCCGGGCCGGGGCCGCTGCTCGGGGAACGCCGCCGCCGTGCGCCGGCCGACGTCCACCGAGGCGAGCTGGCCGTAGGTCAGCTCGCGCAGGCGGGAGCCGACGTAGGGGAACAACGGGTCCTCACGGGTGGCCGGCGCGGTGTCGACCGCCTTGTCGGCGGTGAGCACCGGGTCGTGCCACACGACGACCTCGCCGTCAGCGCTCAGCTGGACGTCGAGCTCCATCGCGGTGGCGCCCACCCGGTGGGCGTGGAGGAACCCCACGAGCGTGTTCTCGGGGGCCAGGCCGCGGGCCCCACGGTGCCCCAGGACCTGTGTGGTCCCCGGCCGCCAGGGCAGGGCGGGGGTCTGCTGGGTGCTCATACGTCCTCCGGGCTCTCTCCGCCGGGCATCCTACGGGCGCCCCCACGACGAGCGAGGTGCCGGCCGGGGCGAGGGCGCCGCGGCGGTGGCAGGGCCGGTCCGGCTCGGCGCCGACGCGCCGTGAGTATCCTGGGAGGAACCCGACGACGACCGAAGGTGCCCAGATGCTCCGCAACGGCCTCCAGCCCTCGCACATCATCATCCTGCTGCTGGTGATCCTCCTCATCTTCGGCGCATCGAAGCTGCCGGAGATCGCGGGGAGCATCGGCAAGTCGCTCAAGGTGTTCAAGAAGGAGGTCAAGGAGCTGCGCGAGGACGACGACTCCTCGGCCGCGCCGTCCTCCTACACCGCCACGGGCGGTCAGCCGCCGCAGACCACCTACCCGACCTACCCGCAGAGCGCCCCGCCGGCGGGCGCGCCCTACCCGCCGCCCGGGGCCACGGCGCCGTACCCGCCGGTCCAGGACCCCCCGCAGGCGGCGCAGGAGCCGTACCCGCCCCAGCAGGTGCCCTACCCGCCGCAGCAGGCCCCCCAGCAGCCCTACCCGCCGCAGGGCCAGAGCCCGCTGCAGCCCTGACGGGTGGGCGCGGAGACCACCGCGCGCCCGCGCAAGAAGGACCCCGAAGGGCGGATGCCCCTGGGTGACCACCTGCGCGAGCTGCGCAGACGCATCCTCTGGGCGGGCCTGGGCGTCGTCGTCGGCGCCGTCGTCGGCTGGATCCTCTACGACCCCATCGTGGCGATGATGGTCTCCCCGCTGGAGGTCATCAACGACCGCGGCCAGCAGGCGGACCTCAACTTCGGCACGGTCGGCTCCGCGTTCGACCTGAAGATCCAGGTCTCGCTCTTCCTCGGGCTGTTCATCGCCAGCCCGTGGTGGATCGGGCAGATGTGGATGTTCATCACGCCGGGCCTGACCCGGAAGGAGCGGCTCTACTCCATCTCCTTCGTCGCCGCCGGTGCGCTGCTGTTCGTCTCGGGCGGCTGGCTGGCGTGGTACATCCTTCCGCACGCGGTCCAGGTGCTTACCTCGTTCACCCCCGACCTCGCAGTGAACATCCTCGACGCACGCACGTACTTCACGTTCTTCATGCGGGTGATCCTCGCCTTCGGCGTGGCCTTCCTCCTGCCCCTGGTCATGGTCGGGCTGAACTTCCTCGGCGTGGTCTCCGGCGCCGCCTACCTCAAGGCGTGGCGCTGGGCGGTCCTCGGCTCGTTCGTCTTCACCGCCTTCGCCAACCCCCTGCCCGACGCATGGTCGATGATCGCGATGGCACTGCCCCTGTGCGGGCTGTACTTCGCCGCCGTCGGGATCTCGTTCCTGCGGGACCGCCGGGTCGCCCGCCGCCGGGCCGCCCAGGACGCGGCCGACGCCGCGGCGGCGCTGTGACACCGCCCCCGCCCACCGGGCGGGTCGGCCTCGTCGTCAACCCCACGGCCGGCAGGGGCCGCGGCACGCGCGTCCACAGCCGGGTCGCCGGGGCACTGGCGGCCGCGGGCCTGGAGCCGGTCGACCTCTCCGGGGCCGACGTCGAGCGTGCCGTGGCCAACTCCCGCGCGGGGCTCTCCCGGGGCCTGGACGCCCTCGTCGTCGTCGGCGGGGACGGCATGGTCCACCTGGGCGTGGGCGCCCTGGCCGGCACCGCGGTCCCGCTGGGCGTCGTGGCGGTCGGCTCGGGCAACGACGTCGCCCGGGACCTGGGCCTGCCCGTCGGCGACGTCGAGGCCTCCGTGGCGGTGGTCTGCGACGCGCTGACCAGGACCGCCGGCGCGGGTGTGCGCCGCCTGGACGCCGTCGCCGTCTCGAGGCCGGGCGGGCCCACGGCCCACTGGTACATGGCGTCGCTGTCGTGCGGGCTCGACGCCGCCGTCAACGAGCGGGCGAACGCGATGTCCTGGCCCTCGGGGGGCGGCCGCTACGTGCGCGCCCTCCTGGCCGAGCTCGGCTCGTTCCGGCCCTACGGCTACAAGGTCACCCTCGACGGGGACGTCTGGCAGGGGGAAGGCACCCTCGTCGTCGTGGCGAACACGCCGTCCTTCGGCGGGGGGATGCGCATCGCCCCGTCCGCCGAGCCCGACGACGGGCTGCTCGAGGTGGTCCTCGCGCGGGGTCTGAGCCGCGCGGGCCTGCTGCGGCTGTTCCCCCGGATCTACCCGGGCACGCACGTGCGGCACCCCGCCGTCGAGGTGCGCCGTGCCCGGTCGGTGGTCATCGAGCCCCTCGAGGGAGCCGGGGCCACCCCGCCGGTGGCCTTCGCCGACGGCGAGCGGCTCGAGGCGCTCCCGCTCCAGTGCGACGTGCACCCCGGCGCCGTCGGCGTGCTGGTGCGCCGGGAAGCCGGCGGCACCGACCGGACGTAGTGTTCCGGTATGACCTCACCGGCGGAGCGGTACGCCGCGGCGAAGCGCCGCCAGCAGGCCGAGCGCAGCGAGCTGGGGCGGTTCCGCCGTGGCCTCGCCTTCGAGCTCGACGACTTCCAGGTGCGTGCGTGTGAGGCGCTGGAGTCCGGGCACGGCGTCCTCGTCGCCGCCCCGACGGGCGCCGGCAAGACGGTCGTGGGGGAGTTCGCCGTCCACCTCTCCCTCGCCACGGGGCGCAAGGCGTTCTACACCACGCCCATCAAGGCGCTGAGCAACCAGAAGTACCTCGACCTCGTCGCCGCGCACGGCCGGGCGAACGTCGGCCTGCTCACCGGGGACACGACCATCAACGGCTCCGCACCGGTGGTGGTGATGACCACCGAGGTCCTGCGGAACATGCTCTACGCCGGCTCGGCCACCCTCGACGGCCTCGGGTTCGTGGTCATGGACGAGGTGCACTACCTCGCCGACCGCTTCCGCGGACCGGTGTGGGAGGAGGTCATCATCCACCTCGACCCGTCCGTCCAGGTGGTCTCCCTCTCCGCGACGGTGTCCAACGCCGAGGAGTTCGGCGACTGGCTGACGATGGTGCGCGGCAACACCGAGGTCGTGGTCTCCGAGCGGCGACCGGTGCCGCTGTGGCAGCACATGATGGTGGGCCCGCGCCTGCTGGACCTGTACTCGGCGCACGTCGACCCCACCGACGTGCGGGCCGACCCCCCGCTCAGCCCCGATCTCGTCGACGCCATCCGCCGGGCCCAGCGCACCGGCAGCGCCCGCGTGCTCCCCGGTCGCCGCTCGGACGCCGGGCGCCGCTCGGGCGGTCCCCGGCGCGGCCGTGAGCCGCTGGCCGAGCGGGTGCGCCCCGCCCCGCGGCCGGTCGTCGTCGAGCGCCTCGACCGCGACGGCCTGCTGCCGGCGATCGTGTTCATCTTCTCCCGCGCCGGCTGCGAGGCCGCGGTGCGTCAGACCCTCGCCGCGGGGGTGCGACTGACCTCGGCCGCGGAGGCCGCCCGGATCCGCGCGGCCGTCGAGGCCGCCACGGCCGCCGTCCCGCCGGAGGACCTCGCGGTGCTCGGCTACGACGCCTGGGCGCTCGCCCTCGAGCGGGGCGTCGCCGCCCACCACGCGGGCCTGCTGCCGGTGTTCAAGGAGACCGTCGAGCAGCTCTTCGCCGCGGGCCTGGTCAAGGTCGTCTACGCCACCGAGACCCTCGCGCTGGGCATCAACATGCCCGCCCGGTCGGTCGTCCTCGAGTCGCTCGTGAAGTGGAACGGCAGCGCCCACGTCCAGCTGACCCCGGGGGAGTACACCCAGCTCACCGGCCGGGCGGGGCGCCGGGGCATCGACGTCGAGGGCCACGCCGTCGTGCTGTACTCCGACGAGATCGACCCCGTCGCCGTCTCCGGCCTGGCCTCGCGCCGCACCTACCCGCTTCGCTCGGCGTTCCACCCCACGTACAACATGGCGGTCAACCTCCTGGGCACGATGTCGGTCCACCAGGCCCGCCAGGTGCTGGAGACCTCCTTCGCCCAGTTCCAGGCCGACCGCGGCGTAGTGGGCCTGGCCCGGCAGGCGGCCCGCCACGCGCAGACCCTCACCGAGTACGAGCGGGCCATGAGCTGCCACCTCGGCGACTTCGCCGAGTACGCCGACCTGCGCCGGCGTATCAAGAACCGCGAGGCGGACCTGTCCCGGGAGCGCTCGCACGCCCAGCGCTCCGACGCGCGCCGGTCGATGGCCGCGGTGCGGCGCGGCGACGTCGTCTCGTGGGCGCGCGGGCGCCGGCTCTCGCACGGCGTGGTGCTCGAGACGCTCGAGGGCTCCTTCGCCGGACCCGAGCTCCGCCTCCTCACCGAGGAGCGACAGGTCCGGACGCTGTCCACCACGGAGGTGCCGCACGGGGTGGAGGTGGTGGCCCGTGTGCGGGTGCCCAAGAACTTCAACCCCCGCAACCCCGCGCAGCGCCGCGACCTGGCCTCCTCGTTGCGCAACGCAGTGGGCCGCGCCCCGACCGACGTGCCACGCGGGCGGCACCGCCCGCCGGCCACCGGCGACGAGTCCCTCTCGCGCCTGCGCGAGGAGCTGCGCGCCCACCCCTGCCACGGGTGCGCCGACCGGGAGGACCACGCCCGGTGGTCGCAGCGGTGGGCGCGTGCGAAGGAGGAGCACGAGGAGCTCCTCGGGCGGATCGAGAGCCGGACCGGCTCGATCGCCGCCGACTTCGACAAGGTGGGCGCGATCCTCGCCGAGCTGGGCTACCTGCGCGAGGTCGAGGGCGGCAACCTCGAGGTCTCCGAGGAGGGCCGGTGGCTGGCGCGCCTGTACGCGGAGAAGGACCTCCTCCTCGCCGAGTGCCTGCGCACGGGCGCCTGGGACCACCTCGGGTCGGCCGAGCTGGCCGCCGTCGTCTCCACCACGGTCTACTCCTCCCGCACCGAGGAGCAGCGCGGCCCCGGGCCGCTGCCCGGCGGTCGCAACGGGATGCTGGGCCAGGCGCTGGACGCCACGGTGGGTCTCAGTGCCCGGCTGGCCGAGCTCGAGCGGGAGCACGGTGTGCGCGTGACCGACCCGGTCGACCTCGGCCTCGTCGGCGCGGTGCACCTGTGGGCGCGGGGCGAGAACCTCGCCGAGGTCCTGCGGGTGGCCGAGCTGGGCGCCGGCGACTTCGTGCGGTGGTGCAAGCAGGTGCTGGACGTGCTCGACCAGCTCGCCACGGCCGCGCCGTCGGCCCGGATGGCCCAGCGGGCGCACGAGGCGATGGGCCTGGTCCGCCGGGGCGTCGTCGCCTGGTCGAGCGTCTGACGTCGGCCACCACCACCGCGCGACACGCTCGGTCACCGACACGCCGAGGTGTCGGTCCGTCTCTTCGGCCGTGACCTGCGCCGTCGACGCCGACCTGCACCGACGCGTGGTTGTCTCCGCGCGCGCCCAGGCGCTAGGTTCATGCCCTGTCCCTCCGCCGAGCAGGCACACCACGACGGGCTCCGCTGTGCGTGGACCGGCTCGTGAGGAAAGCAGTGACCAGGCCCGCGTGCCCCGTAGAAAACGCCGGGCCCCGCCCATCAGCGGGGCCCGACGGTCCGAAGGGCACGCGGGCCCGGCGCCGCGACGCAGCCGGCGCCGCCGGGGTCCTCGGGCCCCGGCGACGGAGCCGGTGCGGCGGCGCACCTAGACTGGGCCGGTGGCCCACGACTTCCCCCGGCGCAGGTGGACCCTGCTCCTCGCCGCCGCCGGCGGCCTCAGCCTGGACACCGCCTTCCCGGACCGGTCGTGGTGGCCGATGGCCTACGTCGGGATCGCCCTGCTCCTGCTCGCCCTGCGCCGCGACTCCGCGCCGTGGGGCTTCGTCGTCGGCACGGTCGCCGGCCTCGGGTTCTTCCTGCCGCACCTGTGGTGGGCGAACGAGGCGGTGGGCGAGCCCATCGGGTGGGTGGCGCTCTCGGTCGCCGAGGCGGGCGCCGTCGGGCTCTTCGGCGCGAGCTGGGTGCTCGTGCGGCGGATCCCCTGGGTGGCCCGGCACGGGTGGGCCCGCGTCCTGACCGTCGCGGTGCTGTGGGTGGCGGTGGAGCAGCTGCGGTCGAGCTGGCCCTTCGGCGGGTTCCCGTGGGGCGTCCTGGCCTTCTCCCAGACGGACGCCCCGCTCGTGCGGGCGGCATCCCTGGGCGGCACCACCGTCGTGAGCCTGCTCGTGGTCGTCGTCGGCGCCCTCCTGGCCCTGGCGGCCGTGCACCTGCGGACGTGGCGGGTCGGCTCGGCCAGCGCGGCGATCGTCCTCGCGGCCGTGGTGGTCGCCGGTCCGTGGCTCGTCCCGCTGCCGTCGCGCGCCGAGGCGGGGACCCTGCGGGTGGGCGCGGTCCAGGGCAACGTCCCCACGGTGGGCGCCGAGGCGACGTCACAGGCGCGTGAGGTCGCGGCGAACCACGCGGCCGGCACGGAGGCGCTGCCCGGCGCGCCCGGGACCCTGGACGTGGTGCTCTGGCCCGAGAGCGCGTCCGACATCGACCCGCGCACCGACGCCGACATCGCCTCGACGGTCGACGCCGCGGCCCGCGCCGTCGACGCCCCGATCCTGCTCGGCACCCAGCGCTACGTCGACGACCCCGACCAGGAGGGCCTGCGGATCCGCTACAACGAGATGGTCCTGTGGGAGCCGGGCGGCCCGACGGACGTGACGTACACCAAGCAGCACCCCGTCCCGTTCGGGGAGTACATGCCCTACCGCGACTTCTTCCGGAAGTTCACCACGGCCGTGGACCTCATCACCGTCGACATGGCGGCCGGGACGGGCACGGGGCTCGTCCCGGTCCCGGTGGACCGACTCGGCCGCGCCGTCCCCGTCGGTGTCGGGATCTGCTTCGAGGTCGCCTACGACGACCTCATCCGCGACGCCGTCACGGCCGGGGCGGAGGTCCTCGTCATCCCGACGAACAACGCCTCCTTCGGGTACACGCAGGAGTCCACCCAGCAGCTGGCGATGTCGCGGTTCCGGGCGGTGGAGCACGGGCGCGCCGTCGTCCAGGTCTCGACCGTGGGCGTCAGCGGGATCATCAGCCCGAACGGCGTGGTCATGGACTCCACCGAGCTGTTCACGGCGGCACAGATGACCGAGGCGCTCCCGCTGCGCACGACCACGACGCTCGCGGCCCGGCTGGGTGGCTGGCCCGCGGCCACGGTGGAGGTCGTCGCGGCCCTCGCCCTCCTCGCCGGCCTCGTCGCGACCGCGCGGCACCACCGTGAGGCTCGCCGACGGCGGCGCACCGGCGGGTCCCGGCGCGGCCGCCCGGCGGCGGGGCGGGGCGCACCGACGAACGTGCGGGGCCGCGGCGCGGGCGCCCCGACCGGCCGGGCCGGCGTCGCCCGCGGAGCGGCCCGGCCCCCGGAGCGGGCCGCGGCCGGCCGCCGGCCGGGAACGAGGTCGAGCCGGTGAGGACCCTCGTCATCGTCCCCACCTACAACGAGCGGGACACGCTGCCCAAGGCCGTCACCCGGACCCGCGCCGCGGTCCCCGAGGCCGACGTCCTGGTGGTCGACGACGCCAGCCCCGACGGGACGGGCACGGTCGCCGACGCCCTCGCGGCGGACGACCCGCACGTGAACGTCCTGCACCGCACCGCCAAGGAGGGGCTGGGACGCGCGTACGTCGCGGGCTTCGGCTGGGCGCTCGATCGGGGCTACGACCACGTGGTCGAGATGGACGCCGACGGCTCGCACCGCCCGGAGGAGCTGCGCCGCCTGCTCGACCGCGCCCACGCCGACGACGCCCCGGACCTGGTCCTCGGCTCCCGGTGGGTGCCCGGGGGAGAGGTGGTCAACTGGCCGGCGCACCGCGAGCTCCTCTCGCGCGGGGGCAACCTATGGGTGCGTCTCGCGCTGGGCCTCGAGGCGCGCGACGCGACCGGCGGGTTCCGGGTCTACCGTGCCTCGGCGCTGCGGCTGCTGCCGCTGCAGGAGATCCAGTCGCAGGGCTACTGCTTCCAGGTGGACATGACCTGGCGGCTCCAGCGGGCCGGCGGGCGCATCGTCGAGGTCCCGATCAGCTTCGTCGAGCGGGCCGAGGGCAGCTCGAAGATGAGCCGGGCCATCGTCCTCGAGGCGCTGTGGCGGACCACCGCGTGGGGAGTCGCCCACCGGGCCGGTCAGGTGCGCCGCGCCGTCGTGGCCCCGTTCGGTCGCCGGTCACGCTGAGCGGCCGGACGCGCGAGAGGCTGAGCCGCCGGACGCGCGAGGGCCCGCCAGGTCATGACCTGGCGGGCCCTCCGTGGTGCGCCGCGGCGATGCCCGGCGCTGCGATCAGGCGCTGCGGCGACGTGCCTGGCCGCTGCGCAGCAGCTCCAGGCGCTCCTCGAGAAGGACCTCGAGCTCGCCGATCGAGCGCCGCTCGAGAAGCATGTCCCAGTGGGTGCGCGGCGGCTTCACCGGCTTCTTGGGCTCCGGCTTCGTGGCGTCCAGCAGGAGCGCCTCCTTGCCGCAGCGGCACTCCCACACCGGGGGCACCTCGGCGTCCGCCGCGAAGGGCAGCTGGAAGCTGTGACCGTCGGGGCAGGTGTACCTGGCCATCATCCTGGGGGCGAAGTCGACACCCTCCTCGGACTCCATGCTGTTGGCACCGATCTTCATGCCGCGCAGTGAGCGTTCCGCCATGTGCTTCTCCCTCGCTCGTCACTCGTCCGGGGACCGTCCTGCCGCCCGGGTCGCGGGGGTCTGAGGACCCACCGCCCGCTGTGTCTGTCATGTCCAACGCCGCCGCACCCCGTTGTGTTCCAGGACAGCGGCACCGCTCCTGTGAGGTGGCTCCCACCCCGGCGCGAGCGCCCACGAGCCGGGAAGGCGGGAGGGCGCCGGCCGGGGGAGCGCGCGACCGCCGGGTTCGGGCATGCTAGGGCCCGCACGACGCCGTCCAGCCCCCGGGAGCCACGCATGTCCGCCACCACCGCCGTCCTCGCCGACGCCCTGCCCGGATCCCGGGCCCGCGACGTCGCCCTGGTCGTGGGCGGCGCGGCCCTGGTCGCCGTCGTCGGCCAGATCGCCGTCCCGCTGCCCTTCACGCCCGTCCCGCTGACCCTGGGGACCTTCGCGGTGCTCCTCGTGGGGTCCGCGCTCGGACCGGCGCGCGCCGGTGCCTCGATGTCGCTCTTCCTGCTCGCCGCCCTGGCCGGCGCCCCGGTCCTCGCCGGGGGCGGCTCCGGCTGGGCCGCGGCCTCCTTCGGCTACGCGCTGGGCTACCTGCCCGCCGCGCTCCTCGCGGGGGCGCTCGCCCGCCGGGGGGCGGACCGCTCCGCCGGCCGCATGGTGGCCGCCGCCGTCGCCGCGACCGCCCTCGTCTACGCCGCCGGCGTGCCGTGGCTCATGGGTTTCGCCGACCTCTCCCTCGAGCGCGCCCTCGTGCTGGGCGTCCTGCCCTTCCTCGTGGGCGACGTCGTCAAGGCCGCCGCCGCGGCGCTGCTCCTGCCGGGGGCCTGGCGCCTGCTCGGGACCTCCGGGCGGTAACGGCCGTGGCCCTCCTGCGCTGCGACTTCTTCTCCGACGTCCTCGGGGTGGGGACGTCCATGTCGGTCATCCTCCCCCAGCCGACGTCGGCCCAGATCGGCCTGACCGGCGCGGCACCCGTTGCCGAGCCGCCGGTCCTGTACCTCCTGCACGGCATGAGCGACGACGCGACCACGTGGGTCCGGCGCACCTCGATCGAGCGCTACACCACCGAGCTCGGCCTCGCCGTCGTCATGCCGCAGGTGGGCCGCAGCTTCTACGTCGACGAGCACCACGGCTCCCGGTACGGCGAGTTCGTCCAGGACGAGCTCCCCGCGCTGGTCCAGCGGTTCTTCCGCGTCTCCGACCGTCGCGAGGACACCTTCGTCGCCGGGCTGTCGATGGGCGGCTACGGCGCGTTCCGCTGGGCGCTGGACCGCCCCGAGCGGTTCGCCGCCGCCGCGAGCCTCTCGGGCGTCCTCGACCTCGCGGGCCTGCGGTCCGCCCGACCCGACCTCGAGCCCGTGTTCGGGCCCGGCCCGGTCGGCGGGAGCCGCCACGACCTCGTCGCCCGGCTCGCCGACGTCGACACCGCCACGGTCCCACGGCTGTGGGCGGTGTGCGGGACGGAGGACGAGCTCCTCCCCGGCAACGAGACGTTCGTCGCCGCCGCGCGGGCCGCGGACGTGCCCCTGACGTGGTCCGCGGGTCCGGGCCGGCACGACTGGGCGTACTGGGACGCCCGCATCCAGGACGTTCTCGCCTGGCTCCCGCTGGCGCATCGGAAGGACCCGACCTCATGACGCACGTGCCGATGGTCACCGTGCTGGTGCGCGACTACGACGAGGCGATCGCGTTCTACACGCGGGCCTTCGGGCTGAGCCTCCTGGAGGACACCGCGCAGGGCGGGGGCAAGCGCTGGGTGGTGGTCGGTGCGCCCGGACGTGGTGCGGGGCTCAGGCTGGCCCTGGCCCGCACGCCCGAGCAGCTCGCCCGGGTCGGCGACCAGCTCGGTGGCGGCGTCGGGTTCTTCCTCCACGTCGAGGACTTCGACGCCACGCTGGCCGCGGCCCTCGCGGCGGGGGCCGAGGCGACGGAGGCGCCCCGGGACGAGCCGCACGGCCGGGTGGTCATCCTGCGCGACCTGTACGGCAACCTCTGGGACGTCATCGCGCCACCCGCCTGAGCGGTCCGCGCGGGCGCCGGCTCCGGTGACGGTCGTGCCGCGAGGCTGGTGAGTCCGCGAGGTACCCGACCCGGCGGCGGGCCGGTGAAGTGCCGGTCACGCGGCGAGCAGGCCCTGGACCGTGGCCACCCTGGTGATCCCCGCCGCCCTGGCTGCCAGATCCGCATCGACGGTGACCAGGGCGTCCGCCTGGAGTCGGGCGATCGCGAGGTACTCGGCGTCGCGGAGCCCGTCCCAGTCGTGCTCACGCGCGATCTGCCATGCCGTTCTGCGCGACACCCGGTCACCGAGCAGGCGCATCTTCAGCTCCGTCATCCGGTCGTGGCGTTCCAGGGCCTCCTTCTCGCTGCGTGCGCCGAGCCGGACCTCGCGCAGCAGCAGCTCCAGCGCCGCCGAGTGGATCGACCTGGGCGCGACGAGCTGGTGGCCGGGGTGCACGGACAGGCCCGCGTCCACCAGGTGCAGCAGGGTCGGGGCATCGATCGCGTAGCGAGCCATGCGCTGCAGCGTAGACACCCCGCGTTCGGACGACACCGGCGGGCTCGACCCGCGTGGCGCCACGGGTGCCAGCCCGACGGCGCTAGCGTGCACAGCGTGACACTCCTCGTGCCGCACCGGTTCCGTGGCCCGACGACGTCCGGCAACGGCGGGTACACCGCGGGTGTGCTCGCCGCCCGCCTCGGTGCCGACGTCGGCGCCGTCACGGTCACGCTGCGGCTCCCGCCGCCGCTCGAGACGCCCATGGTGGTCCAACCGGTGGGGGACGGCCTCCACGACGGCGTGACCCTCCGCGACGGTGTGACCCTCCACCACGGCGACGACCTCGTCGCCGAGGCGACACGGGCCACGGTCACGGATCTCGTCACGGTCCCCCCGGTCGGTCCGGAGCAGGCCGCAGAGGCCTCGAGCACCTACGCGGGGCTGCGGCGCCACCCTTTCCCGGAGTGCTTCGTGTGCGGGACGGCGCGCGGGGAGGACGCCATGGGACTGCGACCCGGGCGCATCGACCACGGCCGGACCGCCTGCGTGTGGACCGTCGCGCCGGACCTGGCCGGTCGGGCCGAGCTCGTGTGGGCCGCCCTGGACTGCCCCGGCGGCTGGGCGGCGCCGATCGAGGGCCGACCCATGGTGCTGGGGCGGATCACCGCCGAGGTCCCGGGCACGACCCGGCCCGGCGAACGCTGCGTCGTCATGGGCCAGCTCCTCGCGACCGAGGGGCGCAAGTCCTTCACCGCCACGACCTTGTACGGCGAGGACGGAAGGGTGGTCGGTCGGGCGCGGTCCACCTGGATCGCGGTCCCCGCCACCGCGGCGTGACTTGCCCGCGCCGGCCCTGGAGCTCGCCGGCCCTGGATGGCGCCGGGCGGACGTGGCACGATCGTCCGGGTGAGCACCCGGGCTGACGCCGCGCGGCCACGCGACCTGGCGCAGCAGCGCGACGCTGCGCGGCTGCGCGACCTCGCCGGGCTCCGCCGGGTCCGCGACCGGATCGACCGCGAGTACGCGCAGCCCCTCGACGTCGAGGCCCTCGCCCGCGGCGCCAACGTCTCCGCCGGGCACCTGAGCCGGCAGTTCCGCAGGGCCTACGGCGAGTCTCCCTACGCCTACCTCATGACACGGCGCATCGAGCGCGCGATGGCCCTGCTGCGCCACGGCGACCGCACCGTCACGGAGGTCTGCTTCGCCGTCGGCTGCTCCTCCCTGGGGACGTTCAGCACCCGGTTCACCGAGCTGGTCGGGGTGCCGCCCAGCGTCTACCGGCGCCAGGCGGGCCTGGCGACGACCGGGATGGCGCCGTGCGTCGCCAAGGCGGTCACCAGACCGGTCAGGAATCGAGAAGCGCCCGCGGCCGGGCCGCGCCTACCGTGAACGCCATGGACCTCACCATTCACCAGAGCTTCCTCCCGCACACCGACCCCGACGCCTCCTTGGCCTTCTACCGCGACGTCCTCGGCTTCGAGGTGCGTGGCGACGTCGGCTACCAGGGGATGCGGTGGATCACCGTCGGCCCGGCCGGGCAGCCCGACACCTCGATCGTCCTGCACCCGCCCGCCGCGACACCGGGGCTCACCGACGACGAGCGTCGCACCATCTCCGGCCTCATGGCCAAGGGCAGCTTCTTCGGGGTGAACCTGGCCACGCCGGACCTCGACGGGACCTTCGAGCAGGTCGTGGCCGACGACGTCGAGGTGGTCCAGGAGCCCACCGAGCAGCCGTACGGTGTGCGAGACTGCGCGATCCGCGACCCCTCGGGCAACCTCATCCGCATCCAGGAGCGGCGCTGACCGACGACGGACGCCGCCGCGCGTTCCTCACCCACCAGACCGAGCGACGCCGGACGGAGAACTCATGAGCACAGGTACGCGGACCGACACCGACCAGGGCAGTCGCACGGTCGCCGACACCCACGACCTCATCCGCGTGGAGGGCGCGCGGGAGAACAACCTCAAGGACATCCATGTCGAGATCCCCAAGCGACGCCTCACGGTCTTCACCGGCGTGTCCGGCTCGGGCAAGAGCTCGCTGGTGTTCGACACCATCGCCGCGGAGTCCCAGCGGATGATCAACGAGACCTACTCGGCCTTCGTCCAGGGCTTCATGCCCACCCTCGCCCGGCCCGACGTCGACCGGCTCGAGGGGCTCACGACGGCGATCATCGTCGACCAGGAGCGGATGGGGGCGAACCCGCGATCGACCGTGGGCACCGCCACGGACGCCAACGCGCTGCTGCGGATCCTCTACAGCCGGCTCGGGCAGCCCCACATCGGCTCACCGAACGCGTACTCGTTCAACATCCCCACGGTGCGGGCCAGCGGCGCGATCACGATAGAGCGCGGGGAGAGGACCAGGGCCGAGAAGGCCACCTTCACGCGCCTGGGCGGCATGTGCCCGCGCTGCGAGGGAATGGGGTCGGTCACCGACTTCGACCTGACCGCGCTCTACGACGACACCAGGTCGCTCAGCGAGGGCGCGCTGACCGTGCCCGGGTACAGCATGGAGGGCTGGTACGGCCGGATCTTCGCCGGGGCCGGCCTGCCCATGGCCAAGCCGATCGGGACGTTCACGAAGAAGGAGCTGCACAAGCTGCTCTACGCCGAGCCCGAGAAGATCAAGGTCGAGGGCATCAACCTCACCTACGAGGGCCTCATCCCCAAGATCCAGAAGTCGATGCTGTCCAAGGACCCGGAGGCGATGCAGCCGCACATCCGCGCCTTCGTGGACCGTGCGATCACCTTCACCACGTGCCCGGAGTGCGACGGCACGCGGCTGAGCCCCGAGGCCCGCTCGTCGAGGATCCGGGGGAAGAACATCGCCGAGCTCTGCGCGATGCAGATCAGCGACCTCGCCGGCTGGGTCCGCGAGCTCGACGAGCCGTCGGTGGCCCCGCTGCTCACGGGCTTGCGGCACCTCCTGGACTCCTTCGACGAGATCGGGCTGGGCTACCTCTCGCTCGACCGGCCCGCGGGCACCCTGTCCGGGGGAGAGGCCCAGCGCACCAAGATGATCCGGCACCTCGGTTCCTCGCTCACCGACGTCACCTACGTCTTCGACGAGCCCACCATCGGCCTGCACCCCCACGACATCGCGCGGATGAACACCCTCCTGCTGCAGCTGCGGGACAAGGGCAACACGGTGCTCGTCGTCGAGCACAAGCCCGAGACGATCGCGATCGCGGACCACGTCGTCGACCTCGGTCCCGGCGCCGGCACGCAGGGTGGCACCGTCTGCTTCGAGGGCGACGTCGAGGGACTGCGGGGAAGTGACACCGTCACCGGCCACCACCTCGACGACCGGGCGCGGCTCAAGGAGTCGGTGCGGACGGCCGCCGGCACCCTCGAGGTGCGCGGGGCGGCCACGCACAACCTCAAGGACGTCGACGTCGACCTCCCGCTGGGGGTGCTCTGCGTGCTCACCGGCGTGGCCGGCTCGGGCAAGAGCTCCCTCGTCAGCGGGTCGGTGGCCGGGCGCGACGGCGTGGTGGTCATCGACCAGGGCGCGATCCGCGGCTCCCGCCGGAGCAACCCCGCGACGTACACCGGGCTGCTCGACCCCATCCGCAAGGCGTTCGCCAAGGCCAACGGGGTCAAGCCCGCGCTGTTCAGCTCCAACTCCGAGGGCGCCTGCCCCACCTGCAACGGCGCCGGCGTCATCTACACCGACCTGGGCGTCATGGCCACGGTCGAGTCCACCTGCGAGGAGTGCGAGGGCAGACGGTTCCAGGCGGCGGTGCTGGAGTACACGCTCGGCGGGAAGAACATCGCCGAGGTCCTCGCGATGCCGGTGACGGAGGCCGAGGAGTTCTTCGCCGACGGCGCCGCGCGCACGCCCGCCGCCCACAAGATCCTCGGCCGGCTCGCCGACGTGGGCCTGGGGTACCTCAGCCTCGGGCAGCAGCTGACGACGCTGTCGGGCGGCGAGCGGCAGCGGCTCAAGCTGGCCAGCCAGATGGGGGAGAGGGGAGAGGTCTACGTCCTCGACGAGCCGACCACGGGTCTGCACCTCGCCGACGTCGAGCAGCTGCTCGGGCTGCTGGACCGGCTCGTCGACTCGGGAAGGTCGGTGATCGTCATCGAGCACCACCAGGCGGTCATGGCGCACGCGGACTGGATCGTCGACCTCGGCCCCGGCGCCGGCCACGACGGCGGCCGGGTGGTCTTCGAGGGCCCGCCCGCCGACCTCGTGGCGGCACGCTCGACCCTGACCGGTGAGTACCTCGCCGCCTACGTGGGCGCGGACCTGGCCCGCTAGTTGCCGGGGCTGATGCTCTTGTCCTCCTCGCTGGTGATCACCGGGGTGATGCGGTGGTTCGCCGCGCCGTCGACCAGCACTGCGCCGTCGAACGTCACGGTTCCGGTGGCGGTGGCGCTTCGCTCCTTCTCGGTGTGGATCAGAACGCGGAATCCGGTGAACGCGGTGACCTCAGTCTCCAGGCCCCCCGTTCCGGCCCAGGTGACGTCGAACGTGACGTCGTGGTCGACGCCGAGATTGTCGCGAACGGTTCCGGTGCCGCTGGCGTGAACGCCCTCGAGGTCCGGGGCGCTCACAATGGTCGCGTGTTCATCGAGCGGGCGGTCATCGCCGATGATGCCTACCCAGCCGAACGAGGTGCCGTCCGGGCAGACCGCCTGGTACTGCACCCGCACGGTGGGCTGGGCGTCTTCCGTGTCTGGGCTCTCGAAGTCCCGGGTGGACTCGACGAGCAGGCGGGCGTCCACGACTGCACCGCTCGCACACGTGTGGGCGACGGACCAGTTCGCGGTGGCTTGTTCCTCGAAGAAGATCTCGGTCGCCGCGAACGCCGATGTGCTGGGCGCGACGACTAGCGCGACCGCCGTGCCCATGGTGGCGGCGAGGGCGCCACCCGCTCGGCTTCGGGATCGGGGGTTCTTCATGACGCACCTCCACGTCGTTGTGTGTACCTCTGGCGAGTATGTGCAGGCGGCCGCTGACGCCACAGGGGCATTCCGGACAAACCGCCCGAGAGGCGGTTGTTGCTGTGACCGACATCCCACGATCCCGGCCGAACGTACGAAGGGGCAGTGAATCCCCCGCAACTTGGGGCACCTTCTGCCTCGCGGACTCGTTCGCGTGGTCACACCTCCACGGTCAGGAGCCCGACATTCGAGCCTGCGTCAGGTCGATCTGCGGTCCGCGAAACGACCGCCTCGGCCTCGTATCGCGGGACCTACGGCCCACAGATGGCGGGTGCCGCGTGAGCGTCCACCCGGCTTGGACGCCGAGACCTACAAGGGGCGCAGCCCGCACAGCCGCACATCTGGCCGGCAGCTCGCGTCCTCGTGCTGTGCACGGTCGGGGTGCGGCCAGCTCCGTGGCGACGCCCCGGAGCCGGCCCACGGGTGATACTCGAGTCATGCGCCTCGTTCTCATCCGGCACGGGCAGACACCGTCCAACGTCGACCACCTGCTCGACACCGCCGAGCCCGGCCCGGACCTCACCGACCTCGGCCGGCAGCAGGCGCTCGCACTGCCGGCCACGCTCCGACCGGTGGGGATCGAGGCGATCTACGCCTCCACGCTCGTGCGGACCCAGCAGACCGCCGACCCGCTGGCCCGGGCGCTCGGGCTCGACGTCCAGGTCCGTCGCGGGCTGCGGGAGATCACCGCGGGTGACCTGGAGATGGCCGGCGACGAGGAGTCCGTCCGGACCTACCTGTCGATCGTCCTCGGGTGGGCCGACGGCGCACCGCACGCTCGTATGCCGGGGACCGACGAGGGCGCCGCCGCGGTCCTGGGCCGGTTCGACGAGGTCGTCGGGGAGGTCGCCGGCACGGGCGTCGAGGTCGCGGCCCTCTTCAGCCACGGCGCCATGATCCGCGCCTGGGCCGCTGCGCGGTGCCACAACGTCACCGTCGACTTCGCGGCGCAGAACGCGGTGTCGAACACCGGAGCGCTCGTCCTGTCCGGCCGGCCCGGACGCTGGCGGGCCGAGCACTGGCAGGAGCAGGCCCTCGGCGGCGCACCCCTCGAGGACCCGGCCACCGACGGCGCCGCCGCGGAGCCGCTGCACCACTGAGGTATGTGCACGCGGGGTGACGACGCGCTACGCCGTCAGGGCGTCAGCACCTGGACCACCATCGCACTCGTCATGTGACCGCTCGGCGTCCGAAACTCCGTCAGCACCCGACCGGGGATGTCACCCGTCGGACTCCTGGCGCTGCACGTGACGGTCGTCGTCGCCCTCGAAGCCGATCAGCCAGTGGAGGCCGTACCGGTCGACGACCTGGCCGTCCGTCGCGCCCCAGGGGCGCACCTGCAGGTCGTCCACGACCCGGCCGCCCTCGGAGAGCCTGCTGAACCAGCCGCGCAGAACCGACGGGGTCGAGGTCCCGAGCAGGGACAGCATCAGCCCCTCGCACCTCAGCGGGGGCTGGTCGCCGGCGGCGTCGGCGGCGAAGATGACGACCGGTCCGTCCACGAGGTAGCCGTGCGCGACGGCGTCGGGCGGACCGTCGGACCTGCCGAACTCGTCGAAGCTGTGGACCTGGACGTCGCAGCCGAAGACATCTCCGTAGAAGGTCAGGGCCTCACGTGCGGTGCCCGGGAGATGGATGTACAGCGTCGGCGCGGTCATCCAGCCGATGCTATCGGTCGCCCTCAACCCTCGCGTGGACCACAGCACCCCATCCGTCGCCTCACTTCCGGCAACATCCGATAATGTACGTTATGTCAGACCGCCTCCGCGGAGCCCCAGACGGACACACCTCGGCCCGGACGCATCATCTCGACCGCCCACTTCCCCACGGTGAAGGACGGCGGCGCCACTCAACCCGTCTTCGCGGCGGAGACGTCGACGCACACCACTGCCGTGTTGTCGTCCTGGTCGGCGATCACGGTGAGCGAGGGCGCGTTGCTGTCATCGACGACGGTCCCGCCCGCGACGGCGGCGGCGATCCGTCGCCCGGCCTCCTCCGGCGCCACGTAGACCTCGACGTGGAACCGCTGGTGGGAGGTCTCGTGTGCGTCGTCGTCCCCGAACCACAGGTTCGGCACCCGTCCCGTGGCGTCCCGGATCTCGTCGCTGGGAGACCCGCGGCCCTGGGCCTCGGCGCTGCCGGTCAGCAGGGCGGCCCACACCGGGGCGATGGTCGCGGAGCGCGCCGTGTCGAGGCCCAGCTCGATGTGGCTGACCGAGGCCGGGTCGGCGTCGACCTTGTGCTCGGTGGCGATCTCGGTGATCCGTCGCGCGAGGTCGAGGTCCTGCTGGGTCACCCACTCGACGACGTGCTCGGTACCCGCGACGTCGCGGGCGTCGTCGCTGATCAGCTTGAGGTCGACGTACCCCCTGCCGATCGACACGCTCGGATGGTGCCCGAGCGCGTCGCCCGCCTCCCCCACCGCAGCGACGAACCGGGCGGCGGTGCCGAAGTCGTCGACCAGGTACCGGGCGTGCAGTCCCTGGGCGAGCTTGCGCCAGTCGGTCAGGCCGGCCTCGGCGATCTGCTGCCCTCTCAGCATGTCCATGGACGGGGAGACTATGCCTGACTCAGCCCGCAGCGCCGGCACAACGAGGAGTGGAACCTGCCGCTCTGCGTGCCGACGCACGCTGCCCGCGCGTCGAGTGCGGATCGGGGCTACCGGGTACCCGGAGCCGGTTCAGTCGGACACCCGGTCGCCGTAGCGCCCGAGGACCAGCAGTCGGCGGAACGGCTCCGACATCTTGTCCCACGGCATCATCGGCGGTGCGCCGTCGCGCCGGCGCCGCTCCTCCCACTCCAACCACATCAGGTACGCCGCCTCGGCGTAGGTGAGCGCGGCCTGGTCGGTGGTGGTCGTTGTCATGTCCGCCCGCCTCCGTCGTGGTGCCGGCCTCGCGCCCGGCCCCGTCGCCTTCTCGTGTGCGGCGCTCCGCCATGAGCACCGGCCATCGACGATACGGACGACCCCACCGCCGAGCACGGACCACACTCGGCGTGTCGGCCGGTCGGCTCAGTCCTCGATCGCCTCGACCCCGAGCCGCTCCAGCTCCTCCAGGTGCTCCCGCATACGCTGGAGGACCTCGGGTGGGTGCCCGGCCCAGTCCGTCACCTCACCGACCACGCGCACCGGCTGCCGGGTGCGGTACGACCTCGTCGGGTTCCCCGGGAACTTCTTGTCCGTCAGGTTGGGGTCGTCCTCGATGAGGCCGGTGGGCACCACCCGGTAGATCCTGCCTCTCCCCTCGCCCACCGCCAGCTCCGCCCCCCATGTGGCCGCGTCCAGCGTCGCCGTGACATAGAGGAAGCTCGACCGTCGTCGAGCGCCGTAGTTGGAGCCGTAGCCGGGCTCCAGCACGTCACCCGGCTCGAGGTCCGCCTTCGTGCCGTGGTAGAACGGCCCGGGATCCTGGGCACCTGAGAGATCGGGTGCGCTCGCCATCCAGCACCCCCCGCTCGGTTCGTCGGCAGCGCCCGCCACCGTGCCGCCCGGCGGAGCCGTCCGCAGGGGTGGCCACGGCCCGCGTCTGCCGGAAGCCGTTCTCGTGCACGATACCCGTGGGCCGCACGGGCTGGAGCTCGCCGGCGAGCTGTCCGCGGCCCCGGGCGCCGGCGGCAAGCCGATCCACGAGTGGCTCGAGCTGCGCCCATTCCTCACGGCGCAGCCGACCGTCACGGAGTGACCGTCCGTGGACGAGGCCCTGCTGCGGAGCCTGACACCTGCCGCTCCCCGCCGCGCGACCCGAAGGCCTGGCTCGTCACCGTCGCCTGGCGCAAGTTCGTCGACGACGCGCGCGCCGAGGCCTCCCGGCGTCGACGCGAGGTCAGGGTCGACGCGGAGCCCCGGCCGGGACCCGCCGGAGGGACGGACGACACGCTCTGGCTGTACTTCCTCTGCGCCCACCCCTTCCTTGTCGCCCACCTCGGCCGTGGCGCTGACGCTCCGGGCCGTCGGCGGACTCACGACACGTCAGATCGCCCAGGCCTACCTCGTCCCCGAGACGACGATGGCTCAGCGGATCAGCCGAGCCAAACGAACGGTCGCCGGGGTCCGGTTCGACCGGCCCGGCGACCTCACCACCGTGCTGCGGGTGCTCTACCTCGTCTTCAACGAGGGCTACTCGGGCGACGTCGACCTTGCGGCCGAGGCCATCCGGCTCACCCGCCGGCTCGCCGCGATGACCGAGGACGAAGAGGTGGCGGGCCTGCTCGCCCTCATGCTGCTCCACCATGCGCGTCGGCCGGCACGGACCCGCCCGGACGGCACTCTCGTCGCGCTGCGGGAGCAGGACCGGGGCAGCTGGGACACGACGATGATCGCCGAGGGTGTCGGCGTGCTGCAGGCCGCACTCGCCCGCGACCGGCTGGACCCGCCATCCCGCGGCACACCGCGGTCCGGGCGTACCTCCACGAGCGCGACGGCGACCTGGCGGGGGTGGCCCGGCTCTACGCCGAGGCGGCTCTGCTGGGGCCCAGTCTCGCCGAGCGCGAGCACCTCACCCGCCAGGCCGCGCGGCTCCGCGCCCGCGAGCGGACCTGGGCCACCGCCGGCGGGCTACCCGCGGCGATGGCCCGCGCCCACCCTGGCCACCTTCGGCGAACCCGCCGTACCCCTCAGCGCCGACGCTCCGTCCACAGGCTGCACGGCAGGGTCGACCCGGTGCGGACGCCCCGGCAGCCGTCGACCTCAGCGGGCCACCGCGACTCCCCGGTCACCGGGTCCACCACAGGCTCGACCGTGACGTCCCAGCCGTTGAGGAAGATCTCGCAGTCGCAGTAGGCGCCACGCCGCCCCAGACGCTCGAGGAGCCGGTACGCCCGCGGCGCCCGGACCTCGCGCCAGCGGCGTGCCCACCGCAGGGAGCAGTCACACCCGAACTCCACGAGCATCCGGTTGGTGAAGCACTGCAGGCACTCCCCCGGACCCGGCTCGGTCAGGCCCTGCGCGAGCTCCGCCAGCTCGATCTCGAGCGTGCCGATCCCGTCGTCGACAGTCATGTCCCACTCCCCTGCCTCGCGGGCCCGAACCGATCGTTCGAACCTCTGTGCGAAGACTGTCAGAGGGGTCTGACATCCGGCACTCAGCCCTCCAGTGCGCGCTCGACGATCGCCGCGTGCGTGGCGGAGAGGTTGCGCTTGGCGGCGAGGGTGATGGAGCGGGGGTCGGCGAAGGCGTCCGCGGTGACCTCGTCCCCGCGCCGCACGGGCATCGCGTGCATGAGCAGGGCCTGGGGGCCGGCGATGTCGAGCATCTCGGTGGTGACGCGGTACGGCTCGAAGGAGAGCCGCCGCCGGCCGACCGAGCGTGCCGCCGCGGGCCAGGCGTCGGTGTAGACGACGTGGGCGCCCGTGACCGCCTCCTCGACGTCGTGCAGGACCCGGACGCTCCCCCGCTGGCCGCGGGCGGCGAGATCCTCACGCAGGTCCTGCTCCAGGCTGTGCCCCGGCGGGCAGAGCTGGCGCACCTCGATGGCGAAGGGCACCGTCAGCTCGGCCCACGACCGGAGCATGTTCGTGGCCTCGCCGACGAACGTCAGGACGACGTCGTCGAGGGGGCCGAGACGCTCGAGCACGCTGAACGCCTCGGAGAAGACCTCCACCGGGTGACCCGCGTCGCTCATCGCGTTGATGACCGGGACCTCGCACGCCTCGGCGAGCGCACCGAGCGCGCCGTGGGACGTGGAGCGCACGACGACGGCATCGACCGCCCCGGAGAGGATGGCGGCGGTGTCCTCGATCGGTTCGCGCTCGCCGAGCACGACCGGCAGGTCCACCCGGTGGGCGCCGACGGCGTCGATGGCGCTGTCGAAGGCGAGTCGCGTCCGGAAGGCCGGGCCGTCGAAGATCGTGGCGACCCGTCGGTCGGCGAACCGCGAGCGGCGCCGCGAACGCTGGTCCTTCCACCCCGCAGAGGCGAGCCAGAGACGTTCGAGGTCGATGCGCTGGAGGTCGAGGAGGCTCAGGAGGCTGCGGGGGTGCGGCACGCGGGACAACTTACCGCAGGGCCACCCTGGGGCCCGGGGGCACGGGAGCGCTCAGACCGCGTTGCGGGCCGCGCGGCGGCGGGCCAACTCGTCCTCGACGTCGGGGACCTCCTCGTCGTGGGCGCGCTCCGTGGGCAGCTGGGCGAGGTCGCCCTCGACCTCCCGCCACACGCGTCCGACCGCGATGCCGAAGACGCCCTGGCCGCCCTGGACGAGGTCGATGACCTCGTCGGCGGAGGTGCACTCGTAGACCGAGGCGCCGTCGCTCATGAGGGTGATCTGCGCGAGGTCCTCCACCCCGCGCTCCTTGAGCGCGGTGATGGCGGACCGGATCTGCTGGAGGGAGACCCCGGTGTCGAGCAGCCGCTTGACGACCTTGAGCACGAGGATGTCCCGGAAGCTGTACAGGCGCTGGCTGCCCGAGCCCTTGGCGCCACGGATGCTCGGCTCGACCAGTCCGGTGCGGGCCCAGTAGTCGAGCTGGCGGTAGGTGATGCCCGCAGCGCGGCAGGCGGTCGGCCCGCGGTAGCCCGTGTCCTGGTCGAGGTCGGGCAGGGTGTCCCCGAAGAGCATGCCCTGGGCGCGCTGGGGGACGCCGGGGACGGCGCCGGCCGTCGCATCAGTGCCGCTCACAGGGATCTCCGTTCGTCCGCGGCCCCGGGTGACGCTCGCATCTCGAGGGTACCGCTGCCTCACTTGCCGATACACACACGCTATGACCGGGGAGAGGGCTGGTCAACGAGGCTGGCCGCGCGCCGCGTCAGGCGTGTCGGCCGGGCGAGTCTGACTCTCGACCAAACGTTGAGTCTTGCCAGCCCGGGTCCGGTCATCCCGCTCCTGGTGCGCGCGGCGGTCCGGCCTCGGGGCCGGGCCCGTCCGCGTCGTCGTCCCAGGTCACCGGCCCGGGAGCGTCCCCGTCCGGTCCAGGAGCGTCGTCCGGTCCAGGAGCGTCGTCCGGCCCAGGGGCGTCGTCCGGCCCAGGGGCGTCGTCCGGCCCGGCGCCCGGTTCGCCCTCGCCGGCCGGCCGGCCGAAGTCCTCCGGCTCGACCTCGGCGAGGAAGGCGCGGAACTCCTCCATCTCGCTGGCCATCTCGCCCTGGTCCTCGGCCGTCTCCAGCCCGGCGTCGGCGACCGGCACGCCCGCCACCTCGAGGAGGTCGTCCTCGCACAGCACCGGGCAGTGGACCCGCAGGGCCACGGCGATGGCGTCCGAGGGCCGGGCGTCGACCACCTGTCCCGCCGAGAGGACGAGCTCGGCGTGGAAGATGCCGTCGACCACCCGGGTGACCCGCACCTCCACCACGGTCGCGCCGAGGGTCTGCAGGATCGAGACGAGGAGGTCGTGGGTCAGGGGACGCGGGGGGACCAATCCGGCCTGCGCCGAAGCGATGGCCGCGCCCTCACGGGGACCGATGACGATGGGCAGCACCACGGTTCCGCCGGGCTCGCCCAGGACGACGACGACCTCGTTCCCCGGGACGCTCACCCGCACGCCGAGCACCACCATCTCGCGCATGCGGCCAACGGTACGACGGCCCGGGACGCGGCGCGCAGCGAATGACCCGCTCAGCCGAGCTGGTCGACCGCCGCCCGCACGAGCTCGGCGTGCAGCGTGGCGTAGAGCTCGGCCAGCTCGGCGGCCTGCGCCGCACCGCGCTCGCGTGCCGCACCCGAACGCTGCGCCCGGAGGGGGGCGACCACCTGGTCGATGAGGTCCGCCTCGCGCTCGGCCGCGGTGCGGACCGAACGCAGGTGGCGGGGGCTGATGCCGTGCCGCGCGAGCGAGAGGGCGGCCTGGACCACCTGGACCGAGCGTCCCGGGAACCGGCCCCGGGCGTCGGCGATGATGAGGCCCGCCGAGGCCATCTCGTCCACCTCGGCCTCGCCGGCACCGGTGAGCTCACAGATCTCCGCGGCGCTGACCCGCGCCCCGGCGGCCGGTGCCACGAGCTCGCCGTCACGGGTGACGACGCGGGCGTGGGAGGGGTGCTCGACGCTGCGTCCGGCGTCGAGGTCGGCGAGCTGGTCACGGATGACGCGCAACGGCAGGTAGGAGTCGCGCTGCGCCGTCAGGGCGTACCGCAGCCGCTCGACGTCGGCACGGGAGTACTTGCGGTACCCGGACCCGGTGCGCCGCGGGGTCACCAGGCCCTGCTCCTCGAGGAAGCGCAGCTTGGAGACCGTCACCGCCGGGAACTCGGGCTGGAGGACGGCCAGCACCGCGCCGATGCTCATGGTCGCCTCGTGGGAGACGCCCTGGGGCCAGGTCTGCTCCCGCGCCGGCGCGCCCGGGTGGTCCTCCCGGCGCGGCCCGGCGGCCGCGGCGGGTCCTGCGGCGGGGCTCACCGGGCGTCTGCGCCGTCGCCGCGCTGGGGGCTGGGGTGGTAGGTGAGTCGGTACTTGCCGATCTGGACCTCGTCGCCCGCCCGCAGGGTCGCGGTGTCGATCCGCTCACGGTTGACGTACGTGCCGTTGAGGCTGCCGACGTCGCGCACGACGAACCCGCCGTCGACGGCGATGAACTCGGCGTGCTTGCGCGAGACGGTGACGTCGTCGAGGAAGATGTCCGAGCTCGGGTGCCGCCCGGCGGTGGTGCGCTCGGCGTCGAGGAGGAACCGGGCGCCGGCGTTGGGGCCCCGCTGGACGATGAGCAGCGCGGAGGCCGGCGGGAGCGCCTCGACCGCCGCGGCGTCGTCGGGGTTGAGCCCGCGGCTCAGCAGCTCGGTGTCGGGCTCGTGGCCCACGGCTCCGAACCGGGCGGTCGTGGTCACGTCCGGGCGGTCCGCGGGCTCACGGCCGGGCTGCTCCGGGGTGCTGGTCATGTACCTGCCTCCTGGTGGTCCTGGGCGCTCGCCCGCTGTCTCCTCCCCCACTCTAGAGGTCCGTGACCGACCTGTGACCACCGCTCACCCCGTCGGCGCGGCCGGTTCGGCGAACTCGGGCTCGTCGAGCGTGCGGACGGCGGTGATCTCGACCTCCTCGACCTCGCGCAGCACGACGGTCGCACCCGCCGCCCGGACCGTGGCGAGCGCACCACCGGGGATCCCCAGGGCGACCGAGACGACGTCGGGGTCCCCGATCGCCGTCCAGGTCCAGGGCTGCTCGAGGGCGACGCCGTCGACGACGATGCCGTCCTCGCCGTCGAGGATCCAGCTGCTGGCGGTCAGCCGCTGCCCGGAGAGCTCCACGGCCTCCACGCCGGCGTTGCGCATCTCCTCGAGGATCGTCACGAGGTGCTGCGCGCGGACGCCGTCCTCGGGGTCGCGGATCGTCAGCACCACCCCGGGCCCGCGCACCGGCAGGGTGCCGGCCAGCACACCCTGCACCCGGGCCTGCTCCTCGGCGGCCTCCTGGGCCGCCTGGCGCGAGCTCGTGCTCGAGCGCAGCTCCGCGAGGTCCTGGCGCAGCCCCTCCTGCTCGTCGGTGAGCTCGGCGTTGCGCTGGTTGAGGTCGTCGAGCAGCCGGACGAGGTCGTCCTGACGCATCCCGGTGAGCACGTCGTCCTGGGTCTGGCTCACCTGGGCGACCACGGCGAAGCCGAGGGCCACGCACAGCAGCGCGCCGACGACGTGCGTCGGGCTCCACCGGGGAACCAGCAGGGCCCGGGCGCCACGGGCGCCCGCCCGGGCGGGAGCGGCGTGGCCCTGTCCCGCGTCGCCGGCCACCCGCTCGGGGCCACCGTCGGCGCCGCCCTGCGACCGGCCCGCCGCCTGGTCCGGCGCCCGGTCCGGACGGTTCTCCCCGTGCCTGGTCGTGCTCATGCCTTGAAGACGTGACGGCGGATCGCCGCGGCGTTGGAGAAGATGCGGATCCCGAGGACCACGACGACGGCGGTGGTCAGCTGCGCCCCGACGCCGAGCTGGTCGCCGAGGAAGACGATGAACCCGGCCACGAGGACGTTGAAGACGAACGAGACCACGAAGACCCGGTCGTTGAAGATGCCGTCAAGGCCGGCGCGCAACGCCCCGAAAAGGGCGTCGAGGGCAGCGACGAGCGCGATGGGCAGGTAGGGCTGGAGCCACAGGGGCACGGTGGGGTCCATGAGCACCCCGGCGACGACCCCCACGACCAGTCCGATCAGCGCTAGCACTCAGTCTCCCTCTTCGTCGGTGGGACCCGGGCGCCCCTGCGTCGGCGCCCCCGGTGATTGTGCCCCGACGTCGGAGGCCGCGGTGGCCTCACCGCCGAGCGGTTCGGCGTACCTCAGCTCCGACAGGGTCGGCGCGGAGAGGACGAGCTCGCCGGCGACCGTGATCTCCGAACGGATCCCGAAGCTCGAGCGGAGCACACCGAGGTGGGCCCCGGCCACCGTGCGCGCGAGCCGGGTCTGCAGCTCCACGGGGTCGCCGACGACCTCCACCGTGTACGGGGAGGCCACGGGGGCGAGGTTGACGAGGATCGTCTGCCCCGCCGCGCGGATCGCGCTCGTCGAGCTCAGCCGCTGGCCGTCGACGGCGATCGCCTCCGCGCCCGAGGCCCAGAGGCCGTTGACGAGGACCTGGAGGTCGATGTCCTTGACCCGTTCCTCCTCCGTGCCGGCCTCGCCCGCCTGCGCCGCCTCGGAGTCGGTGAGCTCGACGACGATCCCCGGTCCGGAGACCCGGGACATCCCGGACGCCACCCCCAGCACCGCGAGCTCATCCAGCAGCTCCTGGTCGGCGCCCTCGAGCGCGGCGGCGCGCAGCTCCTCGATCTCGATCTGCCGGCTCTCGTTGGCGGCCTGCAGCTCGTCACCGACGGCGCGGCGCTCGACGATCTGGTCGAGGAGCACGGTGCGGGCGGTCACCGTGCCCTCGGGGGCCCGCAGCTCGCGGGCCGACCACACGGCACCGGCGCCGATGACGATCGCCGCGACCACCACGATGACCTGGCGCCACGTGAGCGGGCGGCCCGGCCCGGACTCCGGGCTGCGGGGTGCGGTGCGGTAGCCGGCGTCGAGCGGGTTGTCGAGCAGCTCGCGCAGGAGCGACATGGACTCGTCGGGGCGGCGCGGCGGCGGGGGTGACGCCGCCGGGCGGTGCGCCGACGGCCCCGTCCGGTGCGCCGACGGCCCCGTCCGGTGCGAGGACGGCCCCGCGCGGTGCGGCGCCGGGTCCGTGCGGTGGGCGGGTGCGTTCACGCGGCCCGGTCCTCACGCACGATGCGCACCACCTGCTCGAGGTAGAGCAGCGCCGCGAACCAGTACAGGCCCACGCCCCACAGCGCCGACGCCCAGCCGACCGTGCTGGCGACGTCTCCGAGCGTGCCGGGGCGGCCCGCGAGCAGCAGGAGGGGGAAGGAGTACATGAGCGCGAAGGTGCCCGCCTTGCCCGCGAGGTGGACGGGCAGCGGCCCGTACCCGTGGCGGCTGAGCGTGGGGATCATCCCCGCGAGGAAGACGTCGCGGGCGGCGATGACCAGGACGAGCCACCACGGCACGACCTCGCGCCACCCAAGACCGATGAGGGTGACGAAGATGTAGAGCCGGTCCGCGGCGGGGTCGAGGAGCTGACCTACGCGGCTGGTCTGGTCGAACCGGCGGGCGATGACGCCGTCGAGCCAGTCGCTGGCACCGGCGACGACGAGGACGACGATCGCCGCGACGTCACGACCGGTGAAGATCAGCACCGCGAAGACCGGCACGAGGAGCAGCCGCACGCCCGAGATGGCGTTGGGCACGGTCCAGACCCTCTCGCTCGGGGCGGCGGTCCGAGTCCGCTCCCGGGGGGCCTGGCTGCTCACCCGCCCAGCCTACGCAGCCGCCCCGACGCCCCGGGCCCGGACGAGGCCGCCGGACCGGGACGAGACCGTTCCGTGACCACGCCCCCCCGGCGGCGACGCCGCGGTCGTGGGACGCTGACGACGTGCTCGAGCTGATGACCGGGTCCGGGATGGCGATGGCCGCCGGCCTCAACGCCTACGTGCCGCTGATCGCCCTCGGGCTGCTCTCACGCTTCTCCGACCTGCTCGCCCTCCCGGCGGGGTGGTCGTGGCTGGAGTCGACCCCGGCGCTGGTGGTGCTGGGCGTCCTCCTCGTCGTCGAGGTCGTCGCCGACAAGATCCCCGCGGTCGACTCGGTGAACGACGTCATCCAGACGGCGGTGCGCCCGACCGCCGGGGGGATCGTCTTCGCCGCGGGCTCCGCGTCGCAGACCCAGGCCGTGCCCGACCCCTCGACCCTGCTGCAGGACTGGCAGTGGGTGCCGGTCGTGCTGGGAGTGCTGCTGGCGCTGACGACCCACGCCGCGAAGTCCCTGTCCCGCCCGGTGGTCAACACCGCGACCGCCGGAGTCGGCGCGCCGGTCGCCTCCACCGTCGAGGACGTCTCCGCGGTCGGCCTGGTGCTCGTGGCCGTGCTCGTCCCCGTCCTCGTGACGGTGCTGGCGGTCGTGGTCCTCGTCCTGGCGGTCCTGGCGGTGCGCAGGTGGCTCGCCGCCCGCTCGCGCGCGAGGCACGAGGCCCCCCTCTAGGGTTGGCGTCATGGCTGATCACATGCGGTTCGGGATGTTCATCCCGCAGGGCTGGCGCTTCGACCTCGTCGGGATCGACGAGTCGCAGCACTGGAACGTCATGTCCTCCCTCGCCAGGCGCGCCGACGACGGCGGCCTGTGGGAGTCGGTGTGGGTGTACGACCACTTCCACACCACCCCCGTGCCCAGCGAGGAGGCGACGCACGAGGCCTGGTCCCTCATGGCGGGCCTCGGCGCGGTGACCGACCGGGTCCGGATCGGGCAGATGTGCAGCTGCATGAGCTACCGCAACCCCATGTACCTGGCCAAGGTGGCGGCGACGGTCGACCACATCAGCGGGGGCCGCCTGGAGATGGGGATCGGCGCGGGGTGGTACGAGCACGAGTGGCGTGCCTACGGCTACGGCTTCCCGTCCGCGGGCGAGCGGCTGGCGCGGCTCGACGAAGGTGTGCAGATCTTCGAGCAGGCGTGGCGCACGGGCTCGGCCACCCTCCACGGCAAGCACTACGACGTCGACGGCGCCCTGTGCTTCCCCCTGCCCGTCCAGCCCGGCGGGATCCCGCTGTGGATCGCCGGCGGCGGGGAGAAGGTCACGCTGCGCATCGCCGCCCAGCACGCGCGGTACACCAACTTCGACGGGACCCTCGAGGGCTTCACCCGCAAGAGCGAGATCCTCGCCGAGCACTGCGCCGTCCAGGGCACGGACTTCGACCAGATCGTCCGCTCGGCGAACTACAACGTCACGATCGGACGCACCGAGGCGGACGTGGCGGCCAAGCTCGACGAGCTGGCCGCCCGGCTCGCGCCCCACCTGGGCGCCGATGACCTCGAGCGGCAGCTCGCGGGCTTCCGGGACCTGCCGGCCTTCGGCACTCCCGAGCAGATCGTGGAGAAGCTCCTGGCGCTGCGCGAGGCCGGCATGACCTACGGGATCTTCTACTTCCCGGACGCGGCCTACACCACGGAGAGCATCGAGCTCTTCGAGCACGAGGTGATGCCGGCCCTGGCCGGGGTGCGCTCCTGGGAGGACTGAGCGAGCTCGTCGCCCGCGGGTAGCGCGTGCTCGCCCCCGCGGGCGGCGAGCCAGGGCACGGCTACCCGCGGGCGGCCCGCGCGGCGGCGTTGGCGAGGGCGTCGGCACGCTCGTTGTGCTCGTCGCCGGCGTGGCCGCGCACCCACTCGAAGTCCGTCCGCCCCTCGCGGGCCTCCAGGGCGACGAGGATGTCCTGGACGATCTCGAGGTTCTCCGGGACCTTGCCGTCCCCCTTGCGCCAGCCGCGCCGCCGCCAGCCGACCGCCCATCTCGTGGCGATGTTGATGACGTACTGCGAGTCCGCACGGACGAGGAGGTCGCCCTCGGGCCCGGCGTGGCGCAGCGCCTCGCGCAGCGCGAGCAGCTCGCCGATGTTGTTGGTGCCGTGGGCCAGCCCGCCCGAGCCGGTCTCCCCCGTGGTCTGGTCCACCCACGCCCACCCCGTCGGGCCCGGGTTGCCCAGCGCCGAGCCGTCGGTGGCCACCACGCGGTCGTGACCGTTCGGCCGCGTCGCACCGTCCGCCGGGACGGCGCCGCGTGCCGGCGCCCCGCCGCTCGCCCCGGCGGTGCGCGCCGCTCCGCGCCCGGCGGCGGGCGCTCCCGCGCCACCGGGGGCGCGGGTGAGCCCTCGCCCGGCCAGGAGGGCGGTGACCCGCTCGGTGTGCCACACGAAGAACCCTGTGCCGTCGCGGAGCGTCGCCTCGCGGGCGAGCCCGTCGGTCACCGCGTCCTCGCTCGCCCGGGCGCCTTCCTTCAGCCCGAGGGCGGCGAGGTGGGTGCCCACCTGCCGCGCGGTGAGCGCGTACGCGGCACCCAGCTCCGTCTGCGTCGACCAGGTCCCTGCCACGTCCACCCCTTCTGTCGCGCCCGCGGACGCGGCCGGCCGGGGACCACTGTGCAACGCCGGACGGTCCACCCCGAAACCGGACACGCCCGGCGCGGCCGGTCCGGGCACCCGGCGCGGGCTGTACACCGGCCGGCGCAGTACGAAGTGGGATCTTCGTCACATACCCCCGGCCCCCTCGGCGCTACGATCGCAGCCACAGACCCAGAGCCGGGAGTGAGCATGGACGACGTCGTCACCTCAGCCATCCGCAACGTGGTCCTGGTCGGCCACGCGGGCAGCGGCAAGACCTCCCTCGCCGAGGCGTTGCTCTTCCGTGCCGGCGCGACGGCCCGCCTGGGGCGCGTGGACGACGGCACCTCGCTGCTCGACGCCGACCCCGAGGAGACCCGGCGCCACCAGACCCTCTCGCTCGCCCTGGCGGCCGTGCCGTGGACGACCGCGAACGGCGAGACCTGCAAGATCAACCTCCTGGACACCCCCGGCCACGACGACTTCACCCAGGTGGTCGACACGGCGCTCGAGGTGGCCGACCTCGCCGTCGTCGTCGTCTCCGCGGTGGAGGGCGTCCAGGCGGGCGACGAGCGGGTGTGGGCCCGCTGCCGGGAGCTCGGCCTGGCCCGGATGATCTTCGTGACCAAGGAGGACAAGCCCAGCGCGGACTTCGAGTCCGTCCTGGCCGACCTGCGCGCCCGCCTGGGCGAGCGGCTGTTCCCCCTCGAGCTTCCCATCGGGGAGCAGCAGGACTTCCGCGGCGTCGCCGACGTGCTCTTCGACATCGCTCACCTCTACGACGCCGAGGGGCACGAGACCACCGCGCCGGTACCCGCCGACGTCGAGGAGATCGAGCGGATCCGCCACGAGGAGCTCGTCGAGGAGGTCGTCAGCGGCGACGACGACCAGCTCGAGCGCTACCTCTCCGGCGACGAGCCGGCCCCCGCGGACGTCGAGCGCACCCTGCGCCGGGCAGTCGGGGCCTCGGCGATCTTCCCGGTCCTCGTGGGTTCGGCCACCACCGGCGCCGGGGTGGACCGGCTCGGGGACTTCATCTGCGAGATCGGCCCCTCGCCGGACATGCACCCCACCGAGGTCCTCGTCGGCGGCGAGCCCACCGCGGTGCCGGCCGACCCCGGCGGGGAGCCCCTCGTCCACGTCTTCCGCACCGTCGCCGACCAGTTCGTCGGGCAGATCTCGCTCCTCAAGGTCCTCTCGGGGACCGTGCGCGGCGACGAGCGCCTCACCAACACCTCCACCGGCGCGGACGAGCGGCTCCACGGCCTGTTCACCCTGCGGGGGCGCGAGCACCTGGACGTCCGCTCGGTCGTGGCCGGCGACCTCGCCGCCGTCGCCAAGCTCGGTGACTCCCCCACCCGTACCCTCCTGGCCCGGCCCGGCCGTCCGGTGGCCCTGCCGGCCCGGCCCACCCCCGAGGCGGGCTACACCCTCGGGGTGCGCCCGCTCACCCAGTCCGACGACGACAAGCTCACCGACGCCCTGCGCCGCCTCGCCGCCGAGGACCCGGCGCTGACCGTGACCCAGGACGAGGAGTCGGGGCAGACCCTGCTCACCGCGGTCGGGGACACCCACCTGGCGGTCGCGCTCGAGCGCCTCGAGCGCAAGTTCGGCGTGCGGGTCGAGACGGAGGACGTCAAGGTCGCCTACCGCGAGACCATCGCGGGGCCGGTCGAGGTGGAGGGCAAGCTCAAGAAGCAGTCCGGCGGGCACGGCCAGTTCGCCGTGGTGCGCCTCGTGGTCTCCCCCGCCGAGCGTGGCACGGGCCTGGTCTTCATCGACTCCATCGTCGGCGGTGCGATCCCGCGCAACTACCTGCCCGCCGTCGAGCACGGGGTGCAGGACGCCCTCCTCGCGGGCGGGCCGAACGGGCACCGCCTGACCGACCTGCGCGTCGAGTGCGTCGACGGCAAGTACCACTCGGTCGACTCCTCCGACATGGCGTTCCGGACCGCCGCGGGCCTGGGCGTGGCCCAGGCGCTGCAGCAGGCCGGCTCGCTCGTGCTCGAGCCGGTCTCCGCCGTCACGGTCACGGTCCCGGTCGCCAGCCAGGGCGACGTCCTGGCGGACCTGGCCGGCCGGCGCGGACGCGTCGTGGACACCGGCACCGGCGCCGACGGCGAGGGCGTCATCGAGGCCCACGTGCCCACCGCCGAGCTGCGCCGCTACGCCATCGACCTGCGGGCCCTGACCGGCGGCCGCGGCACCTACCGGGCGGTGCACGACCACTACGACCCCGTGCCCGCCCACCTCACCGCCGCCACCCGCACGACGGTCGGGGCCGCCCGCTGAGGAGCCGGCACCTCCCCGTCCGGCGCGCGGGTGTGGCAACCTCGTAGCCATGTCCGCTCTGCTCAACGTCGTCTGGCTCCTCTTCGGCGGTCTGTGGCTCGCCCTCGGCTACGTGGTGTTCGGGATCGTCGCGTGCCTCTTCATCGTCACCATCCCCTTCGGGGTGGCCTCCTTCCGGATGGCCTCGTACGCCCTGTGGCCGTTCGGCCGCATGGTGGTGGCCAAGCCGGGCGCCGGGGCGGGGTCGGCGGTGGCGAACGTCGTCTGGTTCGTCGTCGCCGGGGTGTGGCTGGCGATCGGGCACATCACGACCGCCGCCGCGCAGGCCGTGACGATCGTCGGCATCCCGCTGGCCCTGGCGAACCTCAAGATGCTGCCGGTCACGGTCGTGCCGTTCGGCAAGCGCATCATCCCCTCGGACCAGTACGTGCCCGAGGGCTGGGTGGCCGTGCACCGGGTGCAGCGCGGCGGCCGCTGACCGCAGGGCGCGCCCGCCAGGAGCGGGCCGAGGGTTCCCGCCACGAGAAGGAGGAGACCGTGCGCACGCTGATCATGGCCGGGTTCGTGACCCTCGACGGCGTCATACAGGCACCGGGCGGCCCGGGCGAGGACACCGAGGGCGGCTTCCCGTTCGGCGGGTGGCAGGTCCCGTTCGCCGACGACGAGCTCGGCACCATCGTCGGTGACTACTTCCGCTCGGCGTCCGCGCTCCTCCTGGGCCGCCGGACGTACGACATCTTCGCGGCGTACTGGCCCGGCCAGGCCGAGGCCGGTGACCAGTTCGCCGCATCACTGGGTCGGATGCCCAAGTACGTGGTCTCCCGGACGCTGACCGACGCGACGTGGGAGAACACCACGGTCCTGCGCGGTGAGGCCCACGACGTCGTCGCGGAGCTGAAGCAGGGCGGCGACGGCGAGATCCTCATCCAGGGCAGCAGCCGGCTCCTCCAGCACATCCACGACCTGGTCGACGAGTACCGCCTGTTCACCTACCCGGTGGTGCTGGGCCGCGGCAAGCGGATCTTCGCCGACGGGGCGCCCGCGCGGACGCTGCGGGCCGTCGAGACCCGCGCGACCGCGGGCGGCGCCGTGTACACCGCCTGGGTCCCTGCCGGCGAGGTCCGCACCGGCTCGTTCTGACGGCGACCGCTCCCCGGGCCGGCTCCCTCCGACCCGCCCCCGGCCGGCCGCCTCGCGGACCCGGTGACCGCACCTCGGACCGCAGCGTCGCCGGGGTGGATAAGCCCCGGGCGAACACGGGTATCGCACCGTGGCCCGGCGGCGTTGCGCTGTCGTGGACGAGGCCATGGACGCCTACTCCCGGGTGGTCACGACGGTCGCTGCGGCGCTCGCGCCGTCGGTGCTGTCCGTGCGGGTGCACGGCCGCCGCGGCGGCGGCGCCGGCTCCGCCGTGGCGCTCTCCGCCGACGGCCTGCTGCTCACCAGCGCCCACGTGGTCGAGGGTGTCCGTGGCGGCGGGGTCGTCGCGGCCGACGGCGAGGAGTCGCCCTTCGACGTCGTCGGCACCGACCGGCTCTCGGACCTGGCGGTCCTGCGCACCCGGGACGGCCTCTCGCCGCCGGCGGTGCTCGGGGACGCCGACACGCTGCAGGTGGGCCAGCTCGTCGTCGCGGTCGGTAGCCCGCTCGGCCTCGCCGGGTCGGTCACCGCCGGTGTCGTCAGTGCGCTCGGCCGCTCCCTGCCGGTCCGCACCGCCTACGGCGCCCACTCCATCGACGACGTCATCCAGACCGACGCCGCGCTCAACCCCGGCAACAGCGGCGGGGCGCTGGCGGACTCCGCCGCGCGGGTGGTGGGGGTCAGCACGGCGGTCGCCGGCGTGGGGCTCGGCCTCGCCGTGCCGGTCAACCCCACGACGCGGCGGATCCTCGACGAGCTCGTCCGCACCGGCCGGGTGCGCCGGGCCTGGCTCGGCGTCGGCGGGGTCACCGCGCCGGTACCGCCCGCTCTCGCCGGCCGGCTGGGCCGGCGCACCGGCCTGCACGTGCGGGAGGTGGTCCCCGGCGGTCCGGCCGCCGCCGCGGGCATCTACCTGGGCGACGTCGTCATCAGCGCGGGCGGGCGGCCCGTCAGCACCGCCCAGGACCTTCAGCGACTCATGCTCGGCACCGCGGTGGGCCGGGACCTGCCGGTGACCGTCTTCCGGCGCGGCGCCCTGGTCGACGTCGTGGCCACCCTGGCCGAGCTCGCCGTCTGACCGGGCCGGGCCTCGCCGTCCGGCCGGGCGGGGCAGGGACTCAGCGGTCCTGACCCGCCCGCTGGGCGCGCAGCGACCGCAGGAGGTGGTCGCGCTCCTCCAGCACCAGGCGACGCAGGGCGGCGGGTGCGTCGGCGTTGTCCTCGAGCCACCGGGTCGTCCGCGCGGCCACGGGGTGGTCGGCAGGGTCGCCGTCGCCGGCGTCCTGGTGGCCGGGGTAGAGGCCCTGGACGAGCCGGTCGGCGATCTCGATGCTGTGCTCGGCCCAGAGGGTGCGCAGGGCGGCGAAGTACCGCTCGGTCAGGGGCGCCGTCAGCTCGGGGTGGAGCGGCTGGCCGTACCCCTCCAGGGTGGCGTCCACCTGGTCGTTCGTCAGCGCGCCCGGGAGCAGCAGGGTCTCGAGGGCCGTCTCGCGCACCTGCGGTTCCGGCAGCGCGGAGAGCGCGGCGAGGTGGCGGGTGGCCCCGTCGGCGGTCGCGTCGCGGGCCAGCTCGGCGTCAAGCTCGGCACGGTTCGCGCACCCGGTCGCGGCCAGGGACTGCCACATCGCCCACCGCAGCTCCGGGTCGAGCGGCAGGCCGGGCACGGTCCCGGCGAGGACCTCGCGAGCACGCCCCGCGGCGGCCGGGACCGTGGCGACGGCCGCGGCGAAGGCGCGCGCCCAGATGAGCTGGTCGTCCGAGCCGGGCGCCGCCGCACGCAGGTGCTCCCATGCGCCCGCGCACAGGCGCTCCCGCTCGTGGCGGCGGCGCGGGGCCGGGACGTAGCGCTCGACGGCGGTCCGGGCGTTGGCCGTGAGGCCGGTGAGGACAGCGGTGTCGCTCTCGGCCGCGCCGTGGGCGAGGACCGCGGTGAGGTAGTCCGCGGCGGGCAGCCGGGCGTCCCGGGTGGCGTTCCACAGCGCCGACCAGACCAGCGAGCGGGGCATGGCGTCGGGGATCGCACCGACGTGGGCCAGCGCCGTGGCGGCGGACCGCTCGTCCAGCACGACCTTGGCGTAGGTGAGGTCGTCGTCGTTGACGACCACGAGGTCCGGTACCGGCGCCCCCACGGCCCCGGCCACCTCCGTCACCGCGCCGGTGACGTCGACCTCGTACCGGGCGGTCCGCACGAGGACGCCGTCGGCCAGGCCGTAGAGCCCCACGGCGAGGCGGTGCGGCCGCAGCACCGGTGAGCCGGTGCGCGGGTCCGTGCCCCGCTGGTGGACCGTGAGCCGCTCGATGCGGCCGTCCCGGGCCTCGACCTGCGCCCGCAGCTCCGCCGTGCCGGCGGTCTGCAGCCACAGCCGCGCCCACTCCCCCAGGTTCCGGCCCGACGCCGCCTCGAGCGCCCCGAGGAGGTCCGCCAGCGTCGTCGCGGCGTAGGCGTGGTCACGGAAGTAGCGGCGCGCGCCGTCGAAGAACGCCTCCACCCCGACGTAGGCGACGAGCTGCTTGAGGACGGCGGCGCCCTTGGCGTAGGTGATGCCGTCGAAGTTCTGCTTGGCCGCCTCCAGGTCCGGGATGTCCGCCACCACGGGGTGGGTGGTCGGGAGCTGGTCCTGGGTGTAGGCCCAGGCCTTGCGCCGGTTGGCGAAGGCCACCCACGCGTCGGTGTGCTCGGTGGCGGCGACCGAGGCGTGGGAGCCCATGTAGTCGGCGAAGGACTCCTTGAGCCACAGGTCGTCCCACCACCGCGGGGTGGCGAGGTCGCCGAACCACATGTGGGCCATCTCGTGCAGGATCGTGTTGGCCCGGCCCTGGTACTGGTGACGGGTGGCGGCGGAGCGGAAGACGTAGCGCTCGGTGAACGTCACGCACCCCGGGTTCTCCATGGCGCCGAGGTTGTACTCGGGGACGAAGACCTGGTCGTACTTGCCCCACGGGTACGGGAAGGCGAACGCGGAGTGGTAGAAGTCCAGGCCCTGCCTCGTCACGGTGAGGACCCGGTCGGCGTCGAGGTGCGGGGCGAGGGAGGCGCGGCACAGCACGCCCAGCGGGACGCGCAGGCCGTCCGGGGACTCCCACACGTCGCGCACGTGGTGGTAGGGCCCGGCGACGACGGCGGTGAGGTAGGACGACAGCGGCGGGGTGGGGGCGAACGTCGTCCTCGTCAGGCCGTCCCCCACCGGCTCGGACCCCACGGCCGGCTGGTTCGACAGGACCAGCCACGGGGCCGGCGCCGTCACCGAGAAGGTGAACCGGGACTTGAGGTCGGGCTGCTCGAACGTGGCCAGGACCCGGCGGGAGTCGGCCGGCTCGTACTGGGTGTAGAGGTAGGTCTGCCCGTCGACCGGGTCGACGAAGCGGTGCAACCCCTCGCCCGAACGGGAGTAGGCGCCGCGGGCGACGACGGTGACCACGTTCTCCGCCGCGAGCGGTGCGAGGTGGATGCGCGCGCCGTCGAAGCACGCGGCCGGGTCGAGCTCGGCGCCGTTGAGGACCACCCGCTCCACGACCGGGCCCAGGAAGTCCAGGAACGTCGCGCCGGTCGTGGCCTCGAAGGTCACGGTCGTGGTGGTCCCGAAGGTCTCGGCGTCACCGGCGAGGTCGAGGTGGACCTGCGTCGTCGCCACCCGCAGGTGCGCCGAGCGCTCCTGCGCCTCGGCCCGGGTCAGGTTCTGGGTCGCTGCGCTCACCGGGGCACTCAACCACCTCCGGCGGTCCCGCGGCCAGGCGGGACGTTCGTCCGAGGGCGTCGTGCACGGGTGTGGGACGCTGGGTGGACCACAGGGTGGTTCGCCCCGGTTCCGGGTGCCGGCCGCGACGGGGCGCGCCGGAGAAGGGGTGCGTCATGACGTCCACCGAGATCCCCCGAGGAAGCGTCGTCGTCGGTGTCGACGGCTCGCCCCGCGCCCGGCACGCCGCCGAGGTCGCGACGAACGAGGCCGCCCGGCGCGGCGCCGGGCTGCACCTGCTCTACGCGTTCCCCCCGCTGCCGTCGGGCGCGGACTTCGACGTCATGCCCGTCGTGGACCTGCTCGCCGGTGGCGGGAAGCTGGTGGACGACCTCGCCGCCGAGGTCGCCGCGGCGCACCCCGAGCTCGCGATCACCACGTCCGTCCACCTCGGTGCGCCGGCCGTCGAGCTCGTCGCGGCGTCGGAGGACGCCGCGCTCGTCGTCGTCGGGGCACGTGGCCTCGGGCGCCTGGCCGGACCCCTGCTGGGCTCGGTGTCGCAGAAGGTGGCCGCGCACGCCCACGGTCCGGTCCTCGTGGTGCGGGAGGAGGCCCGGGACACGGACGGGCCGGTGGTCGTGGGCATCGACCCGGCCGACGGCTCCCCCGAGGCGATGGCCTTCGCCATGGCGGAGGCCCGGCGCCGGGGCGTCGGGGTCCGGGTGATCCACTCGCGCTACCGCGAGGCCGTGACCGGGGAGTACTTCGACTCCTTCGCGATGCAGACCCTCGCCGACCTCGACGAGCGTGCGGAGCAGGCGGTCCGCGACGCGGTCGCGTCGTGGACCGAGCACTACCCCGACGTCGGAGTCGAGCTCGTGCAGGTGCCCGAGCACCCGGTGGACGCACTCGCGGCCGAGGCGGGGACCGCCGGCGTCGTCGTCGTGGGCAGCCGCGGCCGCGGGGGGCTCGCCGGGCTGCTGCTGGGCTCGGTCAGCCGCGGGGTGCTCCACCGCGCGCCGCTCGTCGCCGTCGTCCGGGCCGGTCACGCGACGACGGGCTGAGAGGGCCGGCCGTGCCGGCGGCACCGGCGACGGGACGCGGCGGCGGCACGGGCGACGGGACGCGGCGGCGGCACGGGCGACGGGACGCGGCGGCGGGACGGGCGTCCCGTCGCCGCGGCTCAGCCCTTGGAGCCGGTCGTCGCGATGCCCTCGACGAAGTGCCGCTGACCGAGGAAGAACAGGATGATCATGGGCACCGTCGTGATGACGGAGGCGGTGACGATGATCTCCCAGTGCCAGTTCCCGCCGAAGCCGAACTGGTCGAGGAGCGACTTCAGCCCGCGCGGGATGGTGAACTTGTCGGAGTCGCGCAGGTAGATGAGCGGACGCATGAGGTCCGTCCAGGCCGCCTGGAACTCGAACAGCAGCGTCACCACCAGCGCCGGCTTCGTCAGCGGCATCGCGATGCGGCGGAAGATCGCCCAGTTGCCCGCACCGTCGAGCTTCGCCGCCTCGAAGAGCTCGCGGGGCAGTCCGAGGAAGAACTGGCGCAGCAGGAAGATGTAGAAGGCGCTGCCGAAGAGGTTGCCGGCCCACAGCGGGGTGAGCGTGTTGACCTGGCCGAGCGAGTTCCAGATGAGGAACGTGGGGATCATCGTCACCGCGCCGGGCAGCATCATCGTGGCCAGCACGAGGCCGAACAGCGGCCCGCGCCCGGGGAAGCGGAAGTAGGCGAACCCCCACGCGACCATCGCGCTGGAGACGGTCACCGTCACGGCCGCGAGGACCGTGACGAGGACGGTGTTGCCCAGCCACAGGAGCATCGGCGCCTCGGCCCACACGTTGACGTAGTTCTCGAGCGTGGGCGTCAGGGGGATGATGCGGTTGTCGAAGACCTCGCCCTGCGGCTTGAGCGACGCGCTCACCAGCCAGACGAACGGGTAGACGAAGACACCGGTGAGCGCGACGAGGGCCATGACGACGACGACCCGGCCGGGCCCCCACCGCCGCCCGCCGCCCGCGGGCCGTGCGGCCCGCGGCGGCGGGGTGGGCAGCGGCCCGGTGGGCCCGCCCGGGGTGAGGTCGACGCCGCGGGCGGCAGCGGCCGGACGGGCGGTGTCGGTGGAGGCGCTCATCGCTGCTCCCCCTCGAGGTAGACCAGCCGGCGGGAGACCCGCAGCTGGATCACGGTGATGACCATGATGATGACGAAGAGCACCCAGGCCATCGCCGAGGCGTAGCCCATGTTGAGGAACTGGAACGCCTGCTGGAACAGGTAGATCGAGAAGAACAGGGCCGCGTCGTTGCTGTAGGTGGAGTTGCCCGAGCCGAAGAACGCCGTGTACGTCTCGGTGAAGGTCTGGAACGCGGCGATCGTGTTGACGACCGTGACGAAGAACAGGGCCGGGGAGATCATCGGCAGCGTCACGCTCCACGTCCGCTGCCACGGCCCGGCACCGTCGACCCGGGCGGCGTCGTAGAGCTCGGTGGGGACGTTGCGCAGGGCGGCGAGCAGGATGATGACGGAGCCGCCCACCGACCACAGGCTCATGACGATGATGGCGGGCTTGACCCAGTTCGGGTCCGTGGTCCACGACGGCCCGTCGATCCCGAAGAAGCCGAGCACCTCGTTGATGAGGCCGTTCTGGCCGTTGAAGATCAGCAGGAGCAGCACCCCGACGGCGACCGGCGGGGTCATGTTGGGCAGGTAGAACGCGGTGCGGAAGAACCCCGCCGCGCGGCCCGCCTGGTTGAGCAGCATGGCCAGGCCGAGGGAGACCAGGACGTACGCCGGCACCTGGATCACCGTGTAGAAGATCGTGTTGCGCAGCGACAGCGCGATCTTGTCGTCCTCGAGGAGCGTGCGGTAGTTCTCCAGGCCGATGAAGCTCGGGTCGTTGAGGACGTCGTAGTCGGTGAGCGACAGGTACGCCGAGTACAGCAGCGGCCAGGCGGTGAAGACGAGGAAGCCGACCGCCCACGGACTGATGAAGAGCAGGGCCGCGCGCAGGTCCCGACGCTGGGAGCGCGTCGAGACCTGCGCGCGGACCCGGGCGAGCGGCCCGGTGAGGGCGGTCATGTCAGCCCTCGCCGTCGTCCCAGGCCGCCCACCGCTCGTCGAGGGCCGCCTGCGCCTCCTCCTGTGCCTGGGCGAGGGAGTCGGCCGGCTCGGCCTGGCCGTTGAGGACCCGGTTGACCGCGTCCTGCCAGGCCGTCTTGAACTCGGCGTCGGCGGGGTTGGCCGGCAGGGAGAAGGTGTTGTCGTTGGCCTCGTACATCGCCTCGACGGCGCTGTCCCAGACCTCCTCCCCGCTGGGCTCGACGAGCTCGGCGACGGCGTCGTCGGCGGCCTGGTTGCCGGTGAGCAGCCCGGTGAAGGGCTTGCCCTCGCCGTCGCGGATCGACTTGCGCTCCTCGGCGGCGGCCACCCACGCGTCGACCTCGGTCATCGCACGGGCCCAGCGGCACGCGGCGGCGGGGTTCTCGGTGTCGGCCGGGATCGCCCAGGCCGAGCCGGAGGCGTAGGCGACGGGTGCGCCGTCGTGGTCGCGCACCGTGTCGAAGACGAGCGGGGCGTCGGGCGAGACGTCGTTGAGGACGTTGACGTACCACTGCTCCATCGGCATCGCCCCGAGGGTTGCGGAGGCGAACTGGTTGCCGGAGCCGAAGAAGTCGGCGGAGTCGCGCACGGCCTTCACGGCCGGGAAGCCGCCCTGGGCGTCGTAGATCCCCACGGCCCACTCCAGCGCCTCGACGACGGCGGGGTCGTCGAGCTGGGCGGTGCGGCCGTCCTCGGAGATGAGGTCGGTGCCGTTGACGTGGGCCCACAGCGGGAGGAACTCCGGGAGCTTGGAGTCGTAGCCGATGACTCCCGCCCCCGGGTCGGCCAGCGCCTCGCTGGCCGACGTCACCGCGTCCCAGTCGGAGCCGTTGACGTCCTCGACGCTCAGACCGGCGGCCTCGAGGAGCTCGGAGTTGGCCATGGTGAGCTGGACGGAGTTGAACTCCGGGATGCCGTAGACCTCCCCGTCGAAGGTGACCTGTTCGAGGGCGGGCTCACGGAAGTCCTCGGTGCGGATGCCCTCGCCCTCGATGCAGCCGGTGAGGGGGATGATCGCGCCCCGGGAGGCGAACGTGCCGATCTGGTCGCGGTTGGCGTAGATGAGCTCGGGCGGCTCCCCGGAGGCGACCGCGGAGAGGAACTGCTGGATGTCGAGGTCACCTTCGGTCAGCGAGACCTCGACGTCGCCGAGGATCTCCTCGGCGCGCTCCATCCGCACGGTCGCGACCTCGTCCCCGGCGCCGAAGCCGAGGATGTCGAGGCTGCCCGAGAGCTCGGCCTCGGGGTCGAACTGGCCGGCGTCGTCGCCGGTGGGCGCGGGGTCCTGGTCGTCGCCGCCGCTGCCCTGTGCGCAGGCGGCCAGCGTGAGCGCGAGCGCCGCGGTCAGCGACGTCGCGGTGAGGTGGTGACGCATGAGTCTGTCTCCTTCGATCCGGCAAAGCTCGCTTCGACGGACGTCGATGTGCCCTGAAGGTAGGACGCTTCCCCGCGCGCTGCGACCCGAACGGTCATCCGGTGCCGGACCACCGCCCCGAGATGCGCGCCGAGGGTGCCGGTGCCACCGTGATGATCATGAGCACACCATCGGAGCAGCCGTACGACCCCACCACCGACCCCGACGCCGACCCCGGCAGCCTGACCTCGCGCGAGGCGGCCGACCAGCCCGACCAGGCCGAGGGCGAGGACGACCCCGCCGAGACCGGCGGAAGCTGACCCTCCGCCGATGCGCGCACTGACCTGGCAGGGCAAGGAGGACGTCCGGGTCGAGGACGTCCCCGACCCGAGGATCGTCGAACCGACCGACGCCGTCATCCGAGTGACGTCCACGGCGATCTGCGGCTCGGACCTGCATCTCTACGACGTCTTCGGCCCCTTCCTGGACGCCGGCGACGTGCTCGGCCACGAGCCGATGGGCGTCGTCGAGGAGGTCGGGCCCGAGGTCGCGCACATCCGCCCGGGCGACCGTGTCGTCGTCCCCTTCAACGTCTCGTGCGGCCGGTGCTGGATGTGCACCCGCGGCCTGCAGAGCCAGTGCGAGACCACCCAGAACCACGAGCACGGCACGGGCGGGTCGCTGCTGGGCTACACCAAGCTCTACGGGCAGGTCCCCGGCGGGCAGGCCGAGTACCTGCGCGTGCCCCAGGCGCACTACGGCCCGGTCCCGGTCCCCGACGACGGCGAGCCGGACGAGCGCTACCTCTACCTCTCCGACGTCCTGCCCACCGCGTGGCAGGCGGTCGAGTACGCCCAGGTGCCCCCCGGCGGGTCGGTCGTGGTGCTCGGGCTCGGACCGGTCGGCCAGATGGCCGCCCGGGTCGCCCGCCACCGCGGGGCGGAGCTGGTGGTCGGGGTCGACCTCGTCCCCGAGCGTCTGGCGATGGCGCGCCGGCACGGCGTGGACACCCTGGACCTGCGCGAGGTCGACGACCTCCCCGACGCCGTCCGGGCCCTCACCGGTGGTCGCGGGCCCGACTCCGTCATCGACGCCGTCGGGATGGAGGCTCACGGCTCGCCCGTCGCCGAGGCGCTGCACGCCGGGGCGAACCTCCTGCCCGACGCCCTCGCCCGGCCGGTGTTCAAGAAGCTGGGGGTGGACCGCCTCGCGGCCCTGCTCACCGCGATCGAGCTGGTGCGGCGCGGTGGGACGCTCTCCGTCTCCGGGGTCTACGGCGGCGCCCGCGACCCCCTGCCGATGCTGCAGCTGTTCGACAAGCAGGTCACCGTGCGGATGGGACAGGCCAACGTGCGCCGCTGGGTCGACGACCTCCTCCCGCTCGTCTCCGACGCCGCCGACCCGCTCGGCGTCCTCGACCTGCGCACGCACCGCATCGCCCTCGAGGACGCCCCGTACGGGTACGAGATCTTCCAGAAGAAGCTCGACGGCGCGATCAAGGTCGTGCTCGACCCGACCCTGCCGGCGCGCCGTACGGGCACCGACGGGGGCACGGGCGCATGAGGGTCGTCGTCGTCGGGGCGACCGGCAACGCCGGCACCGCCGTCCTGCGCGCGCTGCGGGCCGAGCCGGCGGTCACCTCCGTGCTGGGCCTGGCGCGCCGGCTGCCGGACCGGACGGCCGAGCCCTACGCCGACGCCGAGTGGGCCACGGTCGACGTCGGCGCCCCGACCGCCGGCCCCGGTGAGGAGGACGCGCTCGTCACCCGGCTTGCCGCCCACCTGGCGGGCGCGGACGCCGTCATCCACCTCGCCTGGCTGATCCAGCCCAACCACGAGCGGGAGGTTCTGCGCCGCGCGAACGTCGCCGGCACCCGCCGGGTGGCCGAGGCGTGTGTGCGGGCCGGCGTCGGGCACCTCGTGTGCGCCTCCTCGGTGGGCGCGTACTCCCCCGTCGACGACGACGTCCCCCGCGAGGAGTCCTGGCCGACCGGCGGGATCCCGACGTCCCACTACTCCGTGGACAAGGTCGCGCAGGAGCGGGTCCTGGACAAGGTGGCCGCCGCCCACCCCGACCTGGTCGTCTCGCGCCTGCGACCGGCCCTGATCTTCCAGGACGACGCCGGCGCCGAGATCGTGCGCTACTTCCTCGGTCCACTCGTCCCCGCCGGGCTGCTGGCTCCGGGCCGCCTCCCCGTGCTGCCCCTGCCGGCGGGGCTGCGCCTCCAGGTCGTCCACGCCGACGACGTCGCCCGCGCCTACGTCCAGGTGGTCGTCCGGCGTGCGCCGGGGGCCTTCAACGTGGCCGGCGAGCCGGTCCTGCGCGCGGCGGACCTCGCCCGAGTGGTCGACCACGGCCGGCTCGTCGAGGTGCCGCCGGCCGCGCTGCGACGCGTCCTCGCCCTCGCCTGGCAGACCCGCCTGGTCCCCACCGACGCGGGCTGGCTGGACATGGGCATGGGCGTCCCCCTGATGTCCACCGACCGTGCCCGCGACGTGCTGGGCTGGCGGCCGCAGCACGACGCCGCCGCCACCCTCGCCGAGCTGCTGGAGGGCATGGCGGCCGGCCACGGCACGGCCAGTCCGCCGATGCGTCCCGCCGGCGTCCCCGACACCCCCACCGCGCCGGCGCCGTCCGGCGCGAGCACGTCCCTCGGAGGAACCATGGGCCCGCACGTCCCGCACCGCCTCGACGACGGGCTCCTCGGCCTCTACCTCTCCGACCACCTCACCGGCGCCACCGGCGGGCTGAACCGGGCCCGGTTCATGGCCGAGCACTACGCGGACACCGCCCTCGCGCCCGACCTGCGGCGCCTGGTCACCGAGCTCACGGAGGAGGTCGACGTCCTCACCACGGTCATCGACGGGCTCGGCCTGCCGCGCCGCCGCTACCGTCAGGCGGCCGCGTGGGCCGGCGAGCGGGTGGGCAGGCTCAAGCTCAACCGCCGGGTGCTCTCCCGCTCCCCGATGACGCCGCTGCTCGAGATCGAGCTCTTCCGCGGTGCCGTCATGGGCAAGCTCGGGCTGTGGCAGGTGCTCTCCCACCACGCGGCGGACCTCGGGCTGACCGCCGCCCGGTTCGACGCCCTCGCGCAGCAGGCCCGGGACCAGGCGGAGATGTTCGACCGGCTCCACGCCCGCGTGCGGACCGAGGCCTTCGTGCGGGGGGACGAGGTCGACGCCGGCACCGGTCGCTAGGGCCGCCGCGGCTCGGAGGACCTACCCTGGCGGCCTGGACATCACGGAGGAGGACGGGTGCGCGGCAGGAACGGCGGCTTGGAGAAGGGCCGGGACGAGACACCCGAGGAGCGCTCGGACCGGAACTGGAACGAGCTTCTCCAGGAGATGCGCGTCATGCAGACGGGCACCCAGATCCTCACCGGCTTCCTCCTCACGCTGCCGTTCCAGTCCCGCTTCACCGAGCTCGACGCGTTCCAGGTGGGCACCTACCTCGCGCTGGTGGTCCTGTCGACGATGACGACCATCGCCGTGGTCGCCCCGGTGAGCCTGCACCGCATCCTCTTCGGCAAGCGGCTCAAGTCCGAGACCGTCGACACCGGCAACCGCCTGGTCAAGGGCGGCCTGGCCCTGCTCGGCGTGGTCGTCGTCGGCGTCGTCCTGCTCGTCTTCGACGTCGTCACCACCCGCACGACGGCGCTCACCGTCGCCGGCGTGCTCGGCCTGCTCGTCGTGCTGGCCTGGCTCGTGCTGCCGCACGGCGTGCGCCGTCGCGATGCCTGACCCACTGCGGGTCACCGCTGCGGTCGTCCTCGACCCCGCCGACCTGGCGTGGCGCTTCTCGCGCGCGGGCGGACCGGGCGGCCAGGGCGTCAACACGGCGGACTCCCGCGTCGAGCTCTCGTTCGACGTCGCCCGGTCCGCCGCGCTCAGCCCCGCCCAGCGCGACCGGGTCCGGGCGGTGCTCGCGTCGCGCCTCGTCGGCGACGTGCTGACGGTGGTCGCGTCCGAGCACCGCTCGCAGCTGCAGAACCGGCGCGCCGCCCAGGAGCGCCTGCTCGCCCTGCTGCGGGACGCGCTGGCCCCGCCACCCCCGCCGCGGCGCGCGTCGCGCCCGTCCCGGGGCGTGCGCCGCCGCCGGGCGGAGGACAAGCAGCGCCGCAGCGCCACCAAGGAGCTCCGGCGGCGCCCGCCGGACTGACGGGCACCCGTCGCTGGTGGCACCCTGGGCGTATGGACCGTACCGACCTGCTCGTCGCCGGCCAGGCCGCTGCGCTCGCCGGCGTGCTGTGGCCCGGACGGGCCCGGTGGCGGCCCGCGCCGGCCACCCGCCGCCTCGCCTGGACGCTCACCCTGGCCGGCGGAGCCCTCTCCCTCGCCGGGCTCGCCCCGCACGGACGGCGGATCACCCCACGCGTGCGCCCGCCCGCCGACGCCGGGCTCATCACCACCGGCGTCTACGCCCACACCCGCAACCCCATCTACGCCGGTCTCGCCACCGCCTCCTTCGGCGTGGCGCTGCTGCGCGGGCGCCGTGGCCCGCTCGCCGCCGCCGCGCTCCTGACCGTCGTCCTCGCCACGAAGGCCCGGGTCGAGGAGGACGCCCTGCACCGCCACTTCGGCGAGCCCTACCGCCACTACGCCGCGCGCACCCCGCGACTGATCCCTGGGCGCCGTCCGCACTGACCCTCTGCCCCCAGAACGCGCGGTATCACCATGGCCGGACCATCGTTAGGTTCACGGCATGGGTCGGCACGACGACTCGCGACGCAGCGGGCTGTGGTGGGTGGCACCCACCGCACTCGTCGTGCTGCTCGTGGTGCTGGGCGGCATCGCCTGGGCGAACTGGCCGCGCGCGGACGAGCCCGCCGGCCGGGACCGGGCGGACGGCCCGGCAGCCACCACGGCCGCGGCCACCGCCACCGCCGCCCCCTGCGAGGAGCCCGCGGAGGTGCGGGTGACCACGACCCCCGACCTGGCACCGGTCCTGGAGGAGGTGGCGGCCAGGATCCAGGAGGAGGCCTGCGCGACCTACGCGGTCACGGCCGCGCCCGCCGCGGAGACAGCCGCGCAGCTCACCGTCGCCACGGCCACCGGTCCCCACGTGTGGGTGCCCGACTCCCCCGTCTGGGCCGAGCGTGCGGCGGCCGCGCGTGGTGAGGCCCTCGAGGTGGGGCCGGTCCTGGCGACCAGCCCGGTCGTCATCGCCCTGCCGCGCGCGATGACCGAGGAGCTCGGCAGCGCCCAGCCCTGGCAGACGTTCCTCACCGGCGGGGTGGACCTGCTCATGGCCGATCCCGAGGAGTCCACCGCCTCCCTCCTCGCCCTCGTCAGCGCCGGGGAGGTCCTCGGCGGCACGCCCGAGGGCGAGCAGGCCCTGGGCCGCGCCACGATCGTCCTGTCCCGGCAGGAGACGACCGAGGACGAGCTGTTCGACCGGGCGGACTCCCCCGACGCCGTCGCGTTCCCCGCCAGCGAGCAGCGGCTCTTCCGCCACCTCGCGGCCAACCCCGGCGCCCCGCTGGTCGCCGTCGTCCCGGCCGAGGGGACCGGGGCGTTCGCATTCCCCTTCGTCCGGGTCGCCGCAGCACCCGAACCCGCCGTGGCGGCGCTCGAGGAGGCCCTGACCGGGTCCGCGGGGCGCGCCGCGTTCGCCGCGGCCGGCTTCCGCGACACCGACGGCGGCGGCTCCCCGGGCGTGCCGGGCATCCCGGAGGACACCGAGCCGAGGCCGGATCCCTCCGCGGCGGCCGTCGAGACCGCCCTGGCCTCGTGGCGCACCGTCGCGGTGGACATGCGCATGCTCGCCGTCATCGACATCTCGGGCTCGATGCTCGACGACGCGGGCGGGCGGTCCCGCATCGAGCTCGCGGCCGGCGCCGCCCAGGTGGCGATGCAGCAGTTCCCGCCGACCTCGCAGGTGGGCCTGTGGGCCTTCTCGACCGACCACGGCGAGGGCCGCGACTGGACCGAGCTCGTCCCGGTCGCCCGGATCGACTCCCCCGCCGGCGACGGGACGCACCGCGACGCCCTGCTGGCGGCGGCGCAGTCCCTGCCGGCGCGCGCCGAGGGCGACACCGGCCTCTACGACACGGTGCTCGCGGCGTACCGTGCGGTCCAGGACAGCTACGAGCCAGGATTCGTCAACTCGGTCGTGCTGCTCACCGACGGCAAGAACGAGGACGGCGAGGGGATCAGCTTCGACCGGCTCCTCGCCGAGCTCCAGGCGGCGGGCGACCCGGACCGGCCCGTGCCGGTCATCACGGTGGGCATGGGGCCGGGCACCGACGAGACCGAGCTGCGGGTCATCGCCGCCCAGACGGGCGGGCGGAGCTACCTCGCCGAGAACCCGGAGGACATCGGGACCGTCTTCGTCGACGCCCTGCTGAACCGGCCCCGCCGCTGAGCCGCGCCGACGTGGCGGGCGACCCGTGCCGCGACGCGGTCCCGGACGTGGAGGACGGCCCGCCGCGTGCCGGGGGAAGGCGTCGCGACGGGCCGTCGGTCAGGGTGTCCGCGTCAGCGGCAGGTGCAGCGCTGCTCCGTGGGAACGCCTGCGAAGACCTGGTCGACGTGCATGCCGCAGCCGGTCCAGGTGATCTTGCCACAGCTGTTGCATCGAGCGGGACTGCACATGGTTCTCTCCTCGGTCTCAGGAAGGGGTACCCGACTTTTATACCCCACGGGGTATGTGCTGTCCACCCGGCGGGAGCCAGAGTGACGCATACCCCACGGGGTATGGTGCGCTCATGGCTGCCCCGTCCGCCCCCGTCCCGCCGACCGAGGAGACCGCCCACGCCGGCCTGGACCTCACGAGCCCTGCCCTGGCGGCGGTCGCGGGTCCGCGGCTGCGCGACCAATGGCCGGCCCGGCGGCTCCTGGTCGCGGCCGTGGCGGCACCCGCCCTCGCCGTCGTCCTGGTCGTCGCCGGGGGCGGCTGGGGCGGCCCGCCCGCGTGGAGCGCGCTCGTGCTCGCAGCGGCCGTCCTCGCGGCGGGCACGCTCGCCTCGTACGTCCCGCTCACCGGCGCCGGTACGGTGGTGGACACCGGCTGCTCGACGTGCGCGGCGCTGGCGGCCGTCGGCGTCGTCGGCGCCGTGGTGACCCTGGCGAACAACCCCGCGCACGCCGTCCCCGGCGCGATGTTCGCCGTCTCCTTCGCCGCCTTCGGCCTCACGCAGCGGCTGGTCGGCCAGACGTCCTGCCCGACCGCCTGACCCTCCGGTCGGCGCTGCCCGCTAGGCCGTCCACCCCAGGACGAGGTCGCCGACGTACATCGTCACGAGCCACACGGCCGCCAGGGCGAAGGGCAGGGCCAGCACCCGCCCGGGGTGCCGCCGGAACCACCGGACCGCGAGGACCAGGGCCACGACCCACACCAGGACGAGGGCGACCACCGCCCACCCCGGGGCCAGCAGCCCCGAGGAGAGGAAGACCGGCAGGAGCACCAGCAGCAGGAGGACCCCGACGACGGCGGCGGCGCCGCGGCCGACGTCGCGCGCCCGGTGGTGGGCCATCCCCGCAGCGTAGACGCCCCGATCCCTTCCGTGCGGGCCGCCGATGAGGCACGATCGGGCCATGGACCCGGTTGTCACGGAGACGGTCGACGTCGACCTCGACCGGCTGCACGCCGTCGTCGGCTCCGCCCGGGCCGCGATGTCGACCGTGGTCGAGGGCAAGGAGGAGGCGGTCGCCACCACGCTGACCGTCCTCCTCGCGGGTGGTCACCTCCTCGTCGAGGACGTCCCCGGCGTGGGCAAGACCCTCCTGGCCAAGACCCTCGCCCGCACGGTCGACGGCACGGTCCGGCGCATCCAGTTCACCCCCGACCTCCTCCCGAGCGACATCACCGGGGTGAGCGTCTTCAACCAGGACACCCACATCTTCGAGTTCCGCCGGGGGGCGGTCTTCGCCAACGTCGTCGTCGGCGACGAGATCAACCGGGCATCGCCCAAGACCCAGTCGGCGCTGCTCGAGGCCATGGAGGAGCGCCAGGTGACGGTCGACGGCCGCACCCACCACCTCCCCTCCCCCTTCGTCGTCATGGCCACCCAGAACCCCATCGAGATGGAGGGCACCTACCCCCTCCCCGAGGCGCAGCGCGACCGGTTCATGGCACGGATCTCCATGGGCTACCCCTCGGCGTCGGCGGAGCTGCGCATGCTCGACACGCACAGCGCCCGGGACCCCCTCGACGAGCTCGAACCCGTCACCGACGCCGCGACCGTCGCTGCCCTCGTCCAGGAGGTCCAGCGCCTGTACGCCAGCGCCGCGGTGCGCCAGTACGTCGTCGACCTCGTCGCCGCGACACGGACGAGCCGCTACCTCCGCCTGGGGGCCTCACCGCGCGCCGGTCTGCACCTGCTGCGCGCCGCGCGGGCCCACGCGGCCCTGCGCGGGCGTGACCACGTGCTGCCCGAGGACATCCAGGAGCTCGCCGTCCCGGTCCTCGCGCACCGCCTGCTCCTCGCCGGCGAGGCCGAGCTCGCCCTGCTCACCCCCGCGGACGTCCTGGGGGCGATCCTGGCCGACGTCCCCGTCCCCGACCGCGCCCGATGAGAAGCCCGCGCCTGACGACCCGGGGACAGTCGTTCCTGGCCGCGGGACTGACGATCTCCCTGGTCGGCATGGTGCTCGGGTTCCCCGACATCACCCGCATCGGTGACCTCCTCGCCGTGCTGCCGGTCCTCGCGCTGGTCGCCGGCTGGCGGCGCACGCCGCAGATCTCGGTGCGCCGGACCGTCAGCCCCACCCTGCTGCGACCCGGGCAGAGCGCCGACGTCCACCTCGACATCCGCAACACCGGCACGACCACCACCGTCCTGCAGCTCGCCGAGGAGCACCTCGACCCGGCGCTGGGGCGGCCTCCGCGGCTGCTCCTGCCCGACATGCGTCCTGGCGAGCACCACCAGGCGTCGTACCGGGTGCGCGGTGCCACGCGGGGAGGCTACCGGGTCGGCCCCCTGAGCCTGCGCCAGGAGGACCCGTTCGGCCTGACGACCTCGCGGCTGGAGCTGCACGCCACCGCCGACGTCGTCGTCCTGCCCCGGGTGGAGGAGCTCGACCCGGCGGTCCTGCGCCGGCTCGGCGTCGCCGGCGAGGGCGTCCTGCCGCACTCGGTGGGGACCCAGGGCGAGGACGACGCCAGCACGCGCTCCTACTGCGAGGGCGACGACCTGCGCCGCATCCACTGGCCCGCCACGGCCCACCGCGGCGAGCTCATGGTGCGCCAGGAGGAGCGCCACGCCCGCCGCCGCGCCGTCCTCGTGCTCGACCCCCGCCCCGCCGCCCACCGTGGCAGCGGCGAGGACAGCTCCTTCGAGTGGGCCGTCAGCGCCCTGGCCTCGGCCGCCGTGCACCTGCACCGGCTGGGTTTCTCGCTCGTGCTGGCCTCGGCCGGGACCGCCGCCCAGGGCCTGGCCAGCGAGCCGCTGCCCGTCCAGGCCGTCCTGCGCCACCTCGCGCTCGCCCGCCCCGACGACGGCGACCTCGCCGGGGTCCTGCGCGCCGCACGTCACGCCCGCGCGGGGATGGCGGTCGCGGCCGTGGCCGACGGCCTCGGTGAGAACCTCCCGCGCCTGGTCGGCGTCCGGCCAACGGGCGGGGTGGGCCTGCTGCTGCTCCTGGACACCGCCACGTTCACCTCCGCCACCGTGCCCGGGCGCCGCACCCAGGAGGCAGCCACGCGGGCCCGTGCGGCGGGCTGGCACTGCCACGTCACCCGCCACGGTGAGAGCGTCCACCGGGCCTGGGCCGAGGTCACGCGCGGTGAACGGGTGCGCTCGTGATCGAGCGCAGCCGCTGGCCCGACGCCCTCCTCGCCGCCCTCGCGACCGCGGTGGCGAGCTGGTCGGTCACCCCGCTCCTCCGCGAGCAGCCCTGGGTCGGGCCGCTGCTGCTCGTCCTCGCGACCGTGGCCGTGACCGGCAGCGCCGCGCGGGCGCTGCGCCTGCCGGCCCCGGCCGTCCTCGGCGTCCAGGGGACCCTCGCGACGCTCGTCCTGTCCTGGCTCCTGGTGCCCGGCGACCACCTCTACGGCCTGCCCACCTCCCGCACCCTCGCCGCCGCCGCGGCGCTGTGGACCGAGGGACTCACCACCGTCCGTGACGAGCAGGTCCCGGCGCCGGCCACCGCCGGCCTGGTGCTCCTCGTCGTCGCCTCGCTCGCCGCGGTGGGGCTGGCCGTGGACGCCATCGGGGTCACCGGCCGGTCGCCGGCGCTGGCCGGCGTCCCGCTCCTCGTCGTGGGGACGGTGACGGCCTCCAACACCGGCGACGCCCTGCACCCGTGGTACTTCGCCTCCACCGCCGTCGTGTGGCTGCTGCTGGTCGCGCGTGAGGGGCTCGGCACGGTGCGGCGCTGGTCCACCGCCCGCACGGACGAGCTCACCACGTCGGTCTGGCTCGGGCCTGCTGTCGAGCGCAGCCGACGGCGCTACTCCCAGCGGGGACGCGTCCTCGTCGCCGCCACCGTCGCGCTGGCCGCCGCCCTCCCGGCGGTCGTCCCGCACCTGCCACCTACGACGGTGGTGGAGGGCCTGGCCCGGGCGGCCGGCGGCGCCCGGGGCCCGGTGACCTTCACCGAGACCCTCGACCTCGCCCAGGACCTCGCCTCCCGCAGCGAGGCACCGGTGCTGCGTTTCCGGACCGACTCCAACCGTCCGACCCCCCTGCGGGTGACGGTCAGCACCCGGTACGAGGACGGGCGCTGGCTGCCCAGCGCCCGCCGCATGGGCGACCCGCCGCCGCCCGAGCCTCTCCTGCCCGTCGGCGTCGAGACGGAACCGTGGTCGATGACCGTCCTGCTCAACCGGCTCAGCGCCCCCCAGGTCGCGATGCCGCACCCGCTCGTCGCCGCCGACGTCGGGGACATCACGTGGGGCCTGGACGCCGCCACCGGCACCGCCCTCGTCGCGGACCAGCCCGCCAGCTACGAGGCGACGTCCTACCGGACGGTGGGCAGCCTCCCACCGGGGACCGGCGCCTGGACCATCCCGGAGCTGGGCGATCCCGACCTCCTCCACGTCGACGAGGCGTCCCGGGAGACCGTCACCGCCCTGGCGCGAGAACTCACCGCGGGCAGCGCCAACCAGGTCGACGCCGCCTCCGCCATCCAGGCCTTCCTCAGCAGCGAGGCGTTCGTCTACAGCCTCACCCTCGCCGACCCGGTCGTCGGCGCCGACGGCATCGAGCTGGACCCGGTCAGCCACTTCCTGGCCACCCGGCGCGGCTACTGCGTGCAGTTCGCGACGGCGATGATCATGATGTCCCGGGCGAGCGGCATCCCGGCCCGCCTGGCGGTGGGGTTCCTGCCCGGCGAGCAGGATGAGGACGGGGCACGCACCGTCGTCGCCGCGGACGCCCACGCCTGGCCCGAGCTCTACGTCACCGGCCTGGGGTGGACCAGGTTCGAGCCAACCCCGGCTGTGCGGGCGGGCAGCCGCCCGCTGTACTTCGTCCAGGACGCCCCCGAGGCGACCGCCGCACCGGGCGCCACCGCCGCCCCGGTCGCCCCCGAGCGCACCGCGCCGGGCCTCGACGCCGGCGACGTCACCGACGTGGGCACCAGCTCCTCCTGGACCGACCGCGTCCGTGGCCTGCTCCTGCCCGCCCTCGCTGCGGTCGTCGTGCTCGCCGCGCTCGTCCTCCTGGTCCCCCTCGCCGGCCGGCGTGCGCGGACGGCGCCGCTGCGACGCGCCGAGGACGACGCTACCCGGGTCGAGGCTCGGTGGCACCTGCTCGTGGCCTCGCTGCGCGACCTGGGAATCGCCGTGCCCGTGGGCGCGAGCCCCCGGCGCTCCCGCGAGCTGCTGGTCGGGGCCGCCGCGCTGAACGGCGCCGGCGCCGAGGCGCTCGCGCGGATCACCGACCGGGTCGAACGCGTGCGCTACGCACCCGGCCCGGTCCGGGACGGTGCCATGACTGCCGACGTTGAGACCGTCCTGGCGGAGGTCAGGGCCGCGGCTCCGCGCCGCGCCCGGCTGCGGGCCGCCCTCCTGCCGGTGACGGGGGTCGACCGGCTGGCCGCCCTCGGCGCCGGCGCGCGCACCGCCGTGGCCGCGGCGGTCCGGCGGCTCGGCTCCGTGGGGCTTCAGCGGTCCAGCAGCTCGCGGAGCCGGCCGGCGTTGCGCACGGCGTTGCCGCCGCCGTCGTTGTTGAAGTAGGCGAAGACCTCCCGGCCCGACCCCTCCCACTCCCGGAGACGGTCGGCCCACCACCGCAGGTCGTCCTCGGAGTACTGCCCCCCGTAGAGGTGGTGGTGGTCGGGCCCGTGGAGGCGGACGTAGACGTGCGGCGCGGTGGCGCGCAGCAGGCACGGCAGACCCGCGCCGCTCATCACGCAGTAGGCGGCGCCGTGGCCGGCGAGCATGTCCAGCACGGCCTCGTCGTGCCAGCTGGGGTGGCGCATCTCGATCGCCACCCGCATCCACGGCGGGAGCCGGCCGAGGAAGTAGCCGAGCCGGGCGTCGTCGCGCTCGAGCCCGGGCGGGAGCTGGACGAGCACCACGCCTCGGCGCGGTCCCAGGGTGTGCCACGCCACCGCGAGGCGCTCGACCCAGGGCTCGGGGGCGTACAGGCGCCGGGCGTGGGTGAGCCCGCGGGGCGCCTTGACCGAGAGGAGGAAGCCCTCGGGCGTCCGCCGGCGCCAGCTCGCGAAGGCGGCCTCCCGCGGCCAGCGGTAGAAGCTGGCGTTGAGCTCGACGGTGCCGAACCGCTGCACGTAGTGCCCCAGCCTCTCGCGCGGCGGCGAGCCCGGGGGGTACAGCACCCCGTCCCAGTGGTCGTAGCTCCAGCCCGACGTGCCGACGTGGATCACCGGCGGCCCCCTCTCCGCGGCGAGCCTACGTCCCCAACCCCCGTCCGTCGCGGCCCGGCGGTGCCACACTGGGAGCGTGCGGCGGGGATGGTCCGGCCTTCGGGCCGTCCGGGCCGGCGCACCGGCCCCACCCGCGACGCCGCCCCACCGAGGAGGCCGACATGGCCAGACACCTTCGACGATGGGGGCCGGTCGCCGCCCTCGTCCTCGTCCTGACGGCGTGCACCGACGTCGACCCGGGCACCGACCCGACGACGAGCGCGTCGCCCACCGGTGGGGCCACCGCCACCGCCGGCCCCACCGGTGAACCCACCACCGAACCCGGCGCGGAGCCGACCACGGAGCCCGCCACGGAGCCCGCCGGGACGGAGGAGGTGCCGGTGTACTTCGTCGTGGACACGCGCAACGGCATCCGCCTGGCGCGTGAGCTGCGTGAGGTCGTCGGCGACCCCCTCGTCGGCGCCGTCGAGACGATGGTCGCGGGCCCGCAGGACCCCGACTACACGACCACGTGGGACCCGGCCACCGAGGTCCTCGGCGTCGAGGACGACGACGGCACCCTCGTCGTGGACCTCTCCACCGAGGCGCGCACCGCCAACGTGGGCTCCGAGGGCGCGGCCATGATGGTCCAGCAGCTCGTCCACACGGTCACCGGCGCCGCCGGCGCCGAGGACGCGGACGTCCTCCTCCTCATCGACGGCGAGCCCGCCGGTGAGCTGTGGGGCACGCTCGTGTGGGACGAGCCTGTCGCGGCCGAGGACCCGCTCGACGTTCGGCAGCTCGTGCAGATCGACCGGCCCGCCGAGGGCGCGGCGGTCACCTCGCCGCTGACCGTCTCCGGTGAGGCGGCCGTCTTCGAGGCCAACCTGCCGTGGCGGGTCCTCGACGACGCAGGCACCGAGGTCGAGGCGGGCTTCACGATGACGAGCGAGGGCCAGACCTTCGCGCCGTTCTCCTTCACGGTCGAGCTCGACCCGGGCACCTACACGGTGGAGATCACCGAGGACGACCCCTCCGGCGGCGCCGGCGGTGAGCCGACCGTCGACACCAGGACCGTCACCGTCGGCTGAGTGCGCGCCGCGACGCCGTCGCCGCGCCGCGGGTTCGTCCCGGTGCCCTCACCGCGCCATGATGGTCCCGTCAAGGCCGGGCCGGACCCGGCGGACCGACGAGGCCGGGGCCAGCCCGGCGGAGGAGCGCACCCCGTGAGCCGACCCGACATCTCCACCACCCCCGCCTGGCAGGCCCTGGCCGCGCACGCGGCGACCGCCGGCGACGCGCACCTGCGGGACCTCTTCGCGGCCGACCCCGAGCGGGGCACACGCCTCGTGGCCGAGGTGGGCGACCTCTACGTCGACTACTCGAAGAACCGCGTGACCGACGAGACGCTCGCGCTCCTGGTGGACCTGGCGCGGGCCGCCGGGCTGCCCGAGCGGACCGAGGCGATGTTCCGCGGCGAGCACATCAACACCACGGAGGACCGCGCCGTCCTGCACACCGCCCTGCGCGCCCCGCGCTCGGCCGAGCTCGTCGTCGACGGCCAGGACGTCGTCGCCGACGTCCACGCCGTCCTCGACCAGATGGCCGCCTTCGCCGAGCAGGTCCGCACCGGGGCCTGGACCGGCCACACCGGCGCGCGCATCTCCACGGTGGTCAACATCGGCATCGGCGGGTCCGACCTCGGCCCCGCCATGGCCGCCGGCGCCCTGGCACCCTTCAGCCACCCCGGCATCCGATCGCTCTTCGTCTCCAACGTCGACGGCGACGACATCGCCGACGCGCTCGACGGCCTCGACCCGGCGAGCACCCTCTTCGTCGTCGCGTCGAAGACCTTCACCACCATCGAGACCATCACCAACGCCCGCACGGCCCGCGCCTGGCTGGTCGAGGGCCTCGGCGACGACGCGGCGGTCGCCAAGCACTTCGTGGCCGTCTCCACCAACGCCACCGAGGTCGCCGGGTTCGGCATCGACACCGCCAACATGTTCGGGTTCTGGGACTGGGTCGGCGGCCGCTACTCGTTCACCTCGGCGGTGGGCCTGTCGCTCATGATCGCCATCGGCCCCGAGCGCTACCGCGAGATGCTCGACGGGTTCCACACCGTCGACGAGCACTTCCGCACCACCCCGCTCGAGCGCAACGTCCCTGCGCTGCTGGGTCTGATCGGGATCTGGTACCGCAACTTCCTCGGCGCGGCCACGCACGCCGTCCTGCCGTACAACCAGCACCTCGCGCGTTTTCCCGCCTACCTCCAGCAGCTCGACATGGAGTCCAACGGCAAGTCCGTCACCGTCGACGGCGAGCCCGTGCGCGTCGAGACGGGCCCGGTGGTGTGGGGCGAGCCCGGCACCAACGGCCAGCACGCCTTCTACCAGCTCATCCACCAGGGCACCCAGCTGGTCCCGGCGGACCTGCTCGGCTTCGTCCGGCCGGCCGTGGAGATCGACCCGCACCACGACCTCCTCACCGCGAACCTCCTGGCCCAGGCCGAGGCGCTGGCCTTCGGCAAGACCGCGGACGAGGTACGGGCCGACGGCGTCGCCGCCGACCTCGTGCCGCACCGCACGTTCGCCGGCAACCACCCGACCACGATGGTCCTGGCTCCGGCCCTCACCCCGTCCGTCCTCGGCCAGCTCGTCGCCCTGTACGAGCACAAGGTCTTCACGCAGGGCGTCGTGTGGGGCATCAACTCCTTCGACCAGTGGGGCGTCGAGCTCGGCAAGGTCCTCGCCGGGCGGATCGTGCCGGAGCTGACCGGGGAGGACGAGCCGGCCCACGACTCCTCCACCAACGCGCTCATCCGCCGCTACCGCGAGCAGCGACGCTAACGCGGCACCAGTCCAGGCGGGCCGGTGCCGGGGCGGCGGTCCGGGGACGGCAGTCGCGGCGCCCTCACCGGCGGGTGACGTCCCGGGCGGGCACCCACACCCCCCGGTAGGCCGACCGCGGGTCGCCCACCGCCACGAGGACGAGCGGTGACGTCCAGGCGGTGGCGACGGTCTCCACGAGCTCCTCGCCGTCGTCGGCCCACACGAGCCGGGCGACGACGGGGACCGGCGCCTGGGCGGTCGTGAACCGCCCGGGCACGCCACGGCTGTTGAGGATCCTCTGCCGGCCCGCCCACCACGGGGCGACGCCGTCCGCCCCGACCGTCATGCGCGCCATCGTACGCCTGTTCGACCCGGCGCGACCTCGCGGCCCTGCGCCGGGGTTCTCAGGCTCAGGCGTGTCCCCTCGGCCGGCTGGTCCCAGCGGCGTGGCCGGGTAGGCACGGATAGTGTCCGGACGTGCCCACCACCGTCCTGTGGTTCCGCCGCGACCTGCGCCTGCGGGACCATCCCGCCCTGCTCGCCGCCGCGGGGGCCGGCCCGGTGGTGCCGGTGTTCGTCCTCGACCCGGCCTTCGACGGCGCGGGCGCAGCCCGGCGCGACGCGCTCCATGGCGCCCTGCGGTCGTTGCACGAGGCCACCGGCGGCGCCCTGGTCGTGCGGCGCGGCCGGCCCGAGGAGGTCCTTCCCGCTCTCGTCCGCGAGACCGGGGCGGCCGCGGTGCACGTCAGCCGGGAGACCACCCCGTACGGGCGCCGGCGCGACGCCGAGGTGGAGCGGGCCCTCGACGTGGACCTCGTGGCCACCGGCACCCCCTACGCCGTCGGCCCCGGGGTCCTGCGCAAGGCCGACGGCACCCCCTACCGCGTCTTCACCCCGTTCTCCCGGGCCTGGCGCGACCACGGGGCGCCCGGCCCGGCGCCCCTGCCCGCGGTCCGGTGGGGCGCGGCGCCCACGGACCCCGCGGGCGCGCGGGTCCTCGCGGGACCGGACACCGGCAGGGCCGGAGGGGCCGGCGAGGACGCCGCACTGCGCCGGTGGGAGGCGTTCCTCGACAACGGGCTCGAGCGCTACGCCGAGCGACGGGACCGGCCGGACGTGGCGGGAACGTCGCGCCTGTCGGCCGACCTCAAGCTCGGCACGGTCCACCCCCGCACGCTCCTCGCCGACGTCGCCGCGCACCGGGCGGGCGGCAGCAGGGGCGCGCAGACCTTCGTCAGCGAGCTGTGCTGGCGTGAGTTCTACGCCGATGTCCTCCACCACCACCCCGCCTCGGCGTGGGCCGACCTGCGCGCGGATCTCGGCTCGCTCGTGTACGACGACCCCGCCGCAGAGCCCACCGCCACCCGGTTCGAGGCGTGGCGGGCCGGACGCACGGGCTACCCGTTCGTCGACGCCGGCATGCGCCAGCTCCTCGCCGAGGGGTGGATGCACAACCGGGTCCGCATGGTCACGGCGTCCTTCCTCGTCAAGGATCTCCACGTGTGGTGGCCGCACGGGGCCCGCCACTTCCTCGACCTCCTGCGTGACGGCGACATCGCCTCCAACAGCCACGGGTGGCAGTGGGCCGCGGGCACCGGCACGGACGCCGCCCCCTACTTCCGCGTCTTCAACCCCGTGGCCCAGGGCCTGCGGTTCGACCCCGACGGCGACTACGTGCGCCGGTACGTCCCCGAGCTCGCACACCCGGCCGGCGCCGCCGCGCACGAGCCGTGGCGCCACGGCGGGGCACCGGGATACCCCGAGCGGGTGGTCGACCACGCCGCCGAGCGGGTGGAGGCGCTCGCCCGCTACGAGGCCGCCCGTCGCTGACCCAGCCCCTCACGCACGCCGGGGCCGGCCGGTGCCGCGGGTGGGCGCCGCCGTGAGCGGGTCCTCCGGCCACGCGTGGCGCGGGTAGCGCCCGCGCAGCTCGGCCCGCACCTGGGTGTACCCGGTGGCCCAGAACGACGCCAGGTCGTCGGTGACCGCGGCGGGGCGACGGGCCGGGGAGAGCAGGTGCACGAGCACCGGCACCCGCCCGCCGGCCAGACGGGGGGCCTCCTGCCAGCCGAAGACCTCCTGGATCCGGGCCGCCAGGACGGGCCGCTCCCCGGTGTAGTCCACCGCGGCGGACGAGCCGCTGGGCAGGGTCACCCGCTCGGGGGCCAGCTCGTCCAGGCGGGCGGCCTCGGGCCAGGGCAGGAGCCGGCGCAGGGCACCGAGAAGGTCGAGGCGCTGCAGGTCGCCGGCGCCCCGGACCCGGGCGAGGTCGGGCCCGAGCCAGGAGTCGAGCTCGAGCAGGGCGTCGTCGCCGACGTCGGGCCAGGGCTCGCCCAGCGCGCGGTGGAGGAACGCGAGCCGGGCGCGCAGGGCGCGGGCCGCCGCCGACCACGCGAGGGTGTCCAGGCCGTCGCTGCGCAGCGCCTCCCGCACGGCGCCGACCACCTGGTCCGGAGCCGGGTCGAACGGGGTCGAGGTCAGCTCCACCGCTCCCAGGGCGAGGGTGCGGCGGGCGATCACCCGTCCCTCCCAGCGCACCTCCTCCTCCTCGTGGAGCGTCGCGCCGGCTGCCTCCAGGGCGAGGTCCTCGTCGACGGGGACGGCGGAGCGGATGAGGGCGTCGCGTCGCCCGGCGGTGCGCTCGGCGTCGGCGACCGCGAGCCAGGGTGAGCCGGCCAGTCCCGAGCCCGGCGGCAGGACCGCCCCCGTGCCCGAGACCATGAGGTACCCCGACCCGCCGGGACGCAGCCGGGCCAGGCGGTCGGGGTGGGCGAGGGCGACGACGAGCCCGACGGCGAGGTCGTCGGGCAGCGCAGCACCCGGCGCCGCGCCGGTCCCGCCGCGCCGCTCGTCGAGGAGGCTGCGCAGGCGCCGGGCCTGCGCGGCCCACGCGGCCGACCCCGCGCCGCCGCGCCGCAGCGCTCGCAGGGCCGCGACGAGATCGTCCCCCGCTGTGGACTCGGTCAGCAGCGCCACCGCCTCCGCCGCTCGTCGGGCGCCGACCACCGGGGCGGCGTCGAGCAGCGCCCGGGCCAGGCGCGGGTCCGCCGGGACCGCGGCGATCGCCCGCCCTCGGGCGGTCACCGTGCCGGCGTCGTCGAGCGCCCCGAGCCGGCGCAGGGTCGCCCGGGCGGCGTCCGCCGCCGCGGGCGGTGGCGGGTCGAGCAGGGTCAGGTCGCCCCCGCCCCAGCACGCGACCTCGAGGACGAAGGACGCCAGGTCGGCGGTGGCGATCTCCGGGGCGGGGTGCTCGCGCAGGCCGGCGTGCTCCGCCGGCGACCAGCACCGGTACACGGCGCCGGGGCCCTCCCGACCCGCCCGCCCGGCCCGCTGCTCGGCCGCGGCCCGGCTCACGCCAACGGTCACCAGCCCGGCCAGACCGCGGCGGTGGTCGGTGCGCGGCTCCCGGGAGAACCCGGCGTCGACGACCACCCGCACGCCCGGGACGGTGAGGGACGACTCCGCCACCGCGGTGGAGAGCACCACCTTCCGGCGCGGGCCGGGGTCGAGCGCGCGGTCCTGCTCGGGTCCGGGCAGGCGGCCGTGGAGGGGCCGGACGTCGGCGTCGACCCCCGCCAGCCGGCGGGCCACCGCGCCGATCTCACCGGCGCCGGGCAGGAAGACGAGCACGTCGCCGGACCGCTCCCCCAGCGCCCGGCGGACCGTCGGGGCCACGTGGCCGAGGAACGCCGGGGTCACCCCCCGGTGGTCCGCCCGCGCCGCGGGCGGCGGGCACCACAGGATCTCGACGGGGTGCAGGGCGCCCGTCACCGAGACCACCGGGACCCCCTCGCCGAGCAGCGCGGCGGTCCTCGCGGCCTCGACGGTCGCCGACATCGCCACGAGCGGGAGGTCCGGGCGCAGGTTGGCGCGGACGTCCACGAGCAGCGCCAGGGCGAGGTCGGCGTCAAGATGACGCTCGTGGACCTCGTCCAGGACGACCGCGCCGACGCCGGGGAGCTCGGGGTCGCGCTGGAGCCGGCGCAGCAGCACCCCGGTGGTGACGACCTCGACGCGCGTGCGCGGCCCGACCACCCGGTCACCCCGGACGCTGTAGCCCACGGTCGCTCCGAGGGGCTCGCCCAGCAGGTACGCGAGTCGGCGGGCCGCGGCCCGGACGGCGACCCGCCGGGGCTGGGTGAGCACGACCGTGCCCGGCACGTGCGCGGCGAGCGCGGGCGGCACGAGGGTCGTCTTGCCGGTGCCCGGCGGGGCATGGACGACGGCGGCGCCGCGGGCGCGCACGGCGTCGACGAGCTCGGCCAGCGCCCCCGCGACGGGCAGGTCGGGCGGGTCGGCGAGCAGCCGGGCGACGGGGTCAACGGGCACCTTCGGTAGTGTGCCCGCAACGCGCCCACCGCGCGGACCGAGGAGGCCCGATGCCCGCCGACGCCCTGCTCCGGGCGATGAACGCCGGCCACCGCGCGCTCCTGGTCCTCTCCCGCGGCCGGGTGGGGCGGGTCGCGGCCGGCATGCCCGTCCTGGAGCTGACGACGACCGGCCGGCGCACCGGCCGGCGCCACACCGTCCTGCTCACCGCCCCGCTCCACGACGGCGCCGGCTACGTCGTCGTCGCCTCCCGCGGCGGTGACGACCGGCCGCCGGCGTGGCTGGTCAACCTCACCGCGGACCCGCGTGTCCACGTGCGTCCGCCCGGGGCCCCGGGCCGCGCGATGCACGCCCGGGTCGCCGGCCCCGCGGAGCGGGCCGAGCTGTGGCCGCGGATCGTCGCCGGTCACCCGCTGTACGCCCGGTACCAGGAGCGGACCAGCCGGGAGATCGCCGTCGTCGTCCTGGCACCGGCCCTTGGACACGGCGTCGCGGACGGGCCAGACTCGTCGCCATGACGTACAACCCTTCCCCCGCCCGTTACGACGACATGGTCTACCGCCGCACCGGCGCCAGCGGCCTCGACCTCCCTGCGGTGTCGCTGGGCCTGTGGCACAACTTCGGGGACGACATGCCCTTCGAGACCCAGCGCGCGATCCTGCGTCGCGCCTTCGACCTGGGCGTCACCCACTTCGACCTGGCCAACAACTACGGCCCGCCCTACGGCTCGGCGGAGCGCAATTTCGGCCGCCACCTCGCCGACGACCTCCGTCCCTACCGCGACGAGCTCGTCATCTCGACCAAGGCCGGGTACGACATGTGGCCGGGCCCGTACGGTCAGGGCGGCGGCTCGCGCAAGTACCTTCTCGCGAGCCTGGACCAGTCCCTGGCCCGGATGGGCCTGGACTACGTCGACATCTTCTACTCCCACCGCTTCGACGCCTCCACCCCGCTGGAGGAGACGATGGGGGCCCTGCACACCGCCGTCACGAGCGGCAAGGCGCTGTACGCCGGGATCTCCTCCTACGGCCCCGAGGACACCCGGCGCGCCGCGCAGATCCTCGCCGACCTCGGCACCCCGCTGCTCATCCACCAGCCGTCGTACTCGATGCTCAACCGCTGGATCGAGAGCGAGGGGCTCCTCGACGCCCTCGCCGACGTCGGAGCCGGGTGCATCGCGTTCTCGCCGCTCGCGCAGGGCATGCTCACCGGCAAGTACCTCGGCGGCATCCCCGAGGGCTCGCGCGCCAGCCAGGGCAAGTCGCTCTCCCCCGACCTGCTCACCGACGCCACACTCGACCACGTGCGCAAGCTCGCCGAGATCGCCGAGGGCCGCGGGCAGGGCCTGGCCCAGATGGCCCTGGCGTGGGCGCTGCGCGACGAGCGGGTGACCTCGGTCCTCATCGGCGCCTCCAGCGTGGCCCAGCTCGAGCAGAACCTCGGCGCCCTGGACAACCTCTCCTTCACCGACGACGAGCTCGCCACGATCGACGACCACGCGCGCGACGCGGGCATCGACCTGTGGGCCGGCTTCCGCCGGGCCTGACCACCATGAGCGAGGCGACCCGGCCTGAACCCGGCGAGGGCGTGACCGGGCCCGGGGCCGAGGGCGGGGAGGACTCGCGCCGCCGGTTGCGGCGCACCCTCGAGTGCCTCATCGGGGTGCACTTCACCGAGGGCAACGCCGTCCAGGTGCTGCACAACGGCGACGAGATCTTCCCCGCCATGCTCGAGGCGATCGGTGGGGCCCGCCGCAGCGTCGACCTCATGACGTTCGTGTACTGGAAGGGCTGGCCCGCCCGGGCGTTCGCCGACGCACTGTCCGACCGGGCCCGCGCGGGCGTGCGGGTGCGCGTGCTCATCGACGCCCTCGGCGGCTTCCACATCGAGCCCGGCCTCGTCCAGGCGATGGAGGCCGCGGGCGTGGACGTCCAGTGGTTCCGACGTCCCCTCGTGCGCTCGCCCTTCAAGCAGAACCACCGCGGCCACCGCAAGGTCTGCGTCGTGGACGAGTCCCTCGCGTTCACCGGCGGGGTCGGCATCGCCGAGGAGTGGGCCGGCGACGCCCGCGACGAGACGCAGTGGCGCGACACCCACTTCCGGGTCGAGGGCCCGGCGGTGGACGGCCTCGCCGCGGCGTTCGTCCAGGACTGGGCCGAGACCGGCCGGTCCCTCTACGACGAGCGCGACCGGTTCCCCGACCACCCCCACCGGGGCGACGCGGTGGTCCAGGTCGTGCGTGGCTCGGCCAGCATCGGCTGGGACGACATCCACACGGTGTGGTACGTCCTCATGCGCTCGGCCCGCCGGCGCATCCGTCTCCAGAGCGCCTACTTCGCCCCCGACGAGGCGATGCGGGCCGCGCTGCGCGAGGCGGCCGCGCGCGGGGTCGAGGTCGACGTCCTCGTGCCCGGTCCGCACGCGGACAAGCGGGTGGCCCAGCTCGCCGGCGAGGCGGTCTACGCCGAGCTCGCCGACGCCGGGGTGCGCGTGTGGAACTTCCAGCCCAGCATGCTGCACACGAAGATCATGGTCGTCGACGGCACCGCCGCCCTCGTGGGGTCGAGCAACCTCAACCGCCGCTCCCTCGACCACGACGAGGAGGTCGCGATGGTCGTCCTCGACGCCGCCGTCGTCGAGGTCCTCGAGCAGCAGTTCCTCGACGACCTCGGGCGCAGCCGCGAGATCGACCTCGACCGGTGGCGGCAGCGCTCCCCCCGGCAGCGTGCGCTGGAGGCGGCCGTCGCGCCGATCCGACGCTGGCTCTAGCACCGCCGGCAGCGCGCCTGCCCCGCTGCGCCGGGCCGGCGCGCGGCGGCGGCGCGCCGTCCCGTAGCCTGCCGGGGTGAGAGTGCTCGAGCGCAACAACGTCCGGCTCAGCGGGCCCGAGGGCGCCCCGCCCATGGTCCTCGCGCACGGCTTCGGGTGCGACCAGGGCATGTGGCGTCACGTGGCCCCGGCGTTCGAGCGCTCCCACCGGGTCGTCCTGTTCGACCACGTCGGTGCCGGTGGCTCCGACGTCGCCGCCTTCCGCCCGGAGCGCTACTCCTCCCTCGACGGCTACGCCGAGGACGTCCTGGAGATCCTCGACACCGTCGACCTCGCCCCCGTGACCTTCGTCGGGCACTCGGTCAGCGCGATGATCGGCGCGCTCGCCGCCGCCCGGCGCCCCGAGCGCTTCGCCCGCCTCGTGCTCGTGTGCCCGAACCCCCGGTACACCGACGACGGCGAGTACCGCGGCGGGTTCACGAGCGCGGAGATCGACGAGCTGCTCGAGACCATGGACGAGAACTACCTCGGCTGGTCGGCGTTCATCGCCCCGACGATCATGGGCGTGCCCGACCGGCCCGAGCTCGGCGAGGAGCTCACCTCCAGCTTCTGCCGCACCGACCCGGCCGTGGCGCGCCACTTCGCCCGCACGACCTTCCGCTCCGACAACCGCGCCGACCTGGCGCGGGTGAGCACCCCCGCCCTGGTGGTCCAGACCCGGGAGGACGTCATCGCCCCGCCCTCGGTGGGCGCGTTCGTCCACCGGCACCTCGCCGGCTCCGAGCTGGTCACCCTCGACGCCGTCGGGCACTGCCCCAACCTCAGCGCGCCGGACCAGCTCGTCGCCGCGATGCGCGGGTACCTCGCCGCGTGAACGCCCCACCGGACCCCTGGGACGGTGCGCCGTGCGGGCTCGTCCGGCTCCGGCCCGACGGGACCGTCTCGGCCGCGAACAAGACGTTCCTCTCCTGGGTCGGACGGCCGGTCGCCGAGGTCCTGGGCGGTGCCCGGTTCACCGAGCTGCTGTCCGTGGGCGGGCGGATCTTCTGGGAGACCCACCTCTCCCCGCTGCTGCTCGTGGACGGCAGGTTCGACGAGGTCGCCCTCGAGCTGAGGACGCCCCACGGCCGCCTCCCGGTGCTCGTCGCCGCCACCGCGCGTCCCGACGGCGCCGGGCAGGACGAGGTGCTCGTCGCCGTCTCGGGTGCCCGGGAGCGCAGCCGGTACGAGCGGGACCTCCTCGCCGCCCGCCGCGCGGCGGAGACCTCGACGGCGCGGACGGCGGCGCTGCTCGCCGCGACCTCCGCCCTCTCCCTGGGCGTGGGCGTCGACGGCGTCGGCGCCGCGCTGCTCGAGGCCTCGACCGGTCGGCTCGGCGCCGCTGCCGCGAGCCTCTGGCTCACCGACCCGGACGGACTGGTCCTTCGCTCCCACCTCGGACCGGCCTCGCCGCGTCCGCGTCTGCGGCCGGCCCGGAAGGGGCGATCCACCCGGTCCGAGGGCGAGTGGTTCGTCGCGCCGCTCCACGGCCAGACCCGCCTCCACGGCTTCCTCTCGCTCCTGCCGAGCCCGGCGCCCGGCGCCGAGCCGCTCGACCCCGAGATCGTCACCGCCGTCGCCGAGCAGGCCGGCCTCGCCCTCGACCGGGCCCTGCTCTACGAGCAGAGCACGAGCATCGCCCACCAGCTCCAGGACTCGCTGCTCGCCGGCGAGCCGCCCAGCGACCCCCGCTTCGACGTCACCACCGCCTACCACCCGGGTGTGGACAGCCTTGAGGTGGGCGGGGACTGGTTCGACGCGTTCCGGGTCGACGAGGACACCCTCGCCCTCGTCGTCGGGGACGTGGTGGGCCGGGGGCTCGGGGCCGCGATCGCGATGGGCCAGCTGCGCAGCGCCGTGCGTGCGGTGGCCGGTCCGGGGACGTCCCCGGCCGAGGTCCTCACACGGCTGGACCGTTTCGTCGAGCAGGTCGACGGCGCCGTGTCGGCGACGCTGGCCTACGTCGAGCTCGACCTGGGCACCGGCCGGGCGCGCTACGCGTGCGCCGGCCACATGCCGCCCCTCCTGCTGCCCGTCGACGGCCCCGGGCGCCTGGTGTGGGGCGGGCGCTCGACGCCGCTCGGCCTCGGGCACCCCGGCCGGGGCCGCGTGGAGGACACGCTCGAGCTGGCGACCGGGGACCGCCTTCTGCTGTTCACCGACGGGCTCGTCGAGCGGCGCGACCGGTCCCTGCGCACGGGACTGGCCACTCTCACCGCTCACCTCGACGAGGTGGGCGGCCTGCCGCCCGCCGACCTCGTCGCCGCCCTCACCGCCCGCCTCCTGGAGGGCGGTGAGGGGCACGACGACGTGTGCGTCCTCCTGCTCCGGCGGCTCGGCGGGGGGTAGCGGGCCCCCTGGTGGTCACACGGGGGTGGTCGGCGCCGCCTCCGGCCGGCCGCTGACGGCGGCCGCCCGCTCCCGGCGGCGGTCGAGCTCGGCCATGAACGGTGTGGCGGTGACGCCGTGGATGACGACGGAGGTCACCACGACGAGCCCGACGGTGGCCCAGAGCGTCTCCGCCTGGTCGAACTCCGCCTTCCCCAGGGCGTAGGAGACGTAGTACAGCGAGCCGATCCCGCGGATGCCGAAGTACGCGATCGCGCCGCGCTCACGGGGCCCGGTCTTCCCGCCGGCGAGCCCCACCCAACCCGTGAGGGGGCGCACCAGGAGCACCGCCGCCAGCGCCAGGGCGACGTGCTGCCAGCCCACCTCGGCGAGGAGCCCGCGGGCGACGGCACCCCCGAGGAGGATGAGGACGACGATGGTGAGGAGCCGCTCGATCTGCTCGACGTACTCGTGGAGGATCTTGTGGTAGCCGTGGTCCCGCTCGGCCGATCGGATGGTCAACGCGCAGACGAAGACGGCGACGAAGCCGTACCCCTCGATGAGCTCGGCCGCGCCGTAGGCGGCGAAGGTGGCTGCGAGCGCGACGAAGCCCTCGCCGTGCTCGGCCAGCCGGAAGCGCTCGGAGGGGGCCCGGAAGAACAGGGTGCGCAGGAGCCACCCGACCCCGACGCCGACGAGCACCCCGGCCGTCAGGCGCCACACCACGTCGACGAGCAGCCACTCACCGAGCCAGCCCGACGGTGCCACCCCCGCCGTCGCGATGGCGATCGCGGCGTAGGTGAAGGGGAAGGCCAGGCCGTCGTTGAGGCCGGCCTCGGAGGTCAGCGCGAACCGTGCCTCGTCCTCGTCCGACGGGTCGTCGGACGGTTCGCCCACCTGCACCTCGCTCGCCAGGACCGGGTCGGTGGGGGCCAGGGCGGCGGCGAGGAGCACGGCGCCCGCCGCACCCAGGCCCAGCAGCCAGCCGCCGAGGAGACCCACCGCGAGCATGGTCAGCGGCATCGTGATGCCCAGCAGCCGCCAGGTGGTGATCCACCGCCGCCACCCGATCGGGCGGTTGAGCGCCAGACCCGCGCCCATGAGGGAGATGATGACGACGACCTCGGTCAGGTGCGTGGCGACGCCGCCGTGCGCCAGCGGGTCCGGGTCGGGCAGCTCGGGGATCGTGGCGAACGCGAGGACCCCCGCGCCGAGGAAGGCCATGGGCATGGACACCGGGGCACGCCGCAGCGCGACGGGCAGGAGCGCCGCGAGGAGGGCGGCGAGGCCCGCGGCGGCATAGATGAGGCCGGTCGTGTCCACGTGGGGTGCCTTCCGAAAGAGGGGTCGGAGGATCAGGAAAGCACGTCCTTGGTCACGAAGCGCCCGTAGGCGAGCGCACCGAAGGTGAGCACGTACCCCGCCTGCAGGAGCGCGTTGTCCGTGAAGGACCCCCACGCCATCGGGTTGCGCAGGAGGTCGGCGAAGCCGAGCCAGTGGTGGCTGAGCAGCCACGGGTGGAGCCACTCGAGCTGCGCGAGGGAGTCGAGCACCTGGGAGACGATGGCGAGGACGACGGTGGTCGCCATGGCGCCGACCGGGACCTCGGTGAGGGTGGAGACGAACAGCCCGACGGCGGCGAGCCCGAGGAGGGAGACCGTGACGTAGCCGGCCACGAGGAGGGACCGGACCACCGACTCGCCCGTCCCGACCGTGTCGCCGGAGAGCAGGGTCACGGGGCCGACCGGGAAGAGGGCGGCGCCGATCGCGGCGCCGGTGAGCACCACCGTCAGGGTCGCGGCCACGCAGAACGCCGCGGCGCCCGCGAACTTGACCAGGAGCAGCCGGACCCGCCCGGCCGGGGCGATGAGCAGGTACCGCAGCGTCCCCAGGCCGGCCTCGCCGGCGATCGTGTCCCCGGCGACGACGCCCACGGTCAGGGGGAGGAACAGCGGCACGGTGACGACGAGCGCCGTCACCGAGACGAACAGGCCGTTCTGGGTGATCCGGTCGATGAAGGTTGGCCCCTCCCCCGGCCCCGGCGGGGAGGACGACAGCCGCACCGCGACGGCGATGAGGACGGGGATCGCCGCGAGCGCGAGGAGCATCGCCCAGGTCCGGCGCCGGCGGAACAGCACGGCCAGCTCCGAGCCCAGCAGGGCCCACCCCGGCGAGGCCTCACTGGGCAACGTCGAACCCCTCCCCGGTCAGGGCCACGAACCGCTCCTCGAGGGTGGGCTCCTCCACGGCGAACCCGCGGACCCGGACCCCGGCCGCGACGAGCGCGACGACGATCGTCTCGGGCGCCGGACCGGGCGTGGCGTCCCCGGTCGCGCCGCCGAACCTCGCCAGGACGGCGTCACCGGCCGGCTCCGGGTCGAGCCCGAGCCGGGCGAGCTCGGCGGCCGCGGCGGCGCCGTCGGGGGTGCGCACCCGCACACGGGCCGCCCCGCCCGAGCGGCGGAGCTCCGCCAGGCTGCCCTGCGCCACGAGGGACCCCGCGCTCATGACGGCCACGTGTGTGCACATCTGCTCGACCTCGGCCAGCAGGTGGCTCGAGACGAACACCGTCGCGCCCTCCGCGGCGAGGGAGCGGACGAGGCTGCGCACCTCGCGCGTGCCCTGGGGGTCCAGGCCGTTGGTGGGCTCGTCCAGGACGAGGAGGTCACGCGGGGAGAGGAGCGCACCGGCGATGCCGAGCCGCTGCTTCATGCCGAGCGAGAAGGCCCGCACCCGCTTGCCCGCCGCGTGCGACAGGCCCACCCGCTCCAGCGCGCGGTGGACCCGCTCGGTCCGGGTGGCCGACGGGGCGTACCGGTTCGCGGTGTCGAGGCGCTCGAGGTTGGCGGTACCGGAGAGAAAGGGGTAGAACGCCGGTCCCTCCACGAGGGCGCCGACCCGGGGCAGGACCTCGCGCAGCCCGCGCGGGACCTCCTGCCCGAGGACCCGGGCGCCGCCCTCGGTGGCCGAGGCGAGGCCGAGGAGCACACGGATCGTCGTGGTCTTGCCGGACCCGTTGGGACCGAGGAAGCCGAAGACCGCGCCGCGCGGGACGGCGAGGTCGACCGCGTCCACGGCTCGCTGCCGGCCGAACCGCTTGGTCAGGGCCGTGGTCTCGATCGCCAGCTCCGTCGCCCCGGGCGCCACGGCGGTGCCCACGTCAGGACGCGGCGACGGCGAGGAGCCGCTCGAGGGGGACGGCGCCGGCGAGCACCCGGCCGTCGTCGGTGAGCAGGACGGTGAGCAGCGACGTCGACAGAGCCCGGCCGTCGTCGACCTCGGTGGTGAGCTGGTCGAGCAGCGGGTCGTCCAGGAGGTCGGTCCCGGCCGGGGCGACGACCACAGCGTCCCAGCCCGAGCCCTCGAGCCCGAAGCCCTCCGCGGCCGCGAGGTCGCGGGGGCCCGCCGTCGCGTCGTCGCCGGGCAGGCCAGGGTGCGACCGGTCGACGCCGTGCGGGTTCTCGGGCAGTCCGTCCGCGAGCCCCTCGGGCAGCTCCTTCTCGACGACCTCGGCCCCCTCGGGGGGCTCGAAGGCGAACAGACCCGCGTCCGGGGCGACCGGGTCGAAGGAGGTGTACGCGAGCGAGAGGGCGGGGTCCTGCTGCCCGACGGCGCGGACGGTGACCGCCAGCGGGAAGCCCGTCTCCGCGTCGACGGCGAGGCTCACCGAGTCCACGAGGGTGTCCTCGGTGCGGGGGTCCACGACCAGCTCGTACGCGGGCCGGCCGGCGACGAGCCGGTCCTCGCCGACCGTGAGGTCCGCACCGTCCTCGGCGGCCGCGACGAACCGTGCGGCCACCTCCTCGGGGGTGAGCGAGTGCCCCGTCGTCGCGCCGCCCGGGACGGCGTCCGCCGGGAGGGTGAGGTGGGTGGCGGTGTTCTCGGCGGAGTCGTAGAGCCACACCTGCGTGCCCGAGCGGACGAGGTCGACCTGGTCGAACCGGTCGAGGAGCTGCACCCGCACGCGCTCGGGACCGTCGGCGTAGATCCGGCCGGACCGGTCCTGCGTCAGCGCCGCCAGCACCTCGCCGACCACCGCGGCCGGGTCGGCCCCGGACGGGCCGGCCGAGGGGTCGCCCGGTCCGGCAAACCCGCCGGGGAGCTCGGGCAGGCCCAGGTCCGAGGTCTGCTCGAAGGCGCCGGAGAAGGACTCGACCTCGTGCTCCGCCGCCATGACGAGGACCTCCTCGGCGGTGAGGTCGGGCAGGTCCACGGCCGCGCCGGCCTGCCCGGCGACGACGAGCGAGCCCGCCCCGATCGCCGCCGGCACGACGATCGCCGGGATCCACCTGGTCCACGCGTCGCGCCTCATGGCACGACGTTACGTCGCGGGAGTGCGTCCCGCCAGACCCCGACGCCCCTGACCCCCTCCGCCCGACCGCCCGACCGCCCGCCTCCCGCCCGACGTAGACTCCCACCCTGTGCAGTGCTCCTACTTCGACGCGGACCGCTGCCGTTCCTGCTCCCTCATGGGCCGGCCCTACGACGACCAGCTCGCCGGCAAGCAGCGCCACTGCGAGGAGCTGCTGCCGGCCGGGGTCGAGTGGCTGCCACCGGTGCCGAGCCAGGAGTCCGGGTACCGCAACAAGGCCAAGATGGTCGTCGCCGGCACGGTCGAGCACCCGACGCTGGGCATCCTCGACGCGGACGGACGCGGGGTGGACCTGCGCGGGTGCGGGGTGACCGCCGCCGACCTGCGCGCGTCCTTCGACGTCCTCGCCGCCTTCGTCACCCGTGCGCACCTCAC